>NZ_JBFTJE010000023.1:0-89123 GCF_056395265.1 Cupriavidus sp. 10L43_2
CGGTTTCTCGCGGGTGATGTCGATGCCGTTGAAAAGGATGGTGCCGGTGGTCGGCTCCAGGAACTTGGTGAGCAGGTTGAAGCAGGTCGTCTTGCCCGCGCCGTTGGGGCCGATCAATGCGTGGATCGAGCCGCGTCGCACCTGCAGGTTGACGTCGCTAACCGCCGTGAACCCCTTGAATTCCTTCGTGAGGTTCTTTGTTTCCAGGATGATTTCCTGAGTCATAGTCTCCTGCCCGCCCTCTTGCTGCGATACCGGGTTGTGCCCGGCACTGACAATGGTTCGAACTCCGGCTTTGTCGCCATGTTTGCCGCGTTATAGGTGTCTGGAAGCGGCGCGGCTGCCGCGATATCCGGGTGGCTCAACCGCCCTGAAGTGCAGGCGGGAGCACCGTATACCGGCGACTATTGTGTGCGTCTGCTGCGTCGCAAAACATCGGGGTTTGCACTAGGCATAAGACATGCAGGAGTCGTCATGTTTCGCCTTGTCTGGTCAACGCTGGCGCGGGTTGGCGGCGGGTTGGGGGCTCCCGCCGCCGACCCGGCACATCACGCCACGGGAATACCCGAAGGCGTGTCAGCAAGCACCTGCACCACGGCGGCGCCACTGGCGCGCAGCTTGCGATCCTCGCGGATCATGTCGCTGGCGCGCTCGGCGATCATGATCGTCGGCGAGTTGGTATTCCCCGACGTGATCAGCGGCATGACGGACGCATCCACCACGCGCAGGCCGGCGATGCCCCGCACGCGCAGGCGGTTGTCCACCACGGCGTCCGGATCGTCGGCGGTGCCCATGCGACAGGTGCCCACCGGGTGGAAAATGGTCGTGCCGATGGCGCCAGCAGCCTCGGCCAGCTGCTCGTCCGTCTCGAAAGCGGCGCCGGGCAGCCATTCCTGGGGCTTGTACGGCGCCAGCGCCGGGGAGGCGACGATGCGGCGCGTCAGGCGCAGCGAATCGGCCGCCACCTTGCGGTCCTCCTCGGTGGCGAGGTAGTTGGGGGCGATGGCCGGTGCGCGCCGGAAATCGGCGTCTTCTATATGTACGCTGCCGCGCGAGCTGGGCCGCAGGTTGCACACGCTGGCCGTGAAGGCGTTGAAGGCGTGGAGCGGATCGCCGAACTTGTCGAGCGACAGCGGCTGCACGTGGTATTCGAGGTTCGGCCGTGTGTAGCTGGGGTCGCTGCGCGCGAACGCGCCGAGTTGCGACGGCGCCATGCTCATCGGCCCGCTCTGGTTGAACGCGTACTGGAGGCCGATGCCGAGCTTGCCCCACCAGCGCGCCACGCGCGTGTTCAGCGTGCGCACGCCATCCACCTTCATCACCGCGCGCAGCTGCAGGTGATCCTGCAGGTTCTCGCCCACGCCCGGCAGCGCCTGCCGCACGCGGATACCGAGCGACTGCAGCCGCTCCGGCTGGCCGATGCCGGACAGCTCCAGCAGCTGGGGCGAATTGATCGCACCCGAGGCCAGGATCACTTCCTCGGTGACGCGTGCCTCGCGGTTCTCCCCGCCGCCGACGAACTGCACGCCGGTGCAGCGGCGCCCGTCGGGGCCGTCGAAGGTCAGCGCGCTGACCTGCGCCCCGGTGACGATGGTCAGGTTGGGCCGGTCCGAGGCGCGTCGCAGGAAGGCCTTGGCCGTGTTCCAGCGAATGCCGCGCCGCTGGTTGACCTCGAAATAGCCGACGCCGAAGTTGTCGCCACGGTTGAAGTCGTCGGTACGGGGGATGCCGGCCTGCTCGGCCGCGTCGATAAAGCGCTCGAGGATGTCCCAGCGCAGCCGCTGGGCCTCCACGCGCCATTCGCCGCCCGCGCCGTGGAAGGCGTTGGCGCCGCGATAGTGGTCTTCGCTGCGCCGGAACAGCGGCAGGACGTTGTCCCAGCGCCAGCCGTCGTCGCCGGCGATGCGCGCCCACTCGTCATAGTCCTCGCGCTGGCCGCGCATATAGATCATGCCGTTGATGGACGAGCTGCCGCCGAGCACGCGCCCGCGCGGGTAGCCGAGCGAGCGGCCATTGAGCCCCGGCTCCGCCACGGTGCGGTACATCCAGTCCGTGCGCGGGTTGCCGATGCAGTACAGGTAGCCCACCGGAATATGAACCCAGTGATAGTCGTCCTTGCCGCCCGCCTCCAGCAGCAGCACGTTGACGTCGGTGTCCTGCGTCAGGCGGTTGGCCAGCACGCAGCCGGCCGAACCGGCGCCCACGATGATGTAGTCGTACGTCTCCATAGTCCCTGGCTAGTCCTTCAATGCGCCCCGGCACATCGGTTTTATTATCGGAATGCCACGGATCATCGCACGACTCGGACCCTGCCGCCGTCAGGGCTTTGCCTGAGCCCCCGCACCCGTCCCCGCCACGGGTGCCGCCCCCAGATGCGCCCGCAGCCAGCCGGAGAGCGCCGCGAACACCTCGCTGCGCAGCGGCTCGGCCTCGTTGAAGATCTCGTGATAACCGTTGTCGAACCAGACCATCTCGCGCAGGTCCTCGGGCGCGTTGTCGTGGAAGGTCCGGCTGCCGGCGRCATCGACGATCCGGTCCGCGCCGCCCACCAGCATCAGCGTGGGCGCCTCGAGCCGGGGCGCGTCGGCCTGCGCCTGGGCCATGCCGTGGAGGAACGTCTCCAGCACGCCGGCGCTGATGGTGCCCTGCACCAATGGATCGGTGCGATAGGCGCGCGCCACCTCGGGGTCGTGCGACAGCTGCCGCGCGTCGATCGGATTCGGCACGCGCAGTTGTGGCGCCAGCGCCAGCAGCAGCCGTTGCACGGTCATCATGCCGCTGGAGATGCGCAGCGCCAGTGCCGGCGAGGACAGGATCAACGCGCGAATCGGCCGCACGCGTGCCGTGGCCAGCCGCGCCGCCACGAGCCCGCCCATGCTGTGGCCGAGCACGATCGGCAATTCGTTCCACTGGCGCACGGTGGCGTCGTGGATCTCGGCGAGGTCATCCACATAGATGTCCGCGTGCGGCACGGCCATGCGCGGGCCGCCGCTGGCGCCATGGCCGCGATGATCATAGGCGCGCACGCGCAGGCCGAGCCCGCACAGCAGCGCCGCCACATGCGGGTAGCGCCCGCTGTGCTCGGCCAGCCCGTGTACCAACAGCAGCGTGCCGAGCGGCTCGGGGTAGCGGTTCGGATCGGGCAGCCAGGTGCGCACCAGCAGCTCGGTGCCGTCGCGCATGCGCTGGCGGGTCTCGGCTGGGGCGATGCTGGGGCGGGCGGCGGCTTCGGTGCCGGGCCGTTCGTCCACGCCGCCCACGTCGTCCGTGCCGATGAGAGGTTCGTCCATCGCTTGTCTCCTGATTGGTACGCCTGCTTCTTCTTGTGGGAATGCTTGCGGCGCGCGGTCAGCGGTGACAGCTCGCACAATCCTTGGAATCCTCGCCGGCGGCGCTCGCCATGTCCGCCAGGATCGGGCAGTCGGGGCGATCGTCGCCGCTGCATGACTCGGCCAGCGCACGCAGCGTGTCTCGCATCGCAGCCAGTTCGGCAATGCGCACTTCGAGATCCGCCACGTGCTTCAGGGTCAGCGCCTTGACGTCCGCGCTGGCCCGCGCGCGGTCGTGCCAGAGCGACAGCAGCCCGCGAATCTCGTCGAGCGAGAATCCCAGATTACGGGCCCGCCGCACGAAGCGCAAGGTGTGCACCGCGCGGTCGTCGTAGCGCCGGTAGCCGCCCTCGGAACGCGGCGGCGTGTCCACCAGGCCGATCGATTCATAGTGGCGGATCATCTTGGCCGTGACGCCAGAGGCCGCTGCGGCTTCTCCGATATTCATCGTGATTCCTCATCAGTCGATCGGGCACTCGCCGCCCCAGCACCCGCCGGATGCCAGCGGCGCAGCAAGAGCGCATTGCCGACCACGCTCACGCTCGAAAACGCCATGGCCGCGCCCGCGACCACCGGGTTCAGCAAGCCGGCGGCGGCCAGCGGAATGCCGATCACGTTGTAGATGAACGCCCAGAACAAATTCTGCCGAATCTTGCGCACGGTGCGGTGCGACACGGCGAGCGCATCGGCCACCAGCGCGGGGTCGCCGCGCATCAGCGTGATGCCGGCGGCGTGCATCGCCACATCGGTGCCGGTGGACATGGCGATGCCCACATCGGCGGCGGCCAGCGCGGGGGCGTCGTTGATGCCGTCGCCGACCATCGCCACCACGGCGGCGCCGTCGCGCTTGAGCGCGGTCACGCGCGCGGCCTTGTCCTCGGGCAGCACCTCGGCCTGGAACTCGTCCAGACCGAGCGCGCGGGCGACCTGCGCGGCGGCGCCGGGGTTGTCGCCGGTCAACATCACGGTGCGGATGCCCGCCGCGCGGAGCCGCGCGATGGCCGGTGCGGCGCCCGGCTTCACGGCATCGCCGAACGCGACGAGACCCGCCACGCGTCCGTCCGCCATCAGCCAGGACATCGTGCGGCCCTCGGCGCGCAGCCGCTCGGCTTCGGCCTGGAGCGGACCGGCGTCGGCGTGCAGGCTGGCGCGCAACGCCTCGCTGCCCAGTTGCAGCGGCTGGCCATCGACCACCCCGGCGATGCCACGCCCCGGCAGCGCACGCACCTCGCTCGCCGGCAGGGGCGCGATACCACGCGCGGCGGCAGCCGCCAGCACGGCACGGGCCAGCGGATGCTCGCTGCCGGACTGCAGCGCCGCCAGGCGCGCCAGCAGCGCGGCTTCGTCCCCATCGGTGGCGATCAGCGCCACCACATCGGGCTTGCCGACGGTGAGCGTGCCAGTCTTGTCGAAGGCGACCACCGACACGCGATGCGCCACCTCCAACGCCTCCGCATCCTTGATCAGGATGCCCGCGCGCGCGCCGGCGCCCGTGCCGGCCATGATCGCGGTCGGCGTGGCCAGCCCCAGCGCGCACGGGCAGGCGATGACGAGCACGGCCACCGCGTTGAGCATCGCGGCGGTCCAGTCGCCGCCCACCAGCCCCCAGCCGAGCAGCGTGGCCGCCGCCAGCGCCAGCACCACCGGCACAAACACCGCGCTGACCTGATCCACCAGCCGCTGGATCGGCGCCTTCGCGGCCTGCGCGTGCTCCACCATGCGGATGATGCGCGCCAGCACGGTCTCCGCGCCCACCGCCACGGTGCGCGCCACCAGCAGCCCTTCGGCATTGATCGCGCCACCGGTGAGGCGATCCCCGGCGCGCTTCGGCACCGGCACGGACTCGCCGGTCAGCATCGATTCATCGACATGGCTGCTGCCTTCGATCACCTCGGCATCCACCGGAATACGTTCGCCGGGACGCACGATGACTTCGTCGCCCACGCGCACGGCGGCCAGCGGCACGGTGGCTTCCACGCCGTGCCGACGCACCTGTGCGGTATCCGGCCGCAGCGCGGCCAGCGCGCGGATGGCGGCGGCGGTCTGACGCTTGGCGCGCGTCTCCAGCCACTTGCCGAGCCGCACCAGCGTGATGACCACGGCGGCGCTCTCGAAGTAGAGGTGCGGCATGACGTCGTGCGCCATCGCCATCTGCCACAGTGACAGCCCATACGCGGCGGACGTGCCGAGCGCCACGAGCAGGTCCATATTGCCGGCCCCGGCGCGCACGGCCTTCCAGCCGGCCTTGTAGAAGCGCCAGCCGAACACGAACTGCACCGGCGTAGCCAGCAGCCACTGGACCCACCCGGGCAGCATCGCGTGGATGCCGAACCACTCGAGCACCATCGGCGCCACCAGCGGCACGGACAGCGCGGCGGAGATCGCCACGGGCCACGGGCCGGACCAGAAATCGGCATGCCCCGCCTCCGCCGACACCGATGCCTCGTCCGCCGGAACCGGCGTGGCCGCATAGCCGGCGCGCGTGACGGCATCGGCCAGCGCCGCCGCATCCACGGCGCCACGCTGCACGGTGACGGCGGCGCGCTCGGTGGCAAGGTTGACCTGGGCATCCTCGACGCCGGGCACCGCGCGCAACGCACGCTCCACCCGGCCCACGCATGACGCGCAGGTCATGTCGGCGATGTTCAGGTCGATGGTGTCGCGCGGCCCTTCGGCGGCGATCAGGGCGGGGGTACTGGACATGACAGGAAAACTCCACGGGAGCCATCGATAGCGATGACTGCACTGTGAACCCTACCATGATTGGAAGGTCAAGGTCTTTGCGCGACGCGGAAAGCGCTTGCGCTTCCCATGGTGGGAAGGTTCACACTGCAGGCTATCGTCATTAATCCCGGAGTTCCAAGATGATCCAGTTCCAAGTCGAAGGCATGTCCTGCAACCATTGCGTCCGCGCCATCACCCAGGCCGTGCAGGCCGTTGATCCTGCGGCACGCGTCACGGCCGATGTGCCGACGCAGGCGGTGAAGGTGGAATCGGGCGCGGATCGACAGGCGCTGCGGCAGGCGATCGAGGGGGCGGGGTATCCGGTGAGGGCGGAGTGAATCTGGCGCCATTTTGTGTTGCGCCTGAATCATCGCAATTTCAGCGTATGGCCATAGCCGGAGCGCAACCCGTCATATAGATTCCGCGGTCCAAGCTTCCTCGACCGCGATCCATCGATATGAAACCGTTGCGATGCCTGCTCGTTCTCATCGGCACTTTTACGCTGTCCAACGGGGCCACCGCCTCTCCGCAGGAGCCTGATGAATTGCCGACACGCTATGTGTCGGCCCCAAACCTCCCCTATTCCTCGATGCAAGAGTGGGAAGGACGCGTGGCAGTGGTCAGGGCCAGATCAGGCTCTTACGGTGTCAGGGACCCGTCGACGCGGCGCGAGATACTGCGGCCTAATTGGAAGGCCGTCGAGATCATTCAGGCAAGGCACCCCAGCCCCGCCGTGGCGCCCCCTGTCCCGGCCTACCTGCTGGCAACGCAGGTGCGCATGCAGCTCTTCACCTTGTCCGGCGAGCCCGTCGATGTCCCGCCGTTTGACAGGATCGAGGTCCTGCACGACTTCTTCGTTTCCCTGCGCCCCGGTCTGATGCTGTGGAAAACAACGGATCTGCAGGCCAAAACCTGCATGCTCTACAGCATGGGTTTCCGGCCGCTGCTCCGCACACCCATGCCGCTCGACGTTTTCGGCAAATGTCCGGCTGAGTATTTCAAGGAATACTCCAGCTTCGCATTCACCGACACGGCGGAAAAGAGTCGGATATACCGCAAGGAACTTGCCGGTCCCGAAGGTCTGCTGCTTCCGACCGCCGCGAATATCGACGGCACCATCGTTTTTCGTTATGAAGACGGCTCTCTGGTCTTGAGGCGGCGTCGCGGTGGACCGCTGGAATATCGCCTGGTCAATGCCGCCGCACAGGATGTCCAGGGCGCAAGTTTCAGTAGATTCCGAACGTTTGGCCGTCGCCCTCTGGTCCTGCATGAGGGGAAATGGCGGACCCTCAATCCTGACGGCACCCTCGGTTCACGGCTCTTGTTCAGGTTCAGTTCCTGACGGCATCGCGCGAACCCCACCATGAAAAAGGGCACCCTAGGGTGCCCTTCTTGTCACATCACGTCCGGATCAAACCGATCAGAACCGATACCCCACATTCAGGAAGGTAACGATCGGGCGCCAAGTCTCAAGGGCGGCGAATCGCAGCCTTTGGACAGTCATCCGGCCCACTCATCATACGGGCTGAACTGAGGGCGTTGACGAGTGCGTTTCTCGCCTTCACGACTTCGCGGTGGTATTTGGTCCGATTCTTCTTTCCAATATTTTCACCAAGTAAAGTATTGATCGAGACAGTGTATTTTCCATTGGATGCAACAGCAACATAGCATTGTCCGCCGTATTGGGATTCTGCTCCCCTGCCGTCCGTCCATCCACAGATAGGAAAGCTCTCCAGTAGCGTGCGTCCTCGATATTTCGTCTTCGAGATTGTCTCGGTGAAGTGAGAAATCACGAGGTGCCCATCCGCATCGTGCCAGTAGGGAACGCCCTCCTCCTTCGTCGCGGCGCACCGATCGAGGTTGGCATTGCACACGGTGAATGTATCAACGATATGTGGAGAGCTACGGCGAGGAAGATCAATGGCATCTATTTGGATTTGCCCTCCCTCGCGATGTGACGTGCTGCAAGAAGCGTCTTGATAGTGACCTGACCCGTAGGCGTTCGTACTGAATCGAGGGGCGCTCGCGACGTGGCTGGCAGGGGCCATAATCGCCAAGACAAGAATCACCATACCTCTCATTTCGGACCATCTCCAACGATGAGATATATGCGCATCGTGTGGTGGATGCGATTCTCAAGTCCGTTATGACCTCCGTTAATTGTCACGGTAACCGTCCTTACCGATTTTTCATCGACAGGTGCTGCATCGACCGTAGCGTTGATTGTGCTTCGGAGATGTGGCCCACCCGAATTCGGTGTGGCTTCCCAATACCAGGCCGCTGTCTCGATCGTGAGCGCGTCGTCATGGATCAGGCGGTCCGGCTCGGCTATTGCAGGGCGCACAGATTTGGGTCTTGACCACCAACTTTGGCTAAAACTGGTCCGAAATATCCACCCCTTGTACACCCAAAACTCGGCATAGTTATATTTTCCCGTGAGCTGCTTCATCCCCCTTCCCCGGAATCTATAGCCGTCACCGGGTAAGTCATTCCCCAGCTTTCCCCCATACAACGTATTGCACGATGATTCGCTTCGCCTTTCATCCATCCAGGTAAGCGTCCTTGACTCCTCGGCCCCTTGGCCAAGGAAATGAGCAATACGCTTCGAGCTTTGCGCAAGCAGGTGCTTTCGAATGAAGCGATTCAGAATCGGGCGATATTTTTCCCGGAGCTTTGCGGGTAGCGCATTCGCAGCAGACGTCACTTTCCCCCCGCTCTTTTGGGTGTAGGTAGTCGGAAAAATCTGTTCGAACTCATGCTCACTGAGCCATCCACACTTCCTGAAATGCCGAATAAACGCCAATGGATGAAAGAACCACAGCTTCTCTGTGGTGGTGGACGGCAGCCCGGTCTTGTCCCAGAACTGGGCCTTGCCGACGAACGCCATGAACCGTTGAAATCCCGCAAGGTCGCCCTCTCCGGGTTCCTTCAGCTTCTGGTATCGAGCCTCTTTGTTCGACCCATCCCACTCCGACGGCATCTCGCACACCATGCCTCGCAGCTTTTCCCTGACGCCCTCTCCCATTTGCACGTAGTAGCGCATTGCCTTGTTTGCGGAGCTGCCGGCGTACGGGTTATGGCCGGGATTCTTGTCCTTCAGTAGATTCTTGAGCAAATCGATATCGCACAGTCCGTCCCGCGCGAAAGGCCCCGCGCCTTCGCTAACCTTTTCCCAACCCATGAAACTCGGGAAGTCCGCGTCGGACAGTTTCTGGATGCCTGCGTTGTGGATGTCGACATACCCCTGCTTGTCCTGATCGAATGCCACGCGGAACCATGTCGCCCGATTTCCGGCCGGCAACGTTTCGGGCCGGCTGAGAATGCGCCCGAAGCGCAAGAGCTCATAGCCATCACTGGGACAGGCCGGGTACAGGGCACAAGCACGCGCGTACATGCTGTATTCGTAATCCGCCTCGAGGATCGGCGTCGCTGTCAACAGCGTGCGTTGCCCCTCCCCGTCATCGCGCCATACGCGTGTCAGTTTCTGCCCGCTCCGGAACTTCACCTCGATATAGAGTTTCCGAGCGGTCGCTGTGGTGCCCTTCAGGGGCGGAAACTCGATGCCATTCAGTTTGTCCTTAACCGTGCCGGATGGCTGTGCCAGGATTGGCAGTCCGGCCGGAATCACGTAATAGCTATCGCCCCAATAATCCGTCGATGCAGGCGTTGACGGATTGGCTCGTCCCAGCTGCGTGCCACTGAAGTACGCCTCGAAATCCGCCCGGGTCATGAATATCTCGAAGTGCAGATACATGCGCCCATTGCACTGTCCGATCCAACCGAGAACATCCTTGCGGGAGACCTTTTTTCCGTCACCGGACTCGATACCGCTCGGCATGCGTAGCCACTCCGGCAAGTCCTTCGGGTTGCAATTGCCCCCGTAGCCACCAAGATGGCGCAGGTGCATATAGAGCGAATAGAACCGCAGCTTGCAGTTTTCACCGGTCTCCGTCTCGTGCCGTAAGAGCACGAAGCCGAGATCGCTGTCTTTGACCGCCCCGTCGGGTCCATCCAGATGCTGGCAGACGCGATAGGCCACCACTTCACCATCGGCAACCGCGCGAACGGCCTCATTCTGGCTCCGGGACGCGATGTGGCATCCGCCGTGCCAGCGACGATCGACGCCGATGGGATAAGTAGGATCGAACTGCTCCCCCTCGTCCGCGAGATCCATGACGTCCGCGCGTGCGTCGGTCGGGTTAGGGCCAATGGGGCTAGGGAGAAACGGAGGACTGATGAGCATGAGCCGCAGAGCAGTAAGCCGATAGGAAACGGCATACTAGAAGCGGGGAGCGGGACACTACAATCGCAGAACTCCGAAATTGGCAGCGGAGTTTGCGGCCGCGAGGTTTGCGGCGACTGCGGAAATTGAGAAACGTCCGAGCAGGGGCGTCAATGGGCGCCCACCGCCCAACCGCAGGCACCCGGAGGTGCCCGCGTCAAGCCGGATCAATCGATCAGAACCGATACCCCACATTCAGGAAGGTAACGATCGGGTCGATCTTGATCTTGGTGTGCGACTGCACCTGCGCGCCGTTGGCCAGCGTGGTGGTGAAGTTGGCGGTGGTCGAGATCGGCACGTAGGACACCGACAGGCCGACGAACCAGTTGTCGGTCACGGCATAGTTGGCGCCGACGTTGAACACCGGGTTCCACGACGGCTTGGCCGAGGCGGTCATGGTCGAGCCCGGGCCGAATTCGCTCTGCACGAAGGTCTGGTTGGTGACCGTTTCGCCCGTGAACCACGTGTAGTTCACGCCGATGCCCACGTACGGGCGGAACTTCGTCTTGGCGTCGAAGAAGTGCCACTTGGCGACGATGGCCGGGCTCCACTGGCGCACCTTGCCGAGCTTGCCGTACTTCTCGTAGCCACGGTCACCGCTCACGTCGTGCTCCGGCGGAATGCCGGCCACGAATTCCGTGGAGATGTTGTCCGTGAAGAAGTGGCTGAACGCCAGGCCGACCGTGTCGGCCGAGTCGATCGTGGCGCCCGTGTTCTGGCGCTGCAGGCCACCGGTGGGACGGCCCGCGACCGAGTCGATCGTCAGGAATTCCGAGTGGCCCTGCGGCATCACCCGGAACCAGCCCAGGCTGACGATATTGCTGCCCGCGGATTGTGCTTGTGCCACGCCCGCCAGCGTCATTGCGGCGGCGGCCACGAGCATCTTCTTATAGGTGTTCTTCATGATTCGTCTTACTCCTCATCCTCGTTCTGTCTCAACTCACTGCTGGCACGCATTATCCGTCTCACGGACGGCAAGCTGTTTCAAACGTGATACCGGGAGGTAGAAGAATTGCCCTAAAGGCAGGGTTAACCCAAGAACCTCACACAAATCGAGGTCGAATTCGCCCCAAAACGCGGCTTTCGCGCAACGGTTCTGTTCACAAAACGAGAATCCATTCGAGCAGCGTGGTTTTTCCGCTGAGGACGAAGGTCAGCCGGCGTCACTCCGGCTCGCCAGCACGCAGGCAGCGAGGTCCCAGAGCGCGTAGCCCACGCTCTTGAAGACCAGCGGGCAGCCGGTGCGGGCGCGCAGGGCGTCGGCATCGAGAATGGCGGTTTCGAATGGCTGGACCGTGGCCCAGTCGATGCCAGCCTGGAGCAGGTCGCCCGCCTCGTCCTCGATGCCGAACAGGGTGTCGGCCAGCAGCCGGCCTCGGGCGGAGGCGGTCTGGCAGAGCACGGGCGGCAGCTCGCACATATCGGGGCGGAATGCGCCGACGCCGGCGACGAAGTGTCGATCTGTCCACAACCCACTGTCGAGGTCGGGGAGCACCGCCGTGCGGCTCGACGTCACCGTGACGACCATCGACACATGTGGAAGTGCCTCGGCCACATCGTCGATCACCCTCGCTTCCACGCCGAGGGCGCGCGCCTGGGTGGCCAGCGCCTCGGCCTTGTCGCGCGTGCGCGACTGCAGCCAGACCCGCCGTACCGGCAGGCCGGCCACGAAGGCCTCGAGGTGGGTCTGCGCCTGCACGCCGGCGCCGACGATCAGCAGCTCGCCATCGGACTCGGGCGCGAACGACTGCGCCGCCAGCAGCGTGACCGCCGCCGTGCGTCGCCCCGTGACCGTGGGGCCATCGAGCATGGCGATCCGCTCGCCCGTTTGCGCATTGGCGACCAGCACTTCGCCGAGGATGGTCGGCAGGCCGCGCCGGGGATTGTCGGGATGGACGGTGATGTTCTTGGTCATCACCAGGTCGCGGTTGCGCGCAGGCATGACCAGCAGCGTCCCGGCGCCGCTCGCGGCGTCGCCCACGGGCAGCGCGATGCGCGGCGGCGCCATCGCGCTGCCATCCCGCAGTTCAGCGAGCATGGCGGCGATGGCCTGGGCCAGTTCGGGATACGGCAGGCGGGCCGCCGTGGCGGCGGCGTCGAGTGGGACGAAGGCGTTGGGCATCGGGCGACGGATGGGTGACAGGTGGGCCGAAGGCAATCCGCCATTGTCCCCCATGCCGCGCCCCCGGGATCAGCGCGACAGCATCCCCATCACCGCCGCGGCGTAGCGCGTACCCGCCGCTGCGCCGGCCGGGAATACGGCCTCGATGTCGGCAAGATCCTGCGCTCCGAGCCGCACATCGAGCGCACCAAGGTTGTCATCGAGATTGGCGATGCGGCGCGTGCCCGGAATCGGCACCACATGCTCGCCGCGCGCCAGCACCCAGGCCAGCGCCAGTTGCGCCGGCGTGCAGCCGCGGGCATCGGCCAGCGCACGGACCTTGTCCACCAGCGCCAGGTTGCGGGCGAAGTTCTCGCCGATAAAGCGCGGATTGGTCTTGCGATAGTCGTCCGCATCGAAGTCGTCTGGCGTGCGGATGGCCCCGGTTAGGAAGCCGCGCCCGAGCGGGCTGTACGGCACGAAGCCGATGCCGAGCCGCTCGCACGTGGCGTAGATGCCGTTTTCGTCCACGTCACGCGTCCACAGCGAGTACTCGGTCTGCAGCGCGGTGAGTGGATGCACCGCGTGGGCGCGTTCGATGGTCTCCGCGCCCGCCTCTGACAGCCCAATCCAGCGCACCTTGCCCGCCTGGACCAGTTCGGCCATCGCGCCGACGGTGTCCTCGATCGGCACGGTCGGGTCCACGCGATGCTGGTAATAGAGATCGATGGTGTCGAGGCCCAGCCGCTTCAGGCTGGCATCGCAGGCGGCACGCACGTACTCGGGCCGCCCGTTCACGCCGCGCGCCGCCGGATTGGCCGGGTCGCGCACCATGCCGAACTTGGTCGCCAGCACCACCTTGTCGCGCCGCCCGCCGGCCAGCGCGCGGCCAAGCAACTGCTCATTGGTGTGCGGGCCGTAGATGTCGGCCGTGTCGAGCAGGTTCACGCCGCGCTCGATGGCATGGTGGATCGTGCGGATCGACTCGGCGTCGTCGTGCGCACCGTAGAAGTCGCTCATGCCCATGCAGCCGAGGCCCAGCGGGAAGACGTCGGGGCCGACCCGGCCCAGTTTGCGCATTGCGGTCATGTGAGACTCCTTGTGACGGGGTTGGAAACTGGCGCCCAGTATCCCCATCCCGCGCGATCGGAAACAGCATGCTACGCTGCATGCATCATGAAGCCCGACTTCACAATCGATCCTGATTCCCTGCCCTCGCTGGCCGCCTTCACCTGCGTGGCGCGGCTTGGCAGCTTCACGGCCGCTGCCGGCGCGCTGGGCGTCAGCCCCTCGGCGGTCTCCCAGACCATCCGGCACCTGGAAGACCGGCTGGGTGTGCGGCTGCTGCAGCGGACCACGCGCCATGTCGGCCTGACCGAGGCCGGCGCGGCACTGCTGGCCCGCGTGGCGCCGGCGCTGGCCGAGATCCAGGCGGCCACCGAGGACGCCCGCGCCCAGCGCGACACCCCGGTCGGCACGCTGCGGCTGACCAGTTCGCACTCGGCGGTGGTCATCGCGCTGCGGCCGATCCTGACGGACTTCATGCGCGCCTATCCGTCGATCTGCGTCGATCTGGTCACCGACGACCGCTTCGTCGACCTGATCGCCGAAGGTTTCGACGCCGGCCTGCGGCTGGGCGAGGCACTCCACCAGGACATGGTGGCGATTCCAGTGACCGGCCCGCTGCGGATGTTCGTGGCGGCCTCGCCCGACTACCTCGCCCGCCACGGCACGCCGCAGACGCCGCACGCACTGCATCAGCACGCCTGCCTGCAATACCGCTTCGGGCCGATAGGTTCGGTGTATCGCTGGGAGTTCGCGCGCGGCGGGCGGCCGTTCACGGTCGATACGCGCGCCGCGCTGATCGCCAATGACAAGACCATGCTGCATCAGGCTGCGGTGGCCGGGCTCGGCCTGATCTACGAGTTCCCGCACCACATCCAGGCCGCGCTCGCGGCAGGCCAGCTCGTCACCGTGCTGGAAGACTGGACGCCGCCGTTCTCGGGCTTCTACCTCTACTACCCGAGCCGCGCGCTGATGCCGCCCAAGCTGCGCGTATTCGTCGATTTCCTCAAGGCGCGCGGCCTGCCGGCAACGGCCTAGCGCCGCATCGACGTGCGCCGCGGCCCGGCCTCGCGCACGCTGGCGCCGCGCACCTCGATGCCGATGTCATCGACGACCTTGCCCGCCGCATCGACCAGTTCCACGCGATGCCGGCCCGGCCACGGCAGCCACGCCAGCTGCCCACCCTTGCCGAGCGGCTTGCCGTCGATGCGCCAGCTCACCGCGCGCGCCGTCTGCCCGGTCAGCCCATCGGCATGGAACCAGACGCGTTGCGCATCGGGCGGAATATCGGGATCGAGCGCGAAGATCGTGCCGTCCCTGGGACTGGCGATGGCCGGCGTGCCGCTCGACGGTGGCGCCGCGCCCACGTTGATGCGCGTCACGGCGGTGCCGGCCAGGAACACTTCCTCGCGCGCCGGCTCGAGGTTGTCGGCGAAGGTCAGCGGCACCCGCTCCACGCCGGCCGGCATCGCGGGCGCGCGGCTGGACGACTGCCGATGGAGCGCCGCCATCACGTCGTGCCACACCGGCGCCGCGCCGGAGACCCCCGACACATCGTGCATGCTCGCGCCGCTGGCGTTGCCGATCCACACGCCCACCGTGTAGCGCTGCGACCAGCCGATGCACCAGTTGTCGCGCATGTCCTTGCTGGTGCCGGTCTTCACGGCGGTCCAGAAGCGCGTGGTCAGCGGGCTGTCGAGGCCGAAGGTTCGCGCCCGCGCGTGGCGGTCGGCCAGCACATCGCCAATCACATAGCTGGCCGCCGGACTCATCACGGGCTGGCGGGGCACCGTCGCCCCGTCCACGGTCATCCGCACCGGGCCGTAGGCGCCCTGGTTCGCAAAACTCCGATAGGCATTGGTCAGCGACAGCAGCGACACATCGGCGCTGCCCAGCGCGAGGCTGTAGCCGTAGTAATCGCCCGATTCGGTGAGCGGCAGGCCCAGCGCCACCAGCCGCCGATGAAAGCGATGCGGCGTGACCATCACCAGCGTCCGCACGGCCGGCACGTTCAGTGACGAGCCGAGCGCCGCGCGCAGGCTGACCCAGCCCGCGTAGCGATGATCGTAATTCTGCGGAATGTAGAGCCCGCCGCCGGTCGGCAGGTTGACCGGACGGTCATCGAGCAGCGACGCGGCCGTCAGCCTGCGTTCCTCGATGGCCTGCGCGTACAGGAACGGCTTCAGCGTCGAGCCGGCCTGACGCGGCGCAGCGGCGTGATCGACCTGTGCGGCCGACGACAGCGCGCCTGAGGAGCCCACATAGGCCAGCACATCGCCGCTGGCATTGTCGATGACCACCACGGCGCCGTCCTCGGCATTGCGCCCGGCCAGTTCGCGCAGATGGCGCGACAGGCTGTCCACGGCCACGCGCTGCACCTCGGCATCGACCGTGGAAGCGATGCGCGCCGGCACCGGCCGCCCTGCCGGCAGCGTCTCGCGCGTATGGGCGATCACGGCGCGCGCAAGGTGCGGCGCCAGATTGGTCCGGAAACTCGCGTCCGGCACGCTGGCCGACTTCGCCAAGGCCAGCGCCGTGAAGCCATCCAGGCCGTCGCACTCGCGCGGCTGCTTCATCTCGCGCAGGATGCGGCACGCCCGCACCGACACCTGCCCCGGCGCGGCGTTGGGGCCGCGCACCAGCGCCACGGCCAGTGCCGCCTCGCGCGCATTCAGGCCGCTCGGCACCTTGCCGAACAGCGTCTGCGACATCGCCGAGAGCCCCACCAGCTCGCCCCGGAACGGCACGAGGTTCAGGTATGCCTCGAGGATCTGGTCCTTGCTCCAGCCGTGTTCGAGCGAGGCGGCGCTGACCGCCTGCCCTACCTTCTGGCCGAAGCTGCGCCCGCGCGCGGCACGCAGGTCTTCATCGAGCAGACCGGCCAGCTGCATGGTCAGCGTGGACGCGCCGCGCGTGCGCGTGTTCCACATATTGGCCCACGCGGCGGCGGCCACGCCCTGCCAGTCCACGCCGCTGTGCGCGTAGAAGCGCCGGTCCTCGGACAGCACGATGGCCGTGCGCAGGGCCGGCGAGGTGTCGGCCAGCGTCACCCAGTCGCCACGCCGCGCGCGGAAGTCGTCCCGCACGCGCGCCACGGGTTCGCCGTGGCGATCCATCACGACGATGTCGGCGCTGCGCCAGTTGTCGCGCACGTCGCGGAAGGCGGGCACCGCCGCCGCCGAGGACGTGGCTGCGGCCAGCGCGAGCAGGACGAGTGGGGCAAACAAGCGGCGCGGCATCGTCATCGTCCCCCGGCCTCCCCGCGCTCCGACACCACCCCCGCCACCAGCAGCACCTGCGCCAGCGCGTAGGTCCACCAGATGCCGAGTTGGTAGGTATCGAACGGGGACAGGAACCTGGCCATGCCGATCATCGCGTCCGAGGCGACGAAGCACAGCGCGCCCAGCGCGGCGAGCGGCGTTGGCAACTGCGCCAACAGCGCCGCGCAGGCCATGGCCGCCAGCGCGCCGATGTAGACCGTGACCGGCAGCGCCATCTCGCCAAGATTGGGCCAGAAGCGGCCGAGCAGCGCGCCCGCCGCACCGATCACCAGCCCGCAGCCCAGCAGTCGCTGCGGCCGGAGATCACGCGCCATCGGCACGAACAGGCGCAGGTAGGCCAGGTGCGCCAGCAGGAAGGCGCCGAGCCCGCCGAGGAACGAGATCTTCAAGCCCGGCAGCGCGAGCAGGAAATCGCCGATCGCCGAGAACACGAGCGCCACTACCAGCCAGCGGCGCTCGCCAAGCGGGCGATGGAACCACGCGGCGCGCGCCAGCATGATCGCCATCGCCGTCTTCCACGCCGGCTGGTAGGCGATCTGGCCGGTCAGCGGCGTGCCGGGCGGCAACTCCATCGACGCCTGGAGCAGCAGCACGCCATAGACCACGGCGGCCAGCGTGCCCGCGATCCACCACTCGCGCACGCGCGGCGGCATCCGCATCGCGAGCCAGCTCATGGGCGCGCTCCCACGGTCACCTTGGCGTTGGGGGCGGCGCCGAACACGTCGGGTGCGTAGAGCGCCTCCACGCGCGTGGGCGGCAGCGCGAACTCGCCGGCGTTGTTGAGCCGCACCGTGTACTCCACCGCCACGTTGCCCTTGGGCAAGTAGCCGAAGTACTCGCGGTACGACTCGGGCGTGCGTTCGGTGAAGGTCGCCGACGACTTCTTCTCACCGCTCGTGGCGATCTGCGAATCGCGGCCCAGCCCGCTGCCGAGGATGGTGGCGCCGGTCGGCACCGGATCATTCACCACGACCCAGGTCATGTCCGCCTGCGCGTCCACTTCGAGCCGCACGCGATAGGAGTCGCCGCGCGACCACTTGCCCGCCACGGCCTGCTCCACCGGTGTCACGGTGCGCTTGATGCGATACCCCGCCGCCACCGGATCGCGCAGCGGCACGGCGGCCATCGCCCGCACCGTGGCCCAGGGACGGCCCGAGCCCTGCTGCTCGACCTGCAAGGTGCCAGTCGTGCCGGCAGCGGGCCACGGCAGTTCCACCGCGCCGCTCGCCACGCCATCCTTCTTGGTCGCGCCCGACCAGTCGAACGTGCGCGAGGCATCGCCCAGCGTCACGCGCGCGCCGCCGGCCACCGGTGTCTTCTCAAACGCCTGCGCGTAGCGCTGCACGGCCAGCACGCCCCAGGCGTTGGCCGTGGTGGTGCCCCACGCGCCGCGCGTCTGGCGGCCCAGCAGGCCGGTCACCAGTTGCGGCACATCATCTTTCCAGCCCGGCAGTTGCGTGGCCAGCGCCAGCAGCTTGGCGGCGTTGACGTCGCCGTTGGCCATCAGCCACCACCAGTCGTCACTGCGCTCGGTCGAGAACACCAGCCGCGTGCCCTGCACCGTGAGCCGGCTGCGCAGCAGTTGCTGGGCTTCGGCGAGGCGTTTTTCATGCTCGGGGATGTCCGTCACGCGCGAGAGCAGCGTCAGCCAATCGATCAGCGCCGAGGTGGGCCACTGCGCGGGCAGGATCTGGACGCTGCCGAGCATGCGCGCCTGGGCGTGGCCGGTGCGCGAGAGTGCCTCGAGCGCGGCCAGCTTGCGTACGTCGAGGTCCATCGACGCGGATGCCGGCGCCCAGCGCGGCGGCGTGATGCGCCCTTCGACGAACGACGTCAGCCCACGCTCCATCTGCGCGCGCTGCGCCTCGGGGAGGCGCATCGGCAGACCGGCCCGTGCGGCCTCATCGGCCACGGACAGCAGGTAGGCCGTCAGCACCTCGCTGCCCGCGCTCGCATCGCTCTGCAGCGGGAAGTAGGCGGCCAGGCCGTTGCTGTCGAGGTAGGACGGCAGTTGCGCCATCAGTGCATCCCACGCCGCCGTGTCGCCCAGGCCGAGCGACTTCGACGTGCGCTGTTCGAGGCAGCTATAGGGATAGTGGCGGAACCACTCGCGTACGCCAGGCATCCCGCCCGCCAGCGACGACTGCATCGTCACCTGCATGCCGCCGCGCAGCTTGCCGGACGGATCGGTCAGCGCGCCGGCCGGGGCCTGCACCGGCACCGAGACCGTCGGCGTCATTTGCGCCAGCATCGCCTGCTGCGCGGTGACGGGCACCGCCGGGACGATCTGCTGCGAGAGCTTGAGCCGGTCGGCCGCATTGCTACCGCCCTTCTCGGTCGCCGCCACCTCCCACATTACCGTGCCGCTGCGGCTGTAGGCCAGCAGCGCCGGCGCGGTCACGTCCCAGCCAATCTCGCGCGAGGCGCCGGCCGCCAACTCCACGGTCTGCGCCGGCAGCGTCTGGGCATCGACGAGCGTGGCGCGCGCGGTGGCCTCCACAGTCATCGCCCGTTGCGTGGTGTTGCGCAGCGTGAACATGGCGCGATACTTGTCGTCCTCGCGCACCAGCAGCGGCAGGCCCGAAATCATCTGCAGATCCTGCGTGGCGGCGACGGTGGCGCTGCCGGACCCGAAACGGCCCACGCCGAGGTCGGCCACGGCGACGATGCGGAAGCTCGTCAGCGAGTCGTTGAGCGGCACGTCGAGCGTGGCACGCCCTTCGGCGTCGAGCTGCACGCGCGGGTTCCACAGCAGCAGCGTGTCGAACAGTTCGCGCGTCGGACTCTTGCCCCCGCCGCCGCCGGCCGGCACGGCCTTGCGGCCGTAATGGCGCCTGCCGATGATCTCCATCTGCGCGGTCGAGGTCTCCACGCCATAGCTGCGCCGTTGCAGCATCGCGTCGAGCAGGTTCCAGCTCGTGTTCGGCATCAGTTCGAGCAGCGCCTGGTCCACGGCGGCCAGCGCCACCTCGCCGTTGGCGGCGGGCTTGCCGTCGGGCAGCTTCACCTGCACCACCACGCGCGCCTTGCCGCGCACCGGGTAGGTGGCCTTGTCCGGCGTCACGGTCACGTCGAGCCGATGGGCTTCATTGCCGACGCGGATCTCGGCCAGCCCGAGCCGGAACGCCGGCTTGGACAGGTCCACCAGCGGCGATGGCGCCACGTAGTCGCGCCCCTCGCTGCGGAACGCGCGCCACCAGTCCACCGGCTGGCGCCAGCCCCAGGTGAAGAACGAGTACCACGGCACGTCGCGGAGGCGCCCGCGCACGCTCAACACAGACACATAGACGTTCGGCCCCCATTCCGGCTTCACCTTGAGCCGCACCGTGGGATCGGTGCCGTTCAGCTCCACCACCTGCGTTTCGAGAATGCCTTCCCGTTCGATGGCGACCAGCGCCGTGGCATGGCGGAACGGCATGCGCACCTGGAACACGGCGGTATCGCCGGGCGCGTAGGCGCGCTTCTCCGGCAGCACGTCCATGCGGTCGTGGTTCTCGCCGCCGAACCAGAGTTCGCCTTGGCGTGTGACCCAGACCGTGGTGGAAGCCTGCGAGACACGCCCGTCCGTATCGCGCGCACTGGCGATCAGCTCCACCTGCCCCGCCTGCGCCAGCGACACGTCGCAGCGCATGCGGCCCTGCGCATCGGTGCGCGACTCGCACACCACGCCCAGGTCCTTGCTCTCGGTACGGTTGTCATAGCGATAGAAGCCGCCAACCACGCGCTGGCGGGCAGACGTGGTGATGCGCGCGCGCGCCTTCACCTGCACCGGCGTATCAGCCACCGGCTTGCCCTGGGTGTCGAGCACCACGCCCTGTACCGACAGCTTCTGGCTCACCGATACCCAGTTGGCCGCGCGGATGCCCGCCACCACGGCGGCCGGCCACACCGGCACGGTCTGGCGCAGCGTCTGGATCTCGCCATTCGGGTCGGCAAAGCCGGCCTCCAGCACGAGGTCGCCCGGCGTGGTGATCTTCGGCATGTCCTTGACCGTGACCTTGCCGTTGCCGTCCTTGTCCAGCGTGACGGGCAGCTTGTCGGCGACGAGCTTCTCGCGGCTTTCGCCCGATGTGTCCTCGCTGTCTTCGTCATCGACGGTGGCCTTCTCGTCCTGCGCGCGCGGCGGCTGGAACGAGAATTCGTCGAAATCGGCGAAGTTGACCGGCTTCTCGCGCAGCAGCGCCGACAGGCGCACCGGCAGGCCGGCCGCGCCGCCGCCGTTCAGATAGTGGATTTCCACGCCGACCGGCACCTCGCCCGGCGCGACCAGCGCGTTGCCCTTGGCTTTCGGGTCCTTGGCCGTGCTCAGCGTACCGGACAGTACCGGCAGGCGGAATGCTTCGACGCGGAAGCTGCCGCCGTCGAGCGTGCGGCCATCGACATAGACCAGCCCCACGGTGTAGACGCCCAGCTTGGCTGCCTGCGGGATCTGGAAGGTGCTCTCGGCGCTGCGCCCGCCCGTGGCCGTGGTACGCCAGGCCAGCGGCAGTTCATAGGTCTGGCCGCTGCCGTCATGCGTGACGACGGCCTTCTCCGGCATCGATGCCGGCAGCGCAAAGCCCTGCGCCGTCTCGCTGCGCAGCAGGTGCTTCATCGACACCGTCTCGCCCAGCCGCAGCAGCGTGCGGTCGAAGATGGTGTGCGCGCGCACGGTCTGCTTCGGGCTCATGTCGGTGGGCACGTTGAAGCGCCACGTCTCGATGCCACGGTTCCAGTTCGACATCACGAAGGCCATGTCGGCCTTGCCGCGCGCCTTCGGGTGGTCGGCGGCGATCCGTGCGGAGACGAAGTAACCCTCCATGCCGTTGCCGCAGTCCTGGTAGCGCTGGTCCGGCAGCTTGGCGAAGCGGGCGACGCCGGTGGCGTCGGTGGTCCCTTCGCCCAGCAGGGCGCCCTCGCAGCTACGCACCGCGATGCGGGCGTTGGCGACGGGCTTGCCGTCGTCGAGGCCGGTCACCCAGGCCAGTCCGCTCATCTCGCCCTCGGCAGTGCCGCGCGCGAGCTTGAAATGGACGCCGAGGTTGGTCACCAGCGCCGCCGTGCGCACGTACATCGGCTCGGACTTGCCGAGCAGCGCGGCGCCCAGCATCGGCGAGGCAATCTCCACCACGTGGAAGCCCGGCTCGGGCAGCGGAATGCCGACGACCTCGAAGGGTCGGGGCGAGGTGTCCGACGATTTCGGAATCGCCAACGTCTGCGCGCCCGCCACGCCGCGCAGCAATGGCACCGCGCGCGTCTCGATGGCCGGGGCGTCGCGCGGGCTCCTGGCCCGGTACGGCGGCTGGCCGGCACGGATCGCGTCGATCTGTTCCTTGGTCCACGTGTTCTCGTGCATGCGCTTGACCATGCCGAACCAACGCAGGATGGCCGTGTCGTCATCGACCTTGAGCCGCGCCACAGTGCCCGCCTGGGCGCGCACGGACGTGGCGGGCAGGTCGGCCTCCACGTTGCGCAGCGTCACGGGCAGCAGCGGCGGATAGTCGGCCGGGGACTTGCCGCGCGGCACATCGGCGAAACGTTCCACCACGCCGAACGGCGCGGCGGCGAACTTGGCCAGCGGCGGCAGCGCGCCGGTGGTCAGCTTGATCGGGAACAGGTCCGCATTGGTCAGCGGGCGGCCGCTGTCGTCCTTGATGTCGCGCGGGGCCTCGATGGTCAGGCTGGCGCGCTCCGGGAACGGCGCGGTGAAGCGGACCGACTCCACCGGGGCGTCCGGCGGCGTGTCCGGGTCGAAGGCCGGCGCGCGCGGGCCGGACGGGGTTTTCAGGACGATGTGCTCGGCCACCTTGCGCGGAATCGGGGCGGTGAAGGTCACCGTCATCGGCCGCAGTGGGGTGCAGGGCGCCTCGGCCCGTTCGCGCTCACAGGTGAAGCCGGCGGCGAAGGCTTCGCGCACGGTGTAGTCGAAGCGGCGCGGCGCCGTGGTGGCAATGCCGGAGGGTGTGGCGATGCCCGCATCGAGCACGAGCTGCATGCGCGCGCCGGCCGGCAGCTTCTGCTGGCAGGCCAGCAGGTGCACCGCCTCCCCTTCCCGCTTGGCGATCTCGTTCCAGCCGACCGCCGCGATCACGTCCGTGCGTTCCTTGCCGGCCAGCAGCCGTACCGGAATGCGCTCGCCCAGGCCCTCGGCTTGGCACCACGCGTGTTCGCGGATCGACCCGGCCGTGGCCGCGCCGTTGAAGCGCAGCACGAAGACCTGGTCTTCCTCCACCTCTCCGCCGGAAGGCCGGGCCGATACCACCGTGGGCCCACCGGTCTCGAACCGGTATTCCGGCTTGCCCGCGTAGGCCTTGCCAGCCACGCTCTTGAGCCCGCCGGCAATGCGCACCGTGCAGCGCATGCCGGGCGGCAGGTCACGCTCGAAGTCGAATACCCAGTTGGTGGCGTTGACCCAGCGCCCGCTACCGGCCGCCGCACCGCCGGTGCAGGACACCGCCGCGGGTGGCGCGGCGTTGAGGTCGCCCATCGGCACCATCGGCTCGTCGAACCGGATGGCCACCTGGCGCACCTGGGGCACCACCCCTTCGGGCGAGAAACGCGCGATCTGCGCCGCGTGCGCATCGCCGGCGCCGGCCCACAGCGCCAGTCCCGCGCCCAGCACGGCCAGCCTCCCAAACGTGGTGGCGTACCCGCCGCTGCGACCCGAGGTGACAATCGTCCCCATCATCCTTTCCTTGTTGGATTTGGCTCGGGGCGAGGGTGACATGCGCGGATGGCAAGCGCAAGCCTCTGCACATTTTGGATTTTGTGTATGGCTGATTCAGCGCAAATGTGACAGCGGCAGCGGTCCTTCGCGCTTCAGGGCGGTCAGCACGATGTTGGACCGCACGCTCTCCACGCCGGGTACGCGCATCAGGCGCTTCATGGTGAATTCGGCCAGCGTGGGCAGGTCCGGCACCACCACGCGGACAAGGTAATCGGCCTCGCCGGCGACCGAGTAGCACTCCTGCACCTCTTCCAGCAGCAGGATTTCCTCGCGGAAGCGTTCGATGATGGTGTCGCCGTGGTGGGCCAGTTTCACACTAATAAATACCAGCACGCCCAGACCCAGCGCTTGTGGCGAAAGATTCACACGGTAGCCGGTAATCACGCCATCGGCCTCGAGCTTGGCCAGCCGGCGGCCGACCTGGCTGGGCGAGAGGTGCACCCGTTCGGCCAGTTGCTGGTGGGTGGAGCGGCCGTCGGCCTGCAGGGCGGTCAGCAGGGCGAGGTCGTAGGGGTCGAGGCTGGCAGTGTTCATGGCACGCAGGAAATCCGCATTCTGGATCTGAAAGATGCAGGTTACCTGCATGCACCGACGAAACCAAGCCGTTTATGCGGCCTGAATGCACGTCCACACGCCTACACTGTGCATAAATTCCGCATCGCTGGAGACACACTGATGAACGCCACCCCGGACACCACGGCCGACTTTGCCGGCACGATGACCGCCAAGCTCAGGGAACAATTCGAAGCCGGCCTGCTGTCCGGCGAGGAACTGCGTCCCGACTTCACCATCGCCCAGCCGGTGCACCGCTACACCAGCACCGACCACGCCATCTGGCGCAAGCTCTACGACCGCCAGGCCTCGATGCTGCAAGGCCGGGTCTGCGACGAGTTCCTGCAAGGGCTGGGCACGCTGGGCATGGAGCGCGACCGCGTGCCCGAGTTCGACCAGCTCAACGAGACGCTGATGCGCGCCACGGGCTGGCAGGTGGTGGCCGTGCCGGGCCTGGTGCCGGACGAGGTGTTCTTCGAGCACCTGGCCAACCGCCGCTTCCCGGCGAGCTGGTGGATGCGCAAGCCCGAGCAGCTGGACTACCTCCAGGAGCCGGACTGCTTCCACGACGTGTTCGGCCATGTGCCGCTGCTGATCAACCCGATCTTCGCCGACTATATGGAGGCGTACGGCAAGGGTGGCTTGAAGGCGGCCAAGCTCGGCGCGCTGGACATGCTCGCGCGCCTGTACTGGTACACCGTGGAATTCGGCCTGATCCAGACCCCGGCCGGGCTGCGCATCTTTGGCGCGGGCATCCTGTCCAGCCAGGGCGAATCGATCTACAGTCTGGATTCGGACAGCCCGAACCGGATCGGCTTCGACCTGCACCGCATCATGCGCACGCGGTACCGGATCGATACCTTCCAGAAGACCTACTTCGTGATCGACAGCTTCGAACAGCTGTTCGACGCCACGCGGCCGGACTTCTCGGACCTGTACCCGCAACTGCGCGCGCTGCCGACGCTGGGCGCCGGCGATGTCGCCGAGGGCGACCGTGTGCTGAACATCGGCACCCGCGAGGGCTGGGCCGACAGCAACGACATCTGACGACGACAGCCGAGCCGCAGAACATTCATAACACCGAGGCCATCATGACCCCTCTTTCGCAAGACGCCCGCGCCAGCCTGCTGGCCGGGCTACCCGGCTGGACCCCGGTCCAGGACCGCGACGCCATTCACAAATCCTTCAAGTTCGCCGATTTCAACGCGGCGTTCGGCTTCATGACGCGCGTGGCGCTGCATGCCGACAAGGTCGATCACCATCCCGAATGGTTCAACGTCTACAACCGCGTGGACATCACCCTGTCCACCCACGACGCCAACGGCCTGACCCAGCGCGATATCGACCTGGCGCGTTTCATCGAGCAGGCTTTCAGCGGCCCGCCGGCGCGTTGAAGTCGCGCTATAGATAACTGTCGCCAGCTGAAGGGCAACTGAAAGGCAGCGCGCAAGGCTGCCCTGTACAATCGGCGGCATTGCCCCACAACGCCGCCGAGCCCCCTGCCATGCGTATCCTGCTGATCGAGGACGACCGTCAAATCGCCAGTGGCGTGGAGGCGGGCCTGACCCGTGCCGGCCATCAGGTACGCGTGGTCCATGACGGCGTGTATGCCACGGATCACCTGCTGCGCGAGCAGCACGACCTCGTCATCCTCGACCTGGGCCTGCCCGGCATCGACGGCATGACGCTGCTGGCCCGCTACCGCGCCCGCAACCGCACCACGCCGGTCATCATCCTGACCGCCCGCGACGAACTCGAAGACAAGCTCTCCGGCCTCAACGCCGGCGCCGACGACTACCTCGTCAAGCCCTTCGCGCTGCCCGAGCTGGAAGCGCGCGTGCGCGTGCTGCTGCGCCGCAGCCAGCATGGCGAGGCCGCGCCCGAGCGCGACGTGCGCCTGGGCCGCCTGCGCCTGTCCGGCAACGACCGCCGCATGTTCGTCGACGGCAAGCCGCTGGAGCTGTCGCCGCGCGAGTTCGCCGTGCTCGAACTGCTGCTCCAGCGCCAGGGCCGCGTGGTGAGCAAGGCGCAGATGCAGGACCACCTGGCCACCTTCGCCCATCCGGCTGGCGAGGGCGGCGATACCGTCGGCGACACCGCCATCGAGGTCTACGTGCACCGCGTGCGCAAGAAGCTCGAGGAAGCGGATGTCGAGATCGTCACCGTGCGGGGCTTCGGCTACCTGCTCCAGATTCGTGGCGGACACTGACTCTCCCTCCCCCTCGCGTTCGCGGCTGGTCCGCGCTTCGAACCCGAGCCTGCGTGTCCACCTGCTGCGCGCGCTGGCCACGCCGCTGTTCGCGCTGGTGCTGGTCAGCGGCTCGCTCTCCTACTGGCTCGCGGCGCACTACACCACCCAGGTCTTCGACCGCGCGCTGTATGGCGTGGCGAACAACATCGCCCAGCAGATCCGCATCGCCGGGCCGCGCCTCGATCAAGATATTCCGATGATTGCCCAGACGCTGGTCGAGGCCGAAGGCTCCGACCGCATCTACTGGCGTATCCACGGCCCGGACGGGCTGATCGGCGGCATGGACACCTGGCTCGGCTACGGCACGGGCCAGACCACGCTCCACGACGCACGGCTGTTCTACGCGTGGTTCAGCGGTCGCCAGGTACGCGCCGTGCGGCTGCCGGTGACGCTGCCGAGCCCCGCCTCGGACGAATTCGGCACGAGTGGCGAGGGCACGCTGTCGCGCGGGCCGATCGTCGTGGAAGTCGCTGAACTGCTAGACCGCCGCGAGACGGCGGCGAACGAGATCCTGCTGTCGGTGTCGGTGCCGCTGATCCTGCTGCTGCTGGTGGGCAGCCTGATCCTGTCGCACGTGCTCAAGGAGGAACTGGTGCCGCTCCAGATCCTGACCGACAAGCTGAACCGCCAGACCGCCCGCTCGCTGGCCGCGCTGGACGAAACCCAGGTGCCGGCCGAAGTCGAACCGTTGATCCGCGGCCTGAACGCGCTGCTGGCGCGCCTGCGCGATGCGCTGGACGCCCAGCGCAAGTTCATCGCCGATGCCGCGCACCAGCTACGCACGCCGCTGACCGCCGTGAAGCTCCATGCGGACCGCGCGCTCGATGCCGATTCCCCCGATGTGGCCCGCCACGCGCTGCGCGAGGTGCAGACCGCTGCCGACCGCGCGGTGCGGCTGTCGAACCAGCTGCTGTCGCTGGCGCGGGCCGAGCCGGGGCTGTCGCTGGAGCGGCTGGGGCCGGTGGAACATTTCGACCTGGCCGAACTGGCTTTCGAGATTGGCGCGGAATGGGTGCCGCAGGCGCTGGCCCGCCGCGTGGACCTGGGTTTCGAGATCCTGCCTGGCCCCACCTTCACCGGCAGCGCGCCGGCCACGGTGCGCGGCAACCGGCTGCTGATGCGCGAGGCGCTCTCGAACCTGATCGACAATGCCGTGAAATACGTGCCGGCCGGCGGGCGCATCACGGTGCGCGCGGGTGGCGAGACCATGGGCCATCGCGGCATGGCCGTGGTGATGGTGGAAGACAACGGCCCGGGCATTGCGCCAGCGCGGCGCGAGGAAGTCTTCAAGCGCTTCTTCCGGGGCGATCACACACCCGGCGCCCAGGCGGTGCAGCAGGCCGCGCCGAGCGGCGCCGGCCTGGGGCTGGCCATCGTGCATGAAATCGTCTCGCTGCACCAGGGCACCATCCGTATCGAGGACGTGCCCGCGCCCTCCCCGGCGCCTGTGCCGGCGCCGTCCGCGCTGTCAGCCGTGGTGGCTGGCCACGGGGATCATGGCGACCATGGGGAGCAGCGCGACCCGGCACCCCGGCGCGCGTCGATGCGGTTCGTGATCCGCATCCCCTGCGAGGCGCCCGGCACGGCTGCCGGCTGACTTCTTCCGACTACTTACTTCCGTTCCTTCGGGGCCAGCATCGTGCCCCGGCAGTTCGGGCTGCCGCAGCGGCACTCGTATTCCTTCTTCAGCTTCTTGGTATAGCGCGCGTCTATTACCARWCCATAGTCATAGAACAGCTCTTCGCCCTGGGCGATGTCGCGCAGCGCGTGGATGAACACGCGCCCCTTCTTCTCACGTGCCTCGCAGTTCGGCTCGCAGGCATGGTTGATCCAGCGCGCGCGGTTGCCGCCGAACTTGGCGTCGATCACGTCGCCGTCGTCCAGGCTGAAGTAGAAGGTGTGGTTCGGGTCGGCCGGATCATGCGGATGGCGCTTGAGCGCTTCTTTCCACGAGATGTGCTCGCCCTTGTATTCGATCACGCGCTCGCCCTCGGCGATATTGCCGATCGCGTATACGCCCTTGCCGTGCACGCCTGACTGGCGCACCTCGATGCGGTCGCTGGCGCTCTTCTTCTTGCCCGCCTTCTTTGCCTTGCCTTGTTCCGACATGTCGCTGTTTCCCCGTCAAACCGATGACTGCCGGTCCACTCCGGCGCGCCCCGGATGATACCTGCCAACCATGTCGGCGCGACACCCCTTTTCGCCTCCTGTATACCGTCATGCATGTGGATAAACCGGCCAAAATCTGTGGATAAGCGCGCGGGTTTGGTGTGGGCGGCAAGGGGGTGACATGGGGATGGCGCAGGAACAAGTCGACGAGGTATACCTCCCATCCTCCTCCAGACGGCTGAGTCATCCACGCCGGCCAACAACCGCTCCCTGTGCTTTCGGTATACGTAAACATCTGATCCGATTGACGTATACGTGGTTATCCACAGAAACGGTCGCCCTCTATTGACTACTACTATTCGTATACATAAAAGAAAGATGTAAACCGAAAGCACGAGAGCCGGCAGCGCAGCGAGGTATACGTCCGAACCCCTCCGACTTTGGGAGGAAGGCCGTTTTGGACGTCGATGAAAAATTGAGCAGGTCCCGTTTTTCGCGTATACCGGCACGCGGGCACGCCAGAAGCCCCTCAGGCGCTTTTGGCCGCGTATACGTCCCCAACCCTCTGTCAGCCGCGTATACGCCTCTGAAGGGCTCTCAGCGCTTCCAGGCCCCTTCCGCGTGACGCGTATACCGCTTCCCAATCGCCCTCAGCCCCCCTGCTGCCGAGGCCTGGCAATGGCTGGCGTAACAATCTGTTCCCGGTGCGCCTTCCCCGACACGGTATGATGTGGCCCGCGGCGTCTTTGCCGGTGCGGGTTCCAGCGGAGCCGGCGCGGCCAGGACGTCAGTGTTTTTTCAACTCGAGACGGAGTGAAGCATGACGAAAACCGAACTGATCGACGCGATTGCAGCTGGCGTGGACGGTCTGACCAAGGCCAAGGCGGAACAGGCACTCAACGTGACGCTCACCGCGATCATGGACGCCGTGGCCAAGGGCGATACCCTGAGCCTGATCGGCTTTGGCACCTTCAGCCAGGGCGAGCGTGGCGAGCGCATGGCGCGCAACCCGCGTACCGGCGAGGAAATCAAGGTGGAAGCCGCCAAGACCGTGAAGTTCAAGGCGGGCCAGAAGTTCAAGGACGCCGTCAACCAGTGATGCTTGCGGGCCGATGAATCAGCCCGGTTTGCAAGACCCCGCCGTGCCGCCACCGGACGCCGTCTCCGGCGCAGGTGCGCGCCAGGCGGGGGACGTTATCCACAACAGGTTTCCCGCCGCCGTGCGCGGCAAACCGCACAGCTGCACCGTGCCGTCAGACGGCGGCCGCAATCCTCTTCAAAATGGCGTCCGGACGTGGCCAGCACTAGGATTCTCGGGCGTCGCCATCCGTGGCCTCGCCATGCCGTCCAGCCCGCTCGCACTCAGATTTCCACAGCGTTATACACAGCGCTTTCCACACAAGGCTCCACAGCTTTCTCCACAGGCACTGACTCGGCGTTTTCTGAGTCTGGTAGCACTCGCCGTGCTATGTGGTTGCACCGCCGCGCCGCCGCGCACGGCACGTCCGCAGGCCGTGCCCTTGCCCGACCTGGAGCGCGTGGCCACCACGCCCGGCGCCACGCCGCGTGAGCGCATTGTCGAGATCGCCATGCAGGAGTGGCGCAAGTGGGGCAGCCAGACCATGCGCATCGGCCGCGACGATGGCGCCTGTGTGACGCACAGTCCCCTGCCCGCCCCGGTGGCAGTCGAATCGTTCGCTCCCCTCGCCCCGCAAGGCGCCCAGTCGGCGGACGATGAATCGGACGAGAACAGGAATGCAACGGATTGCATACGTTTTCCCGATGGCACGGGCATGGAAGCCACCGCGCAAGGCTGCCGGATGGCCCAGCGCTACTGGGGCATCGTGGGCGAGGCGCCGGATTGCCGCCAGGTGACGCAAGGCGCGTGGGCGTGGTCGGCCGTGTTCATTTCGTGGGTGATGCGCAAGGCTGGGCTCAACAACGACCAGTTCCTGACCGGTCAGTCCCATGCGATGTATGTGGTCGATGCCCGGGATGGCAAGCTGCCGCGTCCCGCCTTCCATATCGAGCCGATGCCGGCGCTGCCGCGCCCTGGCGATGTCATCTGCGCGCCGCGCGGACGTGACAAGTACCTCGAGAACCTGTCGGAGATCGGCTTCGGCACCACGCCGATGCACTGCGACATCGTCGTGGCCGTGGACCCCGCTGCGCGCGTGGTGCGGGCCATCGGCGGCAATGTGCAGCAGTCGGTGACCATGAGCGAGATCGACCTCAACGATGCCGGCCAGCTCGACGCCTTCACCAACTCGCACATGCCGTGGCTACTGGTGATGCGGAACGATTTGCAGTGACGGGACGAATTGAGTGGGCTGAAATTTCCGCTCGATCATCTATCCGAAGAATGATTACCAGCGGCGGTTGAGCTGCACGCCGAAGATCGAGCCGCTGGTCTGGGTCGCCCAGGCTTCGGCGGGCGTGGCGAAGGTGATGCCGTCGACGTCGCTCGCGCGGCTGTAGGTGTAGAACGCGCGTAGGTTGGCGTTGCCCGTGGACTTGCCGAGCGTGAAGGTCGGCGCCACGGTCAGCGCGGTGCGCTGGCCACCCACGCCAAACCCGGACGAGATCTGGTCGTGCGCGACTTCGAAGTTGAGCCGGAACTGGTCGTTGGCCACATAGGCCGGACGGAAGCGCGTGGCCGCCCATTGCAGCGTGCCGACCGGCGAGCGGTCCAGCTGCAGGCTCGATTCCACCGAGCCGCCGATGCCCGAGCGGCCCTTCCACTCCATCGATTCCGCCACGCGCACGCGTGACAGCGAAGCGCCCATGCCCGTGTAGCCGGTCATGGCCGCGCGCGACCCCTGCCCGTACTGCACGCCCAGCCGGTTGGTGCCCATCAGCACGTTCTTCTGCTCGTGCATGGCCGAGGCCCACCAGGCGCTGCCGGTGTCTTCCATGGCCGAGAGCGGCTCCACGCGCGTGAAACCCAACTGGACGTTGCCCTTGTCATTGGTGTCGATCGGGGCGCTGCGCAGGCTGTGATAGCTGGGCAGATGGGCTCCGTTCAGATCGTTACGTGCGGTGTATTGATAACTGAGTCCGAAATCGCCCAGTTTGGCGTTATCCACCCCGAATCGCATCGAGGGCGAGTTGGGCGGCAGCAGGCCGGACGACATCAGGAACGGATTGCTCTCGCGGCGGCCGGCCCAGACGCTGGCGCCATCGAGCACGGATACACCCGAGAGCCCGGTGACAGAGGTATAGAACTGCGGCACCAGTGCGTAGGGGTCCACGGCGGCGGCGTTGCCGTTGACCGAGGTGGCGTTGGTACCCCGGGCCTGGGCCACGAGCTGGACCTGGGTGCCGCCGCCGATGTCGGCCAGCGATTCGCGGATCTTGACCTCGCCAGTGCTGGTGCAGGCCAGCCCGCCACCGAGCCCGACCGACGGCGTACCACCGCCCGGGCAGGCGCGCTGCGTGCTGGCGCGGTCCTCGACCGCTGCACGGCCGCTGTAACCCATGCGCCATACCGTATCGCCAGCGAGATCCTCGGCCGGCAACTGCGAGCGGAGCACCGGAGGTGCATCCGAGACCGTACCCGCTTCAGCGCTGTCGACTTGATCACCGCCGTTTGTGCCATCAGCGGCACTGGCGCGTGCCGGCTGGACGGGCTGAGCCGGCTGCGCGGGGAATTCACCCAGCCGCTGCGGGAAGAGGACCAATGGCGGTGGCGGAGGCGGCGGGGCTGCGGCCGACTCGGGCGGACCGACAAAGTCGGGGTCCACGGGGTTCTCCGCCGCGACGGTTGCCATGGTTTCGGATGGTGCCGCATTCGCCGCTTTCGCCGTAATTGCCACAGCCGCATCGGCAGCAGGCTTGCTCGTACCCGGGACGACGGTCGGCTGGATCAGGTCGTACAGCGGGTCCGTCGCCGGCGCGGCAGCCGCCACCGGCGCAGCGGTAGGTACGCTCGCTGGGGCCGAAGTCGACGCCATGGCCGTCGGCGGCACAGTGCTGGCCGAAATTTGTGGCGGTGTCGCCACCTGACTGCCCGTTTGCGCGCAGGCGACCATGCCCCAAGCAGCCATGACGGCAAACGTGAGACGGCGGGAACGCAGGCGAGCGAATCGGGGTACTGGCAGCAGCATGGGAAACAGTGACGGCGCGCGGCGCGCCGGATGGGGGCTCCGTTTTTTAACAGGCGAACTTTTTGACCGCAAGACGGGTTACAAAATCCATCAAACCGTGCGGCATCTCACATTGCGAAAAGATCACCTCGCGCCACCTTGCCAGTCTCCCCGTAAACCGTTGCAGAAGTGCGAATCCCTAGCGAAAACCCGCAGTCGGGAGTGTGGTCGTGCGCAAAACGCCACCGCTATAATCGACCGGCTGTTTTGGACTTGTCCTATGGGTGGGGCAGCCAGCGCACATATATCTATAAGAGGAGATGTCATGGAACGTCGTTCCTTCCTGTTGAAAGCATCGGCTGTGGCCGCTACCGGGGCCCTGGCCGCGTGCGGCAAGGAAGACAAACCCGCCGCGCCCGCGGCGTCGGCGAGCGCACCGGGCGCGCCGGCCGTGATCGGCAGCAACCCGGCGGTGGAATGGCGCCTGGCATCGAGCTTCCCGAAGTCGCTGGACACCATCTACGGCGCCGCCGAGCTACTGTCCCAGCGCGTGAAGGAGCTGACCGACGGTAAGTTCAACATCAAGGTGTTCGCCGCCGGTGAAGTGGTGCCGGGCCTGCAGGTGCTGGACGCCGTGCAGAACCAGACCGTGCAGATCGGCCACACGGCCGGCTACTACTACTTCGGCAAGAATCCGACGCTGTGCTTCGACACCACCGTCCCGTTCGGCCTGACCGCGCGCCAGCAGACCGCGTGGATGATGCAGGGCAACGGCATGAAGCTGATGCGCGAGTTCTTCAAGGAATATAACGTCGTCAACTTCATGGGCGGCAACACCAATGCCCAGATGGGCGGCTGGTTCCGCAAGGAAATCAAGACCGTGGCGGACCTGCAGGGCCTGAAGTACCGCATCGCCGGGTTTGCCGGCGTGGTGCTGCAGCGCCTGGGCGTGGTGCCGCAGCAGATTGCCGGTGGCGATATCTACCCGGCGCTGGAAAAGGGCACCATCGATGCGGCCGAGTGGGTCGGCCCGTATGACGACGAGAAGCTCGGCTTCTACAAGGTGGCGCCGTACTACTACTACCCGGGCTGGTGGGAAGGCAGCGCCCAGCTGTCGTTCTACGCCTCCGCACCGGAGTTCGAGAAGCTGCCGGCGCAGTACAAGCGCGCGCTGGAAACGGCCACCATCGAGGCCCACACCAACATGATGGCCAAGTACGACGCCGTGAACCCGCAGGCGCTGGCCCGTCTGCTGGAGAATGGCGTGAAGCTGCGCCCGTTCTCGAAGGAGATCATGGAGGCATGCTTCAAGGCCACGCAGGACGCGTACGCCGAGGAAACCGCCAAGAACCCGTCGTTCAAGAAGATCTATGACGACTGGCGCGTGTTCCGCAACAACGAGGCCGCCTGGTTCAACGTGGCCGAGCAGGGCTTCGCGCAGTTCAGCTTCGCGCGCAAGCTGTAAGACATCGATGTGATTTGGATGTGATGTTGTCGCCTCTCCCGCCAGGGGGAGGCGAGTTCCAACGCCGATGACGGCGTCCCGGTAGAATCCGCGCACCTACCGGATACTCCCATGCAACTCGGCATCTTCTACGCGCTGCTCGCGTACGTCATCTGGGGCCTGCTGCCCCTCTATATCAAATCCCTCCACGGCGTGGCGCCGCTCGAGATCCTGCTGCACCGGATGGTGTGGTCGCTGGTCTTTTTGGGCGCGATCCTGCTCTGGCGGCGGCATTTCGGCTGGCTGCGCGAGGTGGCGGGAAATCCGCGCCTGATCCTCGGCTTCGCGGCGAGCGCCGCCCTGCTCTGCGCCAACTGGTTCCTCTATATCTGGGCGGTGTCGGCCGACCGGGTGGTCGATGCGAGCCTGGGCTACTTCATCAATCCGCTGTTCAGCGTGCTGCTGGGTGTGCTGTTCCTGCACGAGCGGCTGCGGCCCGGGCAGTGGCTGTCCATCGCCGTCGCGGCGGGGGGCGTGCTCTGGCTGACCATCAGCGCCGGGCAACTGCCGTGGATCGCGCTCGCGCTGGCGGCGTCGTTCGGCGGCTACGGGCTGCTGCGCAAGACCGGGGCGCTGGGCGCGCTGGAGGGGCTGTCGCTGGAGACGCTGCTGCTGTTTCCGATTGCGGCCACCGCGCTGGGCGTGCTCGTCTTCACCGGCCAGGACACCTTCCGGAGCGCAGCACCGGGTACGCAGATCTTGCTGCTGCTGGCCGGCCCGGTCACGGCGGTGCCGCTGCTGTTCTTCGCCGCCGGCGCGCGCCGGATTCCGCTTTCGCTGCTCGGCCTGCTCCAGTACACCGGCCCGACGCTCCAGCTGCTGCTCGGCATCTGGCTGTGGCACGAGCCGTTCCCGGCCCAGAAGCAACTCGGCTATGCACTGATCTGGGTGTCGCTGCTGATCTACGCGATGGAAGGGGTGTGGGTTTCCCGCCGCAATTCCGTTAAGTCTATCAGCGCGACAAATGAAGCATAAGTTTGGATCGATTAATCGATTCATCCCGGGAATGATGGATTAACACCGGCTCGGCACGCGAGGGCCGACGCACTATACTGTACGTTTATACAGTACCGACGACGCGCACGCCCCCCTTCGCCATGTCCACCCCCGTCCGGCGCATCGCCCACCTCGACATGGACGCCTTCTATGCGTCCGTCGAACTGCTCCGTTATCCCGATCTGCGCGGCCAGGCCGTTGTCATCGGCGGCGGCCGCAATGCCATCCCGGAGACGCTGCCCGATGGCTCGCGCCGCTATGCCCGCCTGCGCGACTACGTCGGACGTGGCGTCGTCACCACTTCTACCTACGAAGCCCGCGCGCTGGGCGTGTTCTCGGCGATGGGCATGATGAAGGCGGCCAAGCTGGCGCCGGACGCCATCCTGCTGCCGACCGATTTCGACGCCTACCGCCGCTACTCGGGCCTGTTCAAGGCCGCCGTGCGCACCTTCACCGAGCAGGTGGAAGACCGGGGCATCGACGAGATCTATATCGATCTGACCGAGGTGCCCGGCGAGCCGGCCGAGGTAGCCGCGCGCATCAAGGCGGCCGTGAGCGAGGCCACTGGCCTGACCTGCTCGATCTGCGTGGCGCCCAACAAGCTGCTGGCGAAGATCGGGTCCGAACTCGACAAGCCGGATGGCCTGACCCTGCTCACCCCCGCCGACATCCCCCGCCGTATCTGGCCGCTCGCGGCGCGCAAGGTCAACGGCATCGGGCCGAAGGCGGCCGAGAAGCTGGCCGGCATCGGCATCGACACCGTGGGCGACCTGGCCGAGGCCGACCAGGGCGTGCTCCAGACCCATTTCGGCCGCAACTACGCGAGCTGGCTGATCGAGGTGGCGCATGGGCGTGATGACCGCCCGGTGGTGGTCAGTTCCGAGCCCAAGTCGATGAGCCGCGAAACCACCTTCGAGCGCGACCTGCACCCACGCGTAGATCGTCCTCTGCTGTCCGAATCGTTCACCAAGCTCTGCATGCGCGTGGGCGAGGACCTGCGCCGCAAGGGCTACGTGGGCCGCACGGTGGGCATCAAGCTGCGCTTTGACGATTTCCGCACGGTCACGCGCGACCTGACCATGCCGGCCCATACCGCCGATGGCGCGGCGATCCGGCGCAGCGCCACGGAATGCCTGAAGCGGATACCGCTCGAGCGGCGCATCCGGCTGCTCGGCGTGCGCGTGAGCGCCCTGATCCCGGCGGACGAACAGGGCGACGACCCGGCGCCCGTGCAGGAGGAGTTCCGCTTCGAGGATGAGCGGCCGGATGCCTGACGCGGCACCGGAATGACCCCTCCGACGCATCTATCTATCTCCCGCTAGAATCGGCGGCTTCGAGCACCAAGGCCGTCCCCATGACCACCACCGCCACAGAGCGCGCCGCTGAGCCCGCCACCTGGATCACGCCGCTGCTGGCCACGGCCTGCGGCATGATCGTCGCCAATCTCTATTACGCCCAGCCACTGGTCGGCCCGATCGCCCGGTCGCTGCAACTCTCGCCCGAGATTGCCGGGCTGATCGTCACGCTGATCCAGATGGGCTACTGCGCGGGGCTGGTGCTGCTGGTGCCGCTCGGGGATCTGGTCGAGAACCGCAAGCTGGTCCTGACGCTGATTGGCGGCTGTGCCGTGGCGCTCATGGCGGCGGCCCTGGCCACTCACGCCAGCGTGTTCCTGATCGCGGGCTGCGCCATCGGCCTATGCTCGGTGGCGGTGCAGGTGCTGGTGCCGTTCGCGGCGCACCTCGCCCCGGACCATATCCGGGGCCGCGTGGTCGGCAACGTCACCAGCGGGCTGCTGATGGGGATCATGCTGGCGCGGCCGGTATCGAGCCTGATGGCCGGCCTGACGGGCGGCTGGCACACCATCTTCGCGGTCTCGGCCGTAGCCATGGTGCTGCTGGCGCTGGTGCTGGCGCGCAAGCTGCCGCGCCGCCAGCCCGCGCGGGGCGTGACCTACGGCCAGATGCTGGCGTCGATGGCGCACCTGCTCCGTACCCAGCCCGTGCTGCGCCGGCGCGCGCTGTACCAGGCCAGCATGTTCGGCGTGTTCAGCCTGTTCTGGACCACCATCCCGCTCTATCTGGCCGGGCCTGCGTTCCACATGTCGCAGACCGGCATCGCCGTGTTCGCGCTGGTCGGCGTGGCCGGCGCCATCGCCGCGCCGATGGCCGGCCGCTACGCGGACCGGGGCCACAGCCGCCAGATGACCGCCATCGCGCTGGCCATCGGCGCCGGGTCGTTCCTGTTGAGCCGGGTGGGCGTGGAGGGGTCGATGACCTCGCTCCTGGCGCTGACCGTGGCGGCCATCCTGCTCGACTTCGGCGTATCGGCGAACCTTGTGGTCGGCCAGCGCGCCATCTTCACGCTGTCGGCCGAGCACCGCAGCCGGCTGAACGGCCTGTACATGGCGATCTTCTTCGTCGGCGGCGCCACCGGCTCGTGGCTGGGCGCCTGGGCCTTCGCGCGCGGCGGCTGGCCGCTGGCGAGCTGGATCGGCTTCGCGCTGCCGGCGCTCGCCCTGCTCTACTTCCGGACCGACCGGCACTAAGCTCGGGGCGCCACCCCCTCCCGAAGTCCCGTTTGCTGCACTACACTGGCCGAGCGTTGTCCTTCATCGTCACAGTTTCGTTGCAGTGCCCGCTCAGGCGGGACTTGCCCGGAGGCCCCCGATGCCATGGCGCAAACTGGTGCCGCAACCGCGATGGTTACCGCGCGCGGCGGTCATGCGCCCGCAGCGAGTCGTGATCTGGTGTTTCAGCCTCGTGCTGGCGCTGACGCTCGCCGTTGGCCTGCGAGACCTCTACACGCTGCGCGAGCGCGTGATTGCCAGCCATCAGCACAATCTCGCGCTGCGCGCGATGGGGCTGGAGGCCGCCGTGTCGTCGGAGCGCTTCCGGCTGTCGTTCGTGCGCGACTACGCGCGGCAGCTGATGCGGATGGAGGCCGTGCAAGCCCGTGGCGTCTCGGACCCCGTCATCGATCGGGCCTTCGCCGCGCGCGACGAGCCGATCTGGCAGATGGAAGTCCCGCTCGGCGATGCGCCCGTGATCGGCGTGTCACCGCAGGCCCTGGCCGGCCTGCCCGGCTTCGAGCGCCACGTGGGCGACCTGCGCGCCGACCTCTTCGCCGCGCGCCAGCTCAGCCATGTGCTGGGGCTGACCATGGGCGTGGACGAGATCCGCAATTCGGTCACGTTCATCTCGAGTAACGGCTTCTTCGTGACCTATCCCCCGGTGCCGGCCGACAAGGCACCCGCGTTGCTGCAGCGCTTTGCGAGCATGCCCTACTACCGCGATCTCCTGCCCGACCGCAATCCGGGCCAGGACCTGCGCTGGGCGCCGCCCTATCGCCAGTTCGAAAGCACCGAGCTGCGCACCACGCTGAGCGTGCCGATCTATGTGGAGTCGCGCTTTCGCGGCGTGGTGGCGGTGGATGTCTCGCTGAAGCATATCCAGGCGCTGCTCGGCGCACCGAGCGACGACTCCCCGGCCCTGAACCGCTACCTGATGGACAGCGCCGGCCGACTGATCGCGGCCTACCATGACCATCTGAGCACGGACCTGCGCTGGCCCGACGTGCTGGGCGACACCTGGCGCGACGTGGGACCGCAGACGCTGTTCGCCACCGACGGCCCCGGCATGCGCAAGGGCGATGGCGGCTACCTGTTCTACCAGCGGCTGGGCACCGGGCAGTGGATGCTGCTGGAGGCGGTCTCGACCGCCCAACTCTACGGCGAGGTTTTCTCGCGCATCAGCAAGCCGCTGCTGCCGGTCTGGATCGCGCTGCCGCTGCTGATGTGGATCTCGGTGAGGCTGGTATCGCTGCTGTTCAGCTACTACCTCGCGCTGGGCGACAAGCTCCAGAAACTGGCCGAGCGCGATCCGCTGACGGACCTCGCCAACCGGCGTCATTTCGGCGACCAGTTCGCGCAGGCGGCGGCGCGGCGCGCGCGCGACGGCAGCGCGCTGTCGATGCTGATGCTCGACATCGACTATTTCAAGAAGGTGAATGATCGATGGGGCCATGCCAGCGGCGACCACGTGCTCCAGCGGCTGGCCACGGCGTTGCGGGAAAATATGCGTGCGGTGGATACGCCGGCCCGCCTGGGTGGTGAGGAATTCGCCGTGTTGATGCCCGGCGCCACGCTGGCCGAGGCCAGGGTCAGTGCCGAACGGCTGCGCGTGGCGCTGGCCGCGATGCCGGTGGAGCCCGCCCCGGACGCGCCCACGTCAGCGACGCAGGGCGACCCCGGAGCGCGCATCCGCTTCACGGTGTCGATAGGCGTGGCCGAAGCCGGGAGCGACGGGGGCCAGACACTCGATGCCATGTTGGCGACGGCCGACCGCCGTCTTTATGCCGCCAAGGCAATGGGGCGAAACCGGGTTTGCGCGGAGGATGCGCGGGCCGGCAATGCAGAGGCACCGCCGGTTGCGGGGTGAGGTGCAGGCAGGTCATGACGGCGTCCCCGGTCAGCGCAGCAGGAAGGCGATGTCCTCGACGGCAATCACCGAAACCGGGATGCCCTTGCGGCGCTGGAACAGGATGTGTTGCTGCACGCGGCTGCGCTGCTCCGCGAACACGGCCGGGTCCACCGGCGTGCCGCTGCGCGCGTAGTGCTGCACCAGCAGCTTGTAGGCGCGATGGCGGATCTGGAGCGTCTCGTTCTCGGCGCGCAGCCGCTGCCATTCGGTGGGGCTGAGGTCGAGCGTGTGGTTGAGTTCGTCGAGCGTACGCGCGTGAAGGTCGCGGTAGAGATCGCGCTCGGCTTCGGCGCGATGCAGCTCGTCGCGCAGCGCCATGATCTTGTGCTGGAGCTTCAGTGTCTGCCCCACCGCCGCCTGCATGCCCTTGGCGGCCTCGAGCGCCTGGCTTGCCGCCGCCATGGTGCTCTTCCACAGTCCACGGTCGGTACCCGCGGCCGTATCCAGCTCCGGCGGCCACACGTCGGCAGCCTTGATCGTCGTATCCATTGTTGACCCCAGTTGACACCCATCAGGCCCGTCGCCTCGTTGTGCGCGGGTCCCTTTTTCATCGTTTGTCCGTCGCCTGTTCCGCACTGCAACGTGCGGCAGGCAACTGTGGTCAATCGTAGTGATATGTCTGACGTCAGCCAAGTCAAAGATGTTTAGATCAGACTTCCTCGCACTTGTCTGTGGCGAAAACCATGCAGTGGGTAGTGCGTGTGCCGTCCGGCGCGTGTCGGCGGGGCCAGACAAAGCAGACAACCCTCACGTAAACCCCATGCGAATTCCTGTCGGTTTGACAGGCTTTTGACAGTTACCGACCTCTAGAATCCAGCCCACAGCTATCACTAGCTATCCATTCCAAAAAAAGACAGGAGACCGCGATGCCTCGCACGCTTGCCCGCTTTGCCCATGTCGTCCTCGCCGCCGCCACGCTGGCCGCGGCCCCGGCCTACGCCGTGGACAGCCTGAAGGTCATGATCGGCGCCAACCCCGGCGGCGGCTACGACCAGACCGGCCGCACGATCGGCGCGGCGATGATCGCGGCAGGCACCGCCAAGACCGCGTCCTATGACAACAAGGGCGGCGCCGGCGGCACCATCGGCCTGACCCAGTTCGTCAACACCGACAAGGGCAACCCCAACGCGCTGATCGTGACCGGCGCGGTGATGGTCGGTGCCATCGAGACCAACCATCCGCCCGTGACGCTGAAGAACGCCACGCCGATCGCCCGCCTGTATGCCGACACCATGGTCCTGACCGTGCCGGCCAGCTCGCCGCTGAAGTCCATCAAGGACCTGACCGCGCAGCTCAAGGCCAACCCGGGCAGCGTGAGCTGGGGTGGTGGCTCGAAGGGTTCGATCGACCACATCCTGGCCGGCCTGATCGCCAAGGACATCGGCGTGGATCCGAAGAAGATCAACTACGTGCCGTTCGCGGGCGGCGGCGAAGCCTCCGCGTCGATCATGGGCGGCCACGTGACCGTGGGCATTGCCGGCGTGTCCGAGTTCCTGCCCTTCATCAAGAGCGGCAAGATGCGCGCGCTGGCGGTGACCTCGAAGGACCGCACCGCCGACATCCCCACGCTCAAGGAGCAGGGCGTGAACGTGGAGATCTATAACTGGCGCGGCGTCTACGGCGCGCCGGGCATCACGCCCGAGCAGCGCAAGGCGATGATCGACGCCGTGGTCAAGGGCACCGAGAACAAGGTCTGGAAGGAAGCCCTGACGAAGAATGACTGGACGCCCTTCCTGCTGACCGGCGACGAGTTCGGCAAGTTCGTGGATGCCGAGTCGACCCGCCTGGGTGGCACGCTGCGCGAACTGGGCGTTGCCAAGTAAGTCCGGCGGATTCATCGCCAACTGCACGACTCGCCTCACCGCCCCACCCGCCCCACCCGCGCGCCCCAACAATAATCACAATCCTGTCACGCTCGTCGTGACCGCGCGGGTGGTGGCCATCCCTCCGGGAGCCCACCATGAAACCATCGCATGTCTCCATCGGCATCGCCGTCCTGGCGTTGTCCGCCTTCTTCCTGGCCGGCCTGTCCGGCATCTCGGGCGAGGAAGGCTACGCCGGCCTGTCGCCGCGCTTCGCGCCCACCCTGGTCGCCATCGGCCTGGCCGTGTGCGGCGCGCTGCTGACCTGGCAGGGCGTGCGCGGCGGCTTCCGCAATATGCCGGAGGAAGATGCCGAGTTGCCCGAGGCGCCACACAACTTCAAGGGCTTCCTGTGGGTAGCGGCGGGCCTGGTGCTGAACATGGTGCTGATCGGCACGCTCGGCTTCGTGCTGTCCTCCACGCTGATGATGGTCTGCGTGGCRCGCGGCTACGGCAGCCGCCGGCTGGTGCGCGATGCGCTGATCGGCCTGGGCCTGACGCTGCCGATGTGGGCGTTGTTTGAATTCTTGCTCGGCATCAACCTGCCGCTGCTGCCCCTTTTGTCGATCTCCGGCTTCTGAACCGGCGGGAGGAATTGCCATGGATACCCTGAACCAGTTGATGCACGGCTTCGCCGTCGCCATCACACCGATCAACCTGATGTGGGCCCTCGTGGGCTGCTTCCTCGGCACCGCCATCGGCGTGCTGCCGGGCATTGGCCCGGCCCTGACCGTGGCGATGCTGCTGCCGCTGACGGCCAAGGTGGAACCCACCGCCGCGCTGATCATGTTCGCCGGCATCTACTACGGCGCGATGTACGGCGGCTCGACCACCTCCATCCTGATGAACACGCCGGGCGAGTCGTCCACCATGGTCACCGCCATGGAAGGCAACCTGATGGCCAAGAACGGCCGCGCCGGGCCGGCGCTGGCCACGGCGGCGATCGGCTCCTTCGTGGCGGGCACCATCGCCACCGTGCTGCTGTCGATGTTCGCGCCGGTGGCGGCGGACGTGGCGCTGCAGTTCGGCCCGGGCGAGTACTTCATGATCATGCTGCTGGCCTTCACGACCGTGTCGGCCGTGCTCGGCTCGTCGCTGCTGCGCGGCATGACCAGCCTGTTCCTGGGGCTCGGCATCGGCCTGATCGGCATCGATTCGCTGTCCGGCCAGACCCGTTACTCGATGAACATCCAGGAGCTTTACGACGGCGTGGATATCGTCGTGGTGGCCGTGGGCCTGTTCGCCGTGGGCGAGGCGCTGTTCAACGCGTTCTTCCCGCAGCCGGCCGGCTCGTTCAACAAGCTCAGTTCCGTCCACATGAACAAGTCGGACTGGAAGCGCTCGGTGCCGGCCTGGCTGCGCGGCACGCTGATCGGCTTCCCGTTCGGGCTGATTCCGGCCGGCGGCGCGGAGATCCCGACCTTCCTGTCGTACGCGACCGAAAAGAAGCTCTCCAAACACCAGGACGAGTTCGGCAAGGTGGGCGCCATCGAGGGCGTGGCCGGCCCCGAGGCCGCCAACAACGCCGCCGTGACGGCCACGCTGGCGCCGCTGCTGACGCTGGGCATTCCGACCTCGAACACCACCGCCATCCTGCTGGCGGCGTTCCAGAACTACAACCTCCAGCCCGGTCCGATGCTGTTCCAGACCTCGGGCGATCTGGTCTGGGGCCTGCTGGCGTCGCTGTACATCGGCAATGTGATGCTGCTGGTGCTGAACCTGCCGGCGATCGGCCTCTGGGTGCGCATGCTGCGCGTGCCCACGCCGCTGCTGTACGGCGGCATCCTGATCTTCGCGGGGCTCGGTGCGTACGGTATCCGCCAGTCGTGGTTCGACCTGCTGCTGCTGTTCGTGATCGGCCTGCTGGGCATGGCCATGCGCCGCTTCGACTTCCCCACGGCGCCGGTCATCGTCGGCCTGATCCTGGGGCCGATGGCCGAGAAGCAGCTGCGCAATGCGCTGTCGATTGGCCAGGGCGACTGGAGCCTGTTCGTCAAGCAGCCGATCTCCGCCACGATTCTGGCGATGACGGTGGCCGTGGTGGTGGTGCCGCGCGTGCTGCGCTGGCACGCCAGCCGCAGCAGTGCCCGCGCCGCTGCCGACAACGCGGCGTAGCCGTCGCCCGCCCCGGCCGGCGGGGTCTTGCAGTGCATCACACGGGGGGCTGCGGCCCCCTGTATCATTGGCGAAACCCGCTCGACAGGATCGCCATGCCGGAACCGACCTCCGCACCGACCGCAGCGCCCGCCTTCACCCTGGCTGATGTCGATGCCACGCTGGAACGCGTGCTCGCCCCGTGGGTGCGCCAGCTTGGCCTGCGAGCCGAGGCGGTGGACGACCAGGGCGTGACGCTGCGCCTGCCGTTCAGTGAGACTTTTCGCCATGCCGGCGGCGTGGTGTGCGGGCAGGTACTGATGTCGGCAGCCGATACGGCGATGATCGTCGCCATCTCCCGGGTGCTCGGGGAGTTCCGCCCGATGACCACGGTCAGCCTGACCACCAACTTCATGCGGCCTGTGATCGACGGCGACGTGCGCGTGCGCGCCAACGTGCTGCGGCTCGGCAAGACCGTGGTGTTCGGCGAGATCGAGCTGACCGGCACCGACGGCAAGCTGGCGGTGCAGGCCACCACCACCTACGCGCTGCTCTGACATCCAGGACCATCCGACGATGATGACTGGCGCCGCGCCAATCTCCTCCGCCCCTCCCCAGCCGCTTTCCCAGCCGTTCGACCAGATCGTGTTCGCCGGCGGCGGCAACCGATGCTGGTGGCAGGCCGGCTGGTGGGACACCGTGGCGCCCGAGCTGGCGCTGCGGCCGCGCGTGATTGCGGGCATCTCGGCCGGGGCGGCTACGGCGTGCATGGTCCATGCGCATGATTCGCACCAGACCATGGCCTATTACCGCGACATCCTGGCCAACAACACGCGCAACGCCTACTGGGGCAACCTGCTGCGGCGCGAGCGCGTGTTTCCACATTACGGCATCTATCGCAACGCGCTGCTGTCGCTGTTCGGCGATAACCGGCTCGCGCGGCTCCAGGCCGCGCCCGAGATCCGCATCGGCGTGGCGCATATCCCGCCGTGGAGCGGCCCGCGCCTGGCCGTGGCCGCCGGGCTGCTCGCGTACAACATCGACAAGCACCTCCTCAAGACGCTGCACCCGCGGCTGGGCCGCAAGCTGGGCTTCCGGCCCGAGTTCGTGCGCGCGCAGGATTGTGCTTCGCCCGAGGATCTGGCCGATCTGCTCTTGCAGTCGGCCTCCACGCCGCCGTTCACACCGGTACTGAAGCGCCAGGGGCGCGCGGTGCTCGATGGCGGGCTGGTGGACAACGTGCCCGTCGATGCGCTCGACCCGGCCCCCGGCAACGTGCTGGTGCTGGTGACGCGGCTGTACCCGCGCCCGCCCCGCTTCGTGCTGGCGGAGGGCGGCCAGCGCCGGCTGTACCTGCAGCCGTCGCAGCGCGTACCCATCTCGAGCTGGGACTACACCCGGCCCGAGGCCATGACACATGCCTACGATCTGGGCCGGCGCGACGCGGAAGCGTTTCTGCGCGACTGGCCCACGATCCGGGACGAGGAATTGTTGCCGGCGCCCTGAGTGGTTGCGCCCACGGGCGCCGGTCGGTCGTGTTGAATGCGGCGATGCGCCGCGTACAAGGAGACATGGATGACTAAGCGCCAGGCAACACCCGAGACCGCCACCCCGGCACCGGCCAAGGAGCGCCGCCGCGCGCGCGAGATCAGCGCGGCGCCCGTGGTGGAGAACGTGCCGCGCCGCAAGCGCAATGGCCGGCCGGGCAAGGCGCGCGAGGCGGACCTCGTCGTCATCGGCGCGGGTTCCGGCGGCGTAGCGGCGGCCCGGCGCGCGGCGTCGCTGGGCGCGCGCGTGATCCTGGTCGAACGTGGCGCCATCGGCGGCACCTGCGTCAATCGCGGCTGCGTGCCCAAGAAGATGCTGTCCTACGGTGCCACCTGGGCGGCCATTTTGTCCGATTGCCTGTCTCACACGGGCGGCAAGGAGGACTGGCGCGATGCCATCGTGCGGGTCAATGCCGAGGTCGCGCGTCTCAACGCGTCTTATGCCCAGCGGCTGACCGAGGCCGGCGTGGAGATCCTGCACGGCGAGGCCCGGCTGACGAGCCCGACCGAGATCGTCGTCGGCAACGAAACCCTGCGCACCCGCAAGACGCTGATCGCCACGGGCGCGCGGCCGCGCGTACTGCCGGTGCCCGGCGGCGAGCTGGCGAGCACGTCCGACGATGTGTTCACGTGGCAGACCGTGCCGGCGTCGATGGTGGTGATCGGCGGGGGGTATATCGCCGTGGAACTGGCGTCGATCCTGTCGCGCTACGGCGTCAAGGTCGACCTGCTCGTGCGCGAGGACCGGCTGCTGCCGCGCTTCGACCACGACGTCTCCGCCTCGCTGGCCGGGGCGCTGGCCGCCAAGGGCATCCGCCTGCATTTCAATACCGAGGTGACGCTGCTCTCGCAGGCCAATGGCGCGACCGAGGTCTGCTATACGCAGGACGGCAACCCGGGCCGTACCCAGACCGTGCGCGCCCAGGCGGTGCTGTCGGCCATCGGTCGACAGGCCAATGTGGAGGGGCTGGGGCTCGAGGACATCGGCATCGAACTGGGCGAAAAGGGCGGCATCGTTGTGGACCGCCAGTTCCGCAGCGCGGAGCGCGCGCTGTACGCGGTGGGCGACTGCATGGCCGAGAACCTGCACCTGACGCCGGTGGCCATCGCACAGGGCCGCTGGGTCGCGGACCGCCTGTTCGGCAAGCGCGGCGACCTGGCCGATTTCGACATCGTGCCCACGGCCGTGTTCTGCGAGCCGGCCATCGGCGTGGTGGGCATGACGGAGGCGCAGGCCATCGAGGACGCGGGGAAGCCGGAGCGCATCCGCACCGAAATCAAGCGATTTGTCTCATTGGAAAACCGCTTCGGCGGCAGTTCGCAACAGTCGATGATCAAGCTGGTGCTGAACGCGCGCAGCGGCCGGGTGCTCGGCGTGCATTTGATGGACAACGCCGCGCCCGAGATCATCCAGGCGCTGGCGGTGTCGCTGCGGCTGGGGCTCAAGGCCTCGCACCTGAAGACGACCCTGCCCCTGCATCCGACGGTGGCGGAGGAGATGTTCGGGTAGGCGCTAAACCATTGACCCCAAACGCAAAAACGGACGCCGAAGCGTCCGTTTTCTTGTATCTGGTGGCCTGGGACGGAATCGAACCGCCGACACAAGGATTTTCAATCCTCTGCTCTACCGACTGAGCTACCGGGCCAAAGAAGCGAAACTATATCAGCGCGAAACCGGCCAGTCAAGCGCCCCGTGCATCACTGTCGGTCATTGTTCGGTGGGCTCGGGCTTGTTGCGACCCAGCTCCACGCCGAGCTGCTTGAGCTTGCGGTACAGGTGGGTACGCTCGAGGCCGGTCTTCTCGGCCACGCGTGTCATGCTGCCGTGTTCGCGCACCAGGTGGTATTCGAAATAGGCACGCTCGAACAGATCGCGTGCCTCACGCAATGGCATGTCGAAGGAGAAGTGCATCTCGGCCTCGGGCAGGCGTGCCGGATTGCCGTTCGCGGCGATCTCCGCGGGCATCTCGGCGGGCGCCAGCGCGGCCGCGGCGGCTTCGCCCGTGGCAGAGGTGGCGGCAGGCGCCGCGCTGGCCGCCGTCGGCGCCGTACGCGGGCGTTCGATGCCGCGCGCCAAGCCTTGCTCCACGGCGGACAGCAACTTCTGCAGCGCGATGGGCTTCTCGAGGAAGTTCAGCGCGCCAATCTTGGTCGCCTCCACAGCGGTGTCAATCGTGGCGTGGCCAGACATCATGATGACCGGCATCGTCAGGTAACCCTGTGCCGACCATTCCTTGAGCAAGCTGACGCCATCGGTATCTGGCATCCAGATATCGAGCAATACCAGATCGGGCGTCCCCGCCGCACGGTACTCGCGTGCCTGCTGGGCGTTCTCCGCCACTTCGACCACATGGCCTTCGTCACTCAGGATCTCCGAGAGTAATTCCCGGATGCCCATTTCGTCGTCGACTACGAGGATGGTTGCCATACTTCCCCTCTTAACCCCACCGCAGCGCCACCGGACGGTGACGCAGTTTGACTATGCCAGTTTAACGAACAGGATCGAGATCTGTGCCCCGATGATCTCGGCGCCGTCCATGCGATTGCGTAACTCGATGCGCGCGCCGTGTTCGTCAATGATCTTCTTTACCATCGCCAGCCCGAGACCCRTACCCTTGGCTTTCGTGGTCACATACGGTTCGAACGCCCGACTGAGAATACGGGGTGCGAATCCTGGACCATTGTCCGCGATGGACAGCTTGACGGCCTGCCGGTCTTCGCCAGCAGAATCTTTGTATTCTACAGTCTCGGTGTGCAGAGTGATATGGGGCGCCGCCCTACCGGCCGCCACGTTGTCCGCCACCGCATCCTGCGCATTCTGCAGCAAGTTGTGGATCACCTGCCGCAACTGGGTCGGATCTCCCTTTATTTCAGGCAAATCGGGCCCCAGCGCCGAATGGATCACGGGATGCTCGTGCACCCCGGGCTCGTCGATCCCATACAGATGCAAGACTTCTGCCACCAGGTGATTCAGCGCCAGCGTCTGCACTACGGCGGGCGGCGTACGCGCGTAATCGCGGAAGTCGTCAACCATGCGTTTCATTGCCGCCACTTGGTTAACGATCGTTGCGGCCCCGCGCTTTAGCACTTCCGCATCGGTTGTCTCCAATTTCGGCGAAAGTTTCATCTGCAGGCGCTCCGCCGAGAGTTGGATCGGGGTGAGCGGATTCTTGATTTCGTGGGCCAGCCGGCGCGCCACCTCGCCCCAGGCGACCGAGCGCTGGGCCGAGATCACATCGGAAATATCGTCGAAAACCACCACGTAGCCGGGCTCGTCGCGGCTGCCGCCCGGCAGGTGGGCGCCGCGCACCAGCAGCGTCAGCGGCTGTTCCTCGTCGCCCTGCGGCAGTTCGATCTGCTTCTGCCAGTGCCGCGCGCCGCCCAGCACCTCGCTGGTGTTCTGCTCGGAAAACGCCTGGCGCACGATCTCGGTGAACTCGCCCAGCCCTGGAATCTGCTCGGCCGGCTGGCCCAGCACGCCGGCGAAGGGCTGGCGGAAGATGCGCTCGGCGCCGGGGTTGGCGGTCAGCAGCGCAAAGCGCCGGTCGAACACCAGCACGCCGGCGGTCAGGTTCTGCAGCACGCTTTCCAGGTAGGCCTTCGACTGCTCCAGCGCGGTGCGGTTTTCCTCCACGGCGATGCGGGCCTCGGACAACTGGCGCGTCATCGCGTTGAACTGCTGCGTCAGCATGCCCAGTTCGTCGCGGCTTTTAAGTTCACGCTTGGGTGAGAGATCGCCCTCGGCCACCTCCTTGGTCCCCTGCAGCAGCATCAGCAGCGGCCGGGCGAGCTGGCCGCCCAGCAGCAGGGCCAGCATCACGGCGATGAACACGGCCAGGAACAGCGTCAGGGTCAGCGTGCCGATGTACATCTTGCGCAGGCCGGTGCGCCCCAGCGCCTTTTCCTGGTACTCCTGATAGGCGCGCTGGACCTCGTCGGCATTGCGTGCGAGCACGGCCGGCACTGGGTGCAGCACCTGGAGGTAGCGCTCCTCGCGCACCGTATCGCCCATCAGGCCGAAGCCGGTGGCCGGTGCGTCCTCGGGGCGGCGCTCCACGGACAGCCCCGACCCGGCCCAGCGGGCACCGGGCGCGGACATGCCGGCACGCGGCGGGCGCTGCGCGCGCTGGACCGCGGCGGCTGCAGCCACGGCGGCGGCCTGCGCCTCCGCGTCGGTCGAGTTCTGCGACGGCGCCGGCCCGAGCGGAATGATCACGCGGATGCGGTACAGGTGGGTACTGTCGATGGGGCCCGTGCGCTTGCCGTCTACCGAGGGCTCGGTGCCGCCCTCCACGGCCGCATAGCCGCCGGCCAGCCGCGCCTGCTCGGCGAGCATGCCCGACGGCAGGTCCGGCACCAGCGAGGCGTAGCTGCTCGACGCCGTGGCCATCACCCGGCCGCTGCCGGTGAAGATCGCGGCCTCCTGCACGCCGTACTGCTCGCGCAGCCGGTTCAGTTGCAGCGACGTGGCCATGCCCGACGACCCCGTGAGCTGGTCCGCCATCAGCCGGGCCTTGCCCTGCAGATCGGCCAGTTGGCTGTCGATGGTGGACCGGCCCAGGTTCAGCCCGGCCTCGAGCGCCGTTTCCACGCGTACATCGAACCAGGATTCGATGCTGCGCGAGACGAACTGCAGCGAGACCAGGTAGATCAGCACGCCCGGCAGCACGCCCACCACGCCGAAGAACACGGCCAGCTTGGTCATCAGCCGCGTGCCGAACTTGCCGCGCCGGTAGCGCACCCACAGCGTCATGGCCAGTGCGCCCACGGTCAGCACCAGTAGCGCGCCGACGACGAGGTTGACCTTGAACAGCAACGTGAAATAGCGATCGAAGAATTCGGTGTTGGCCGAGGCCCCGGCCAGCAGGCCCACCAGGACCAGCGCCAGGAAGACGATGATCCCCACCACGACGCGATAGAGCACGCGGCGGAATCGGCTGTCCCAGATCGCTCCGTTCATGGCGGGCTCGATGCGGGCTGTACCAATTGGCTCGGAGACAGGACCGTGGAGACGGTCTGCGAGAACGGCGTGCGGGCATCGGCTGATGGCGCGGAGGCCGCGGCGGGCGCGGAGCCGGGGATGGCCGGCGCAGCGGGCGGTGCCGGGGGTGCCGCAGGCGGTGAGGCCGGCATCGGGGCCGGCGGTGGGGGCAGCGGCTGCGGCGCGTCGAGGTTGGTCGGCACGGTGTAGTTGAAGCGCTTCCACTCGGACGACAGGTTCCACTCGCGCGTGTTCACCGCGTTGATCTGGAACGGCTTCGGCAGCTGCGAGAGGTCGAGCCGCATGCGCAGCTCGGCGTGATAGGTTTCGCCGCGCCGCACGTCGCCGCGCTCGAACACGCGCCAGCCACGCACCTGCTGGATGAACTGCAGCGCGCCCTTGAGGCGGTTGAACGGCAGTTGCAGCCCGCCCGTGGAAACGCGGTACTGACGCGTCAGCGGCTGATACGACAGGCGCACGCTGCGGTTGGTGTTCACCGGCTTCTCGTCGAACCAGTACCAGCGCGGGCGCGAGAGCTGGAATTCGACCACGAAATAGAGCGGAATGCCCTTGTGCAGCGCGTCTTCCAGCGCCGGCGGCAGGTCGAAATCGAACGAGGTGGCCAGCTCGAAACCGCCGTCCTGGTATTCGATCTTCGCTTCGGAATTCTCGATGAGCTGCGCCTCGGCGCGGGGCGTCAGCGCTAGCAGCAGGCTCAGCAGCAGCCATGCGGTGACGGCCCAAATGCTGAGTGTGCCAAGGGTGCCCAGCGCACGCCGGCCGCTATTGGCCAGCGCGAGCGCCGGCGCCTCGCGCGTTGCGCGGCCCGGGACTCGGTGGACGAACAAGCGCAGCGGGCTCGGCATCGGTGGGATCAGGCGCGTTTCTGGAAGCGGGCGTAGTAGAAGCCATCGTGATCGGTAGGCAGACCCGATGGCGAACCGGTTGGCAGGCTGGCCGTTTCAGGCGCCTTCGTACCGGGCAGCAGTTGTCCCGGCGCTTGCAATCGTATCGCATCTGGTAGCTGCGCACCAAACCAGAGCGCCTGCTCCTCGCCTTCCGTTGGGAAAATAGAACAGGTCACGTACACCAGGATGCCGCCCGGCTTCAGCAGCCGCCAAAGTTGAGACACGATGCGACGCTGCTCATTGACGAGGCGCGCGATATCTGTCTCGCGGCGCAGCCATCGGATATCGGGATGGCGCCGCACGATGCCCGACGCCGAGCACGGCACGTCCGCCAGGATGCGATCGAACGGCTGGCCGTCCCACCAGTCCTGGGGCCGGCTCGCGTCGCCGACGATCACGTTGGCGCGCTGGCCCAGGCGGGCAAGGTTTTCGTGGATGCGGGCGGCGCGTTGCGCGTCGCTCTCCACGGCGGTGACGTCGATGTCGGCCAGCTCCAGCAGGTGGCCGGTCTTGCCGCCGGGGGCCGCGCAGGCATCGAGCACGCGCATGCCATCAGACAATTCGCAAAGGGGCGCGGCCAGTTGCGCGCCGGCGTCCTGCACCGACACATCGCCTTCGGCAAAGCCGGGCACCTGCGAGACCGGGAACGCGCGGACCAGCCGCACCGCCTGCTCGCCCACGACCGTGCCGGCCATGCCGGCGTTGGCCAGTTCAGTCAGATACTCCGGCACCGACATGCGCTGCGTGTTCACGCGCAGCGTCATCGGCGGCCGGGCGTTGACGCTCTCCGCCAACGTAGTCCACTGGTCCGGGTACGCCTTGCGCAGCTGCGCCAGCCACCAGGACGGCAGGTTGTAGCGCGCTTCCTCGTCCTGGTTGACGGTCTGCATCAGTTGCTGACGTTCACGCAAAAAGCGGCGCAGCACCGCGTTCACCAGGCCGCGCGCGTGGGCGGTCTTCGGCTCGGATGCGGCCGCGCTGACGGCCTGGTCGACCACGGTGAAATCGCTGTAGCCACCGCGCCCGACCTTGCTGGCATCGCCCTCCTCGCCTTCCAGCAGCAGCGCCAGGGCCACGGCCAGCAGGGAATCGACGAGCGCGCCGGGCGGGCGCGTGACCAGTTCGGTGACCAGCGCGCGCGTGGTGCCGAACTGGCGCACGGTGCGATAGGCCAGGTCCTGCACGGCGCCGCGCGTGGCGGCGTCGCGCACGCGGTCGAGCCGCAGGTGCGTGGCGACGTCTTCGATGGCCTGCGGCAGGGCCGTGCCTTCATTGACGCCGCGTACCGCCGCGGCGGCGCCGAGCATCTGGAAGGCAAGTGAATCGTGTTGCAGGCGCATGGAATACGAGAATTCTGAAAATGCTATGAATGACAGTGACCGGCACGGCGTGCCGATCACAAAAAAAGCCCGCCGGTTCCGGGGAACACAGCGGGCAGTTTACCCGGACTCGGGGCGCGCGGCCGGCCTCAGGCGGGATAGGTGCCCGTCTGCGCCATGTGCATCAGCCGCGCAACGCGCTCCTCGGTGGCCGGGTGGGTCGAGAACAGGTTGGCGATGCCGCCGCCCGAGAGCGGGTTCATGATCATCATCTGCGCCGTGGCCGGGTGCGCCTCGGCGGCCTGGAACGGGATACCCTGCGCGTAGCGGTGGATCTTGTCCAGCGCGCTGGCCAGCGCCTGCGGGTCGCCGCTGATCTCGGCGCCGCCCCGGTCGGCCTCGAATTCACGCGCCCGGGAAATCGCCATCTGGATCAGCGAGGCCGCCAGCGGGGCCAGGATCGCCACGGCGATGCTGGCGATCGGATTGGACCGATTGCCGTTCTCGTCGCGCCCGCCGAAGAACATCGCCATGTTGGCCAACGCCGAGATCGCACCGGCCATCGTGGCCGCGATGGTCGAGGTCAGGATATCGCGGTGCTTCACGTGCGCCAGTTCATGCGCCATCACGCCGCGCAGCTCGCGGTCAGACAGCACGCGCAGGATGCCCGTGGTGGCCGCCACCGCCGCGTGCTCGGGGTTACGCCCCGTGGCAAACGCGTTCGGCGCGTCCTCGTTGATCAGGTACACACGCGGCATCGGCAGCCCGGCGCGCTGGGACAGCTCCTGCACCATGTTGTAGAACTGCGGCGCCGTGCCGGCGTCCACTTCCTGCGCGTTGTACATGCGCAGGACCATTTTGTCCGAGAACCAGTAGGAAAAGAAATTCATGCCCAGCGCGATCAACAGCGCGAACATCATCCCGCTGCGGCCCCCGATCATGCCCCCGATGACGATGAACAGCGCCGTGATGGCGGCCATCAGCATGAAGGTCTTGACCCAGTTGAACATGGAAAAGTCTCCCAAATCGACAATCGACGTACATCCCCGCGTACCCGCCCCTGCGGGACGCGTTGACGGTTAGATCGGGACCGATTGCCGGAAATTCAATGTCCGTAGCAGGGTTTTTGCAGACGGATGTGGAGATTGCGTCACGCCGGCACGAGGCAGCGCGTGCCCGGCGGCAGCGGCTGGCCCTGCAGGAACTGTTGCGCCGGCTGGCGGCGGCCGCCCGGCTTCTGGAGTTCGGTGACCTGGAGCGCGCTGCCCTCGCCGCAGGCGATGATCACGCCGCTGGCGTCGGCCGCCAGCACAGTGCCGGGCGGGTGCGGCAGCGGCGTCGAGCTGGCCAGCGGCAGCGCCTGCCAGCACTTGATGACGGTGTCGCCCACCTGCACCGTGGCCCCGGGGAAGGGGTTGAAGGCGCGCACCTGGCCAGCCAGCGCCGTGGCCGGGCGGCGCAGGTCGAGCGGCGCTTCGTCCTTGGCGATCTTCTCGGCATAGGTCACGCCGGCCTCGGGCTGGGGCGTGGCGGCCAGCGGCTGGCCGGCCGCCAGTTGCTGCAGCGCCGCGACGATCATCCGCCCGCCCAGCGCCGCCAGCGTGTCATGGAGCGTGCCGGTGGTGTCCAGCGGGCCGATCGGCACGGCCTCGCGGGAGAGCATGCCGCCCGTGTCGAGCCCTTCGTCCATCTGCATCAGCGTGATGCCGCTCTCGGCATCGCCGGCCTCGATGGCACGGTGGATCGGCGCCGCGCCGCGCCAGCGCGGCAGCAGCGAGGCGTGGATGTTCAGGCACCCATGGCGCGGCAGCGTCAGCACCTCGGCCGGCAGGATCAGGCCGTAGGCGGCCACCACCATGACATCGGGCGCSRTGGCCGCCAGCGCATCGACGGCSGCGCCGGCYTCCTCGGGATATTTGCCCTGGCGGCGCAGCGAGCGCGGCTGCAGTACCGGCCCGAGGCCGGCATCGAGCGCAAACTGTTTGACTGGGCTGGCCTGCAGCTGCATGCCGCGGCCCGCCGGGCGGTCCGGCTGGGTCAGCACGGCCACCACCGGGAAGCCTGCGGCGTGGATGGCCTCCAGGGCGACGCGCGCGAATTCCGGGGTGCCGGCAAAGGCAACGCGCAGTGGCTGGGCTTGGGTCATGGCAGGGTTCCGCGATAAAAACGCCACCGGCCGCATGGTGGCGGCCGGGTGCATTGGGTGCTTCGGAGGGGTTAACGATAGCAGACGGCGCCGGCGCGGCGGCACCGCTGTTACATCCGCGAACGGACGCGCTTCTGGAGCTTCTGCTTGATGCGGGTGACCTTGAGCGGCGACAGGTACTCGACGAACACCTTGCCCATCAGGTGATCCATCTCGTGCTGTATACATACAGCGAGCAGATCGTCGGCATCGAGTTCGAAGGCTTCGCCCTTTTCGTTCAGCGCGCGTACGCGCACGCGGTCCGGGCGCTCCACGCGGTCGTAGACCTCGGGCACGGACAGGCAGCCCTCTTCCCAGACCTTGCGGTTGTCGCTGGCCCAGACGATTTCCGGGTTGATGAAGACCTGGAGGGCGTCGCGCGTCTCGGAGAGGTCGATCACGATCACGCGCTCGTGCACATCCACCTGCGTGGCGGCCAGGCCGATGCCCGGCGCTTCGTACATGGTTTCGGCCATGTCGCGCACCAGCGTGCGGATGCGGTCATCCACCACCTCCACGGGCTTGGCCACTTTGTGCAGGCGGGGATCGGGGTAGGTGAGGATGTCGAGTTTTGCCATGATGCTCGGGCGCAACGCCAGGTGCTGTCTACTGCCCGGCCGCGTTGCGGCGACGGGTGTTTACATGCAGAATCGGGGCGCAAGTACAAAAAATCAAGGCGGGCCGCAGCAGGCACGCTCTCTAGGGTCAATCCGGTCGCTACACCGACCGGTTCACGAAAATGCGCGATCTTACCAAAGAACAAGCGGCGTCGGGCCGCAGGCTGCACGCGTTCACCCTTCTCATGCTAAGTGTCGCCGGCATCACTGCCGGGGCGGGCATGACCGTCCAGGCCGCAGACCTCAGTGTCTCGCCGGCGCAGCAGGCGCAAGCCGACCGGACGGCACAGCAAGGCATTCCAGTTGCCGATCTGGCGCCCAGCGCGCCGGGCCAGTACACGGTGCGCTCCGGCGACACCCTGTGGGGCATCTCGGGCCGCTTCCTGCGCCAGCCCTGGCGCTGGCCCGAGCTGTGGGGCATGAACAAGCAGCAGATCCGCAATCCCCACCTGATCTATCCGGGCCAGACCCTGTATCTGGTCACCCGCGATGGCCGCGCCTACCTGAGCACGACCGCACCGGGCGGCGCGAGTGGCGATGGCCGCCTCTCGCCGCGCATGCGGGGCGAAGGCGCCGATGGCGACGCGATCCTGAGCATTCCGGCGGCCGACATCGAGCCGTTCCTGATCCGCCCGCTGGTGGTGGACAAGGACACCGTCGATACCTCGGCGCGCCTCGTGGCCCTGCCCGATGCCCGTGTCTACATGGGCCGTGGCGATACCGGCTACGCGCGCGGCATTGGCCCCGGCGATGCCTCCATCGGCAGCGACTGGCAGGCCTTCAAGCCGGCCTTGCCGGTGCGTGATCCGATCACCAACAAGGTGATTGGCTTCGAGGCCGAATACCAGGGCAGCGTGCGCGTCTCGCGTCCGCCCGAGGGCCCGGACGCCGTGACCACGGTGCAGGCCACTCAGTCGCTGCAGGAAATGGGCCCCGGCACACTGCTGCTGCCCCAGCCCCCGCGCGAGCTGGTGCGCTATGTGCCGCACGCGCCCGAGACCGACGTGAATGCCCGCATCGCAGCCGTATATGGCGGCGTGCAGTACGGCGGCGCCAAGCAGGTGGTGGTGCTGAACGTGGGCACCGATGCCGGGCTCGAGCCGGGCCATGTGCTGGCGCTCTCGCGTGACGGCGGTCTGGTCAAGGATCCGACGGACAGCAATCGCACCATCCGGCTGCCCGACGACCGGTACGGGCTGGCCTATGTGTATCGCGTGTTCCCGGGTATCTCGTACGCGCTGGTCACCGATGCCACGAACCTGATGAAGGTTGGCGACATCGCCACGACGCCACGTTGACCGGTTGGCGCGCGCCGGAGGGCGCGCAAGTCTCCGGGCCGGCCCTGGGCAAGGATGCGGGGCTGGCCGACGTTGCGGCGTGGCTGCGGCTGATCGCCACGCCAGGACTGAGCGCAGCGGCCGCGCGCCGGCTGCTGGGCGCGTTCGGCCTGCCGTCGGCGGTGCTGGCGCAGCCCGCTGCCCGACTGCATGGGCTGGTGCCGCCCGCCATCGCCCAAATCCTGACCGCCCCGCCCGATGCCACGCTGGCCGCGCTGATCGCGCGTACCGAGGCATGGCTTGCCGTACCCAACCATCACCTCGTCACGCTCGCCGATGGCGATTACCCGGCGCGGCTGCTCGACCTCGCCGATCCCCCGCTCCTCCTCCACGTCAATGGCCGGCGCGATGCGCTGGCAGCGCCGTCCATCGGCATCGTCGGCGCGCGCAAGGCCACCGTGCAGGGGGCGAAGGACGCCCACGCGTTTGCCGCTGCCCTGTCCGGGGCGGGATTCACGGTGGTGTCCGGCCTCGCGCTCGGTATCGATGCAGCGGCCCATGCGGGGGCGATGTCCGGCGCCGGCGGCACGATTGCCGTCATCGGCACGGGTATCGATGTGGTGTATCCGGCACGCCATCACGCGCTGGCGCATGAGATCGTCGACCGAGGCGGCGCCATCCTCAGCGAATTTCCCCTTGGAACGCCGCCGGTGAGCCACCACTTCCCCAAGCGGAACCGGCTGATCGCGGCACTGGGCCAGGGCGTGCTGGTGGTCGAGGCGGCCGAGCGGTCGGGGTCGCTGATCACGGCGCGGCTGGCGTCGGAGCTGGGGCGCGAGGTGTTCGCGATACCCGGGTCGATCCACGCGCCGCTCTCGAAAGGCTGTCACCGGTTGATCCGGCAGGGCGCCAAGCTGGTGGAAAGCCTCGAGGACATCGTGGAGGAGTTTCCCGACCTCGCCCCGTCATCGGCCAGACCCGCCGGGGCGGAGGTTGCCGACCCCCGCCCGACCCCCGCCGACGCATTCGGCGCCGCCCTCGCCTATGATCCTGTGACACTCGACGCCTTGTGCGCCTGCAGCGGAATGTCGGCGGATGCGGCGTCGGCAGCGCTTTTACAGCTGGAACTGGCCGGCGCGGTGGAGCGATTACCGGGCAACCGCTACCGGCGGCTCGGGTAAGGGGCGCCAAACTCTATACAATCTGCCGGCAATTGCCGCGGCTGGTGCCGTAGGCTGCTCATGTTTTCGACTGCCATGACCGTTTACTTTCCCGAACAAGACGCCGCGGCGCTGCGCCAGGCGTTGGCCGCGCGGCCAGCGGGCCGGCTGGTGGCCTGCCTGTGCGCGGACTGGTGCGGGACGTGCAAGGACTATATGAGTGGCTTTGCGGCGCTGGCAGCGCGCTATTCCGGCGACTGCTTTGTCTGGATCGATATCGAGACCCACGCCGACCGGCTCGGCGAGGACATCGACATTGAGAATTTTCCGACGGTGCTGATCCAGCCCGTGGCCGGCGGCGATCCGCATTTTTACGGCACGGTGCTACCTCATCTGGAAGTGTTGGAGCGAATGCTGGACCGTGGGGCGTCGATGCCCGCGGCCGCATCGGAAATTCCCGAAGTGCTCGACTGGTTACTCGAGAGCCACCCCGGCTGATGCCATGTGCTGCCTGAGCCTCAGGCGGCGTTTGCTTGCACCGCCGACGGATGCGCGCTTATTATTGGCGCCTCAAAGCCCAGGCGTGCTGTTTACATAATTAGCAGTGCCAATCAAGAGGCGCTGGCTTCCCCTGGAGGGGGCCGTGCCGCAAGGACCCGTTCAATGTCTAAAGCCCTCATCATCGCGGAAAAGCCATCGGTCGCCGCCGATATCGCGCGCGCCCTCGGGGGCTTTACCAAGCACGACGAGTACTTCGAGAGCGACAACTACGTGCTGTCTTCGGCCGTGGGCCACCTCGTGGAGATTGCCGCGCCGGACGACTACGAGGTCAAGCGCGGCAAGTGGAGCTTCGCCAATCTGCCGGTGATTCCGCCGCACTTCGACCTGCGCCCGATCCAGAAGACCGAATCGCGGCTGAAGGTGCTGAACCGGCTGATCAAGCGCAAGGACGTGACCGGCCTGATCAACGCCTGCGATGCGGGGCGCGAGGGGGAACTGATCTTCCGCCTGATCGCGCAACAGGCCAAGGCCAAGCAGCCGGTGCGCCGGCTGTGGCTGCAGTCGATGACGCCGCAGGCCATCCGCGACGGGTTTGCGCAGTTGCGCGACGACCTGGAAATGATGCCGCTGGCCGATGCCGCGCGCTGCCGGTCGGAGGCCGATTGGCTGGTCGGCATCAACGGCACCCGGGCGATGACCGCATTCAACAGCAAGGGCGGCGGTTTCTTCCTGACCACGGTGGGCCGGGTGCAGACCCCGACGCTGTCGATCGTGGTGGAGCGCGAGGAGAAGATCAAGCATTTCGTGGCGCGCGACTACTGGGAGGTGCACGCCGAGTTCATCGCCGCCAAGGGCCTCTATGAAGGCCGCTGGTTCGACCCGAAGTTCAAGAAGAACGAGTTCGACCCCGAGGCGCGCGAGGCGCGCCTGTGGAGCGAGGCCGAGGCCAAGAGCATCGTAGCCGCCTGCCGCGACAAGCCGGGCACCGTCACCGAGGAATCGAAGCCGTCGACGCAGCAGTCGCCGGCACTGTTCGACCTGACCACGCTCCAGCGCGAGGCCAACTCGCGTTTCGGCTTCTCCGCCAAGAACACGCTGGGTCTGGCCCAGGCGCTGTACGAGAAGCACAAGGTGCTGACGTACCCGCGTACCGACGCCCGCGCGCTGCCCGAGGACTACCTGGAGACGGTCAAGGAGACCATGGGCATGCTGGCCGACAGCTCGCCCAACTACCTGACCCACGCCAAGAAGATCCTGGCCAGCGGCTGGGTGAAGCCGAACAAGAAGATCTTCGACAACAGCAAGATCAGCGATCACTTCGCCATCATCCCGACGCTGCAGGCGCCCAAGAACCTGTCCGAGCCCGAGCAGAAGCTGTATGACCTGGTGGTGCGCCGCTTCCTGGCGGTGTTCTTCCCGGCTGCCGAGTTCCAGGTGACCACCCGTATCACCGAAGTGGCCGGCCACCACTTCAAGACCGAGGGCAAGGTCCTGGTCAATCCGGGCTGGCTGGTGATCTATGGCCGCGAGGCGCAGGGCAAGGACGACAAGGACGCCAACCTGGTGCCGGTGGACAAGGGCGAGCGCGTCAAGACCGACAAGGTCGAGTCCGTCGGCCTGACCACGCGCCCGCCGGCGCGCTACAACGAAGCCACGCTGCTCTCGGCGATGGAAGGCGCGGGCAAGCTCGTCGACGACGACGCGCTGCGCGAGGCCATGGCAGGCAAGGGCCTCGGCACGCCGGCCACGCGCGCAGCCATCATCGAAGGGCTGCTGACCGAGAAGTACCTCGTGCGCGAGGGCCGCGAACTGATCCCGACCGCCAAGGCGTTCCAGCTCATGACGCTGCTGCGCGGCCTGGGCGTGCTCGAACTGACGCAGGCCGAGCTGACCGGCGAGTGGGAGCACAAGCTGTCGCAGATCGAGCGCGGCCGGCTCAAGCGCGACGAATTCATGCGTGAGATCGCGCAGATGACGCAGCAGATCGTCAAGCGCGCCAAGGAATACGACAGCGACACCATTCCGGGCGACTACGCCACGCTGGACACCCCGTGCCCGCAGTGCGGCGGCCAGGTCAAGGAAAACTACCGCCGCTTTGCCTGCACCGCGTGCGAGTTCTCGATCAGCAAGATCCCGGGCGGCCGCCAGTTCGAGATCGAGGAAGTCGAGGAACTGCTGCTGAAGAAGGAAATTGGTCCGCTGCAGGGCTTCCGCAGCAAGATGGGCCGGCCGTTYGCSGCCATCCTGAAGCTGGCCAAGGGCGACGACGGCAACTGGAAGATGGAGTTCGACTTCGGCCAGAACGACGATGACGCCGATGGCGAGCCGATCGACTTCAGCGCCCAGACCCCGCTGGGGTCGTGCCCGAAGTGCAGCGGCGCGGTCTACGAGCACGGCATGAAGTACGTCTGCGAGAATGCCGTAGGCAGCGAGAAGACCTGCGATTTCACCACCGGCAAGATCATCCTGCAGCAGGAAATCTCGCGCGAGCAGATCGGCAAGCTGCTGACGGCCGGCAAGACAGACCTGCTAACCGGCTTCAAGTCGTCCCGCACGGGCCGCAACTTCAAGGCGTTCCTGGTGAAGCAGCCGGACGGCAAGATCGGCTTCGAGTTCGAGGTACGTGAGCCGAAGGCTGGCGCCAAGGGCGCCGCAGCCAAGACCGCCAAGGGGGCCAAGGCCACTGAAGCGGCCGAAGGTGCCGAGACCGAAGCCGCCACGGCCAAGCCGGCGGCGAAGAAGGTAGCCGCGAAGAAGGCGCCCGCCAAGAAGGCTGCAACGAAGACCGCGACCAAGACCGCCACCGCCAAGACCCCGGCCGCCAAGAAGACCCGCGCCGCCACCAAGGCGACGGCCGACGCCGAAGAGTAAAAGCCCGCGCGGCGCGAGCCGGGCGGGCTTTCTTCGAGCGACGAAGGCAGGCAACGCGGCGGAATCAGACCGCCAGCACCTCCAGGCGCTTGCCCAACTGGTGGAACGCCGCTTCGATCTGTTCGATCTTGGACGAGTGGCGCAGATCCAGCAGTCGGTCGACTTGCGGCATATGCAGCGCCAGCCGCCGCGCCAGTTCCGCCTTGCGCACCCCTTGGGTCAGCAACTCGTTTGCCAGTTGGACCTTGGCCGCGACAAGCGCGGGCAGCACCACGGTGCGTTGGCCTCGCTTTGGCTTCGAGCCTCGCGGAATAATGCGCTTCTCCTGGAAATAGATCTCGAAAGCCGCCTCGAGGGCGTCGAGGCCCTCCACGAGCGCGTCCGCTTCATCCTCGCCAACCGAGGTCGCTTCGGGAACGTCGGGGAAAGTGACAAGCAATGTGCCGTTGTCATCCGGCGTGAGGTTGACTGGGTACGCGTACATTTGGGGCCTCCCCGCTTACTTGATACCGAGCTGCTTCTTGATGGCTTCGACCAGTCCCGTGCCCATTTCCTTGGAACCATGGTCCGGAAAGATGGTGGTCCTGCCACGGAGCGTCACCCGGTAGTGGCTCGAGCCGCTTCGGTGCCGCTCAAACGTGGCACCTTGCTGGCGCAGCCATTTCCGAAACTCGCTGTATTTCATGCGCCTCCAGATGCGTCGGGAGGTGTGCATGGTACAACACAAATGTTGTGTTTTGTTGTGAAATTCTACAACATTTTTGTTGCGTTTTGGGTGGCGTGTTTCGAGTCGCGTTTGACTACGGCTTCTGTCCGCTGGCTTCGCCGGCCCGCTTCGTGCCTTCCTCGAGCAGGAAGTCGATGAAGGCGCGCACCTTGGTCGGCAGGAACTTCCGGCTGGGGTAGACCACGCTCACGTCGCGGCGCGGCAGTTGGTATTGGGGCAGGATGTGCGTGAGGCGGCCGGCTTCGATGTTGGGCCGGGCGAGGTAGGAGGACAGCATGGCGATGCCCATATTGGCCAGCGCGGCCTGGTGGGCCAGTTCGGCGTTGCTGCACAGCAGGCCCGGCCGGATCGCGACCGTGACGTCGCCTTCGGGGCCGGAGAGCGTCCATTCGTGCTCGGCCGTCGGCAGCCGCATGGCGATGCAGCGGTGGTTGGCGAGGTCCTGGGCATTACGCAGCGGTGGGTGCGCGCGCAGGTAGCCGGGCGAGGCACACAGGATGACTTCGGCCGAAATCAGCGGCCGTGCCACGAGGTGCGAGCCGAGACCCAGGTCGGACAGCATCACACCAACATCCCGGCCTTCTTCCACGATATCGACGATACGGTCCGAGAGCAGCACGTCGAACACCACGTCCGGGTAGAGCTGCTGGAAGCGTTCCAGGGTCTGCGGCAGCAGGTGGAGGCCGAACATGACCGGCGCCACCAGCCGCAGCGTGCCCGAGAGCGACTGGCTGCGCGCCGTGACCACCGATTCGGCTTCTTCCACATCCTCGAGGATCTGGCCGCAGCGCTGGAGGTAGGTTTCGCCGGCGTCCGTCAGCGAGAGGCTGCGGGTGGTGCGGTTCAGCAGCCGGGTGCCCAGGTGGCTTTCCAGGTCCGCCACATAGCGCGTGACCACGGCATTGGACATTTCCAATTGCTGCGCCGCACGTGCAAAACTGCCAAGTTCCACCACCTTGGCGAAGACGCGCATCGATTGAAGCCGATCCATGACATAGTCTCCCGATTCACCCGTGAACTTTTACACGATCCGGGGGATTTATTGTGAAAAGCACAATCAATCATTGTGGATGGCAATATTTATTCATATCAGGGGAATGCCTAATATCGCATCACCTGATGCCGCATCGCAACATCCACATTCCGAGCGCCGGCATCCACGAAAAACGAAAGGATTTGCCATGAAGCGCCAATTTGCCCTGACCGTTGCCCTGGTTGCCGCCCTCTCCGCCGCCCCGGCGTTCGCCAAGACCTCGTTCGACCCGTACACCGACGGCGCCAAGTCCACCAGGTTCGACTCCTTCACCGACGGTGCCCGCACCGGCAAGTTCGATTCGTTCGGTGAAGGCGCCCGCACTGGCAGGTTCGACTCCTTCGGCGAAGGCGCCCGTGCTGGCAACTTCGACGTCTACACCGACGGCGCCGCGCTCTGATCTGAGCCCGCCAGTCGCCAAAAAGCCCGTACCTGACCGGTACGGGCTTTTTGTTTATGCGCGCGATGTTTGCTGCGCGCCATGGAAAAACGGGCCCGAAGGCCCGTTTTTTCGTTTCCAGCCAACGACTTAGTCGTCGTGGCGATGGCCATGGCGGCGATGCTTGCTCTTCTTGTAGTAGCGGCGATCGTCGTCGTAGGAGTTGCTGCGCGAGACGTTGCCGCCCAGCGCCGCACCGGCCGCGCCGCCCAGGCCCGCACCCACCAGGCCGCCCGTACGGCCGCCCATGGCGTTGCCGGCCGCCGTGCCGGCGCCGCCGCCCAGGGCGCCGCCGATGATGGCACCGGTGCGTTCGCGCTTGCTGGAGGTCAGCGCGCCGCCGGCGCCGCCGCCCACCGCGCCGCCGATCACGGAGCCGGTGCTGCCGCCCAGCGCGCCGCCCACGGCAGCGCCAGCCACGCCGCCCAGACCACCGCCGAGTGCATTGTTCAGGTCACCCCCTGCAAACGCCGGCAGCGCAGCCGCGGAGAGGGCAAGGGCCAGAGTGAGGGTGCGAAGATGGCGAGACATCGTGTTTTCCTTTATCAGTCGTGCATCTGGAACCGGAGTGTAGAGAACGAGCCGTGCCGTTGCTGTAACCAGTTGTGAGGCCCTGTAACCCGCTCCAGAAACGGTATCTATTGGTTAAAAATCGCGGTGTAAACACAACACCCGATTACCGGGGATGAAAAAAGCGACCCCGTAGGGTCGCTTTCGTCACGTCATGATGGATGACGTCAGCAGCACTTGCCCTGCCCGCCGCCGTACCGCGCTTCCTGGCGTTCGCGGAAGAATTCCTCGTACGTCATCGGCGCGCGGTCCGGGTGGGTGGACTCCATATGGGCCACGTAGGTCTGGTAGTCGGGCAGCCCGACCATCAGCCGCAGCGACTGGCCGAGGTAGCGGCCCATGGTCCCGATTTGGTCCAGCATGGTGGCCTCCTGTGGATGGCGATTGGGTTGCGTACTCAGTGCTGCGCGGCCGAGGTGCCGGCCGGCCGCGGCTCGAACGGCGTCTCGCTGTCCGTGCGCTTGGTGATGCCGCGTGCCGCCATGGCCGTCTTGAAGCCATAGAAGACAATCGACAGCACCACGAACATGAACAACGCGCACAGGCCGGCGTCCAGGTAGTCGTTGAAGACGATGCGGTGCATCTGCTCCATCGTCTTGGCCGGCGCCAGGACCTTGCCCTGGGCGATGGCGTCGCTGAACTTGGCCGCGTGGGTCAGGAAGCCGACCTTCGGATCGGCATCGAACAGCTTCTGCCAGCCGGCGGTCAGCGTGCAGATCAGCAGCCACACGGTCGGCAGCGCGGTCACCCACGCGTACTGGCCGCGCTTCATCTTCACCAGCACGCAGGTGCCCAGCACCAGTGCCACGGCAGCCAGCATCTGGTTGGAGATGCCGAACAGCGGCCACAGCGTGTTGATGCCGCCCAGCGGATCGACCACGCCCTGGTACAGGAAGTAGCCCCAGGCCGCCACGGTCAGCGCGGTGGCGATCAGGTTGGCCGGCAGCGAGTCCGTGCGGCGCATGGACGGCACGAAGCTGCCCAGCAGATCCTGCAGCATGAAGCGGCCGGCGCGGGTGCCCGCGTCCACGGCGGTCAGGATGAACAGGGCTTCGAACAGGATGGCGAAGTGGTACCAGAACGCCATCATGGCCTGGCCGCCCACCACCTGATGCAGGATGTGGGCGATACCCACGGCCAGCGTCGGCGCACCGCCGGCGCGCGAGATGATCGTGTTCTCGCCGACATTCCTGGCGGTCTCGATCAGCACGTCAGGGGTGATGACAAAGCCCCACGTCGACACGACCTGGGCCACGGCTTCCGGCGTCGTGCCGATCACGGCCGCCGGGCTGTTCATCGCGAAGTACACGCCCGGCTCGATCACCGAGGCGGCCACCAGCGCCATGATGGCGACGAAGGACTCGGCCAGCATCGCACCGTAGCCGATGAAGCGCGCGTGCGACTCGTTCTCCAGCAGCTTGGGCGTGGTGCCCGACGAGATCAGCGCGTGGAAGCCCGACACCGCGCCGCAGGCGATGGTGATGAAGAGGAACGGGAACAGGTTGCCCGACCACACCGGCCCGCCACCCTGGGCGAACTGCGTGAACGCCGGCATCTTGAGTTCCGGCGCGACGATCACGATGCCGATGGCCAGCGCGATGATCGTGCCGATCTTCAGGAACGTGGACAGATAGTCACGCGGCGCCAGCAGCAGCCACACCGGCAGCACGGCGGCGATGAAGCCGTAGATGATCAGCATCCACGTCAGGGCCTTGCCGTCGTAGGTGAACAGCGGCGCCAGCGTGGCGCTCTCGTGCACGTACTGGCCGCCGATGATGGCCAGCATCAGCAGCACGAAGCCGATGACGGAGACCTCGCCGATACGGCCCGGGCGGATGTAGCGGGTGTAGATGCCCATGAACAGCGCGATGGGGATGGTCACCGCCACGGTGAACGTGCCCCACGGCGAGCCGGCCAGCGCCTTCACCACGATCAGCGCCAGCACCGCCAGGATGATGATCATGATCATGAAGCAGCCGAACAGCGCGATCATGCCGGGCACCGTGCCCATCTCGGACTTGACCAGGTCGCCCAGCGAGCGGCCGTCGCGGCGCGTGGAGATGAACAGGATCATGAAGTCCTGCACCGCCCCGGCGAACACCACGCCGGCCAGGATCCACAGCATGCCGGGCATGTAGCCCATCTGCGCGGCCAGCACCGGGCCGACCAGCGGGCCGGCGCCGGCAATCGCGGCGAAGTGGTGGCCGAACAGCACCGCCTTGTTGGTCGGCACGTAGTCCAGGCCGTCGTTGTGGCGCCACGCGGGCGTCATGCGTTTGGGGTCGAGCTGCATCACCTTGTCGGCGATGAAGCGGCTGTAGTAGCGGTACGCGATCAGGTAGATGCAGAGCGCGGCAACCACGATCCACAGTGCACTGACGGCTTCCCCGCGCGACAGCGCGACGGTGGCGAAGGCAAACGCGCCGAGCACGGCGACGGCCAGCCACAACAGGTGTTGTCCGATGCGATTCATGTTGAAGGGTCTCCTCAGACCGGATATGAAAAACCTGGCGACGCGGATGGCGGGCAGAGTGGGTGGTGCCGGGGCGGCGGCGGACGATCCTGCGAGGAAAGGGGGTCTCCTGGATGTCTGCGGCGTGCCCGGTCTGTTCTCGTCTGTTCCGGATCTGGTCGGCAGGCAGGAGCGCACCGAACCGTGGGCGCGGCGCGCTGACTGCAACGGATTGTGCAGCGCAGGGGCGCACCGCCAATCCGGCGTGTAGTATTGACACCCGCTCCAGCCGGCACAAGCGCGTAACTACGCAACGGGCTTGCGTAGTACTACGTAAGGCCACGCTGCCATGCGGCCTCGCCGGCCTCGGTGTTTACCCCCGATCCAGATGAAACTCCGCCAGAAGATCCTGTTGCTCGCCGTGGCGCCGCTTGCGGTGGCCATGTTCGGCATCGCCTTGGCCGTGCGCTATCAGGCCACCGCGCTGGCCCGCCACGAGCGCGCGCTGGTGGAGGCGGCCTACCTCCAGAGCAAGGAAGTGGAGCTGCGCCACTATGTGGAACTGGCGCAGAGCGCCATTGCGCCGATGGTCGATTCCGGCCGCAACGATGCCGAGACCCGCCGCGCCGCCATGGAAGCCCTGGCGCGGCTCGACTACGGCCCGGACGGCTACTTCTTCCTCTATGACCTCCAGGGCCGCAACCTGATGCACCCGCGCCAGCCCGAACTGGTCGGCCAGGATTTGTGGCTGATGCGTGACCCGCAGGGCGCGCTGACCATCCAGCAGTTGATCATGGCGGCCAAGGCCGGCGGCGGCGCCGTGCGCTACCAGTGGAAGAAACCGTCCTCGCAGCAACTCGCCCCGAAGCTTGGCTACGTCGTGGCCGTGCCGGCGTGGAACTGGATGCTCGGCACCGGCATTTATCTCGACGATGTGGAGCGTACGCTACGTCAGCTCGATGCCCGGGCCGAGACCGACATCCGTGAGACCATGGCGTGGATCGGCGTGATTGCCGGCATCAGCATCCTGCTGGTGGCGGCGAGCGGCCTCGCCCTCAATGTGAGCGACCACCGCGAGGCGGACGCCAAGCTCCATCAGCTGGCCCGGCGCGTGGTGCAGTCGCAGGAGGAGGAGCGCGCGCGACTTTCGCGCGAGCTGCACGATGGCATCAGCCAGTTGCTGGTGTCGGTGAAGCTGGTGCTCGAGGCCGCCACGAACCGCCTGAAGCTGGCGCCGACCGAGGGCGCCTCGGTGGCGCCCGTGCTGGGCATGGCGCTGAACCGGCTCGACTCGGTGTTCAACGAGGTGCGACGGGTGGCGCGCAACCTGCGCCCCGCCCTGCTCGACGACCTGGGTTTGTTCGCCGCACTGCAGCACCTGGCGCGCGAGATGCAGGCCGGCAGCACGCTGGAGATCCACGTCACCCAGACCGGCCAGCCTTGTGAACTGGCCGACGAGCAGGCCACCGCGCTGTTCCGCATCGCCCAGGAGGCGCTGACCAACGTGGAGCGCCACGCGCATGCGCGGCGTGTGGAGGTGGCGCTCACCTTTGAAGACAAGCTCACGCGGCTGACGGTGCGTGACGACGGCACGGGCTTCGACGTCGCCCGCATGCAGTCAGACCCGCAGCGCGGCATCGGGCTGCGCAACCTGCGCGAGCGCATGGCCGCGCTCGACGGGCAGTTTGTGCTGAGTTCCTCGCCGGCCGGCACCCGGCTGGTGGCCACGCTGCCCACGCGTCTTCCAGCCCAACCGCCCGCCCAACCGCCCGCCCCAGCCCCCGTATCGGAAATTTCGCAGTCATGACCGCTTCGCACGACGACGCCACGACCTCCCCGGCGTCTCCCTCCGCCCCCGCACTCGCCACGCCGGCCCGCGTGCTGTTGATCGACGACCACGCGCTGGTGCGCGACGGCATGCGCATGCACCTGACGCTCCAGCCGGGGCTCGAAGTGGTGGGCGAGGCCGATGACGGCGAGGCGGCGCTCGGCTGGCTGGCCGCCGCCGGCCCCGGGCGGCGCCCGGACCTCGTGATCACCGACATCGGCATGCGCGGCATGGGCGGCATCGCGCTGGCTGGCGCGCTGCACGACCGCTATCCGGAACTTGCCGTACTGATCGTGTCGATGCACGACAACCTCGAATACGTGCGTCAGGCGATGCGTGCCGGCGCGCGCGGCTACGTGCTCAAGGACGCCCCGGCCGACGAACTGCTGGCCGCCATCCAGGCCGTGCTGGCCGGGCGCGTGTTCTACAGCGCCCGGATCGCGCGCGGCATGGCCGAGCAGACCGTGGGACCGGTGGACGCGCTCACGCCACGCGAGCGAGACATCCTGGCCGGCATCGGCCGGGGGCTGGCCAACAAGGAAATTGCCGCGCAACTCGGCGTGTCGGTGCGGACGGTGGAGACCCACCGCCTCAACCTCAAACGCAAGCTCGGCATCGAGGGCCGCGCCGGGCTGGTGAAGTACGCCGTGCAATCGCTCGCCGGCGAGCAGGACGGCAACTAGCCCTCCTCCCCCGGCTTTTCCTCCGCCTTCCCAGCTTCTTTCCTGCCATCCGACTGCGGCCTGCCGCACGCGGAATCGGGTATCCCCTACATTGTTGGCGCGATGCCTGTTGCCTAACATTCAGACAACTGAAGGTCGGGGGAAATGTCTCATATTGTCCGCACGTGCATGCTGCGGACCCTTCCCACTGCCTCGCGCTACCTCTTTCCTTCCACTGTTCTCAACCGTGCGTGCAGGCGCCTTGCCTGCGCGCGCGGGTGTCCGTGCGGTTCGTCGATTGGTTCATCCAATACAGATAATGGGGAGACAGTCATGGCAGCAAGGCAGAAAGGCAGCGCGGTATCGCGACGCAAGTTCATGGGTGGTGCCGGCGCCGCCGCCGTGGGCACCGCGACGATGGGCTTCCCTGCCATCGTCAAGGCGCAAGGCCCCGTGACGATGCGTTGGCAGAGCACCTGGCCCACCAAGGATATTTTTCACGAGTTCGCGGGTGACTTCGTCAAGAAGGTCAACGACATGTCCGGCGGCGAACTCAAGATCGAGTTGCTACCGGCGGGCGCCGTGGTCAAGGCGTTCGACCTGATCGACGCCGTCAGCAAGGGCACCCTCGACGGCGGCCACGGCGTGATTGCCTACTGGTACGGCAAGAACTCGGCGCTCGCGCTGTGGGGCTCGGGGCCGGCCTGGGGCATGGACCCGAACATGCTGCTGGCCTGGCACAAGTTCGGTGGCGGCAAGGAGCTGCAGGAGGAGATCTACCGCAGCCTGAACCTCGACGTGGTGTCCTTCCTCTACGGTCCCATGCCCACGCAGCCGCTGGGCTGGTTCAAGAAGCCGATCACCAAGCCAGAAGACTTCAAGGGGCTCAAGTTCCGCACCGTGGGGCTGTCGATCGACATCTTCACCGGGCTGGGCGCGGCCGTGAACGCGCTGCCCGGCGCCGAGATCGTGCCGGCACTGGACCGTGGCCTGCTGGACGCGGCCGAGTTCAACAACGCGAGTTCGGACCGCGCGCTGGGCTTCCAGGATGTGTCGAAGGTCTGCATGCTGCGCAGCTTCCACCAGTGCTCGGAGCAGTTCGAGATCATCTTCAACAAGAAGCGCTACGACGCCCTGAACCCGAAGCTGCGCGCGCTGATCGCCAACGCCGTGGACGCGAGTTCCGCCGATATGTCGATGAAGGCCATCGACCGCTATTCGAAGGACTACCTGGCGCTGCAGCAACAGGGCGTGAAGTTCTACGCCACGCCCAACTCGGTGCTTCAGGCGCAGCTCAAGGTCTGGGACGACATCGTGGCGCGGAAGGAGAAGGAGAATCCGATGTTCAAGAAGGTGAACGATTCGATGAAGGCGTTCGCGCAGCGCAGCACGCGCTGGCAGAACGACACCAACGTCGACTATCGGATGGCGTCTTCCTACTACTTCGCGCCGAAGAAAGGCTGAGTTCGAGGCTGGGTCCACGCTACAAGGCAGGCGGCGGGCGCGCATGATGGCGCGGGCCCGCCGGCGGCCGTCTTCCTCACCGTTCCCTGAAAAGGCATCTCCGTGCAAAAGCTCCTGTTCGGGATCGACAGGATCAGCACCTTCGTCGGCCAGACCGCGTCGTGGCTGATCGTCGCGCTGACACTGATCATCAGCTACGAGGTTTTCTCCCGCTACGCCTTGGGCACGCCCCATGCGTGGGTGTTCGACGTGAGCAACATGCTCTACGGCGCGCTGTTCATGCTGGCCGGCGCCTACACGCTGGCCAAGCGCGGTCATGTGCGCGGCGACATCCTCTACGGCTTTCTCTCGCCACGCGCGCAGGCAGGCATCGACCTCGTACTTTATTGTCTTTTCTTCTTCCCCGGCGTGATCGCACTGGCCTGGGCCGGTATCGACTTCTTCGAGGTCTCGTTGGCGCAGAACGAGCATTCGTCGATCGCGGCAGACGGGCCGCCCATCTACCCGTTCAAGGCCATGATTCCCGTGGCAGGCGCCTTCCTGCTGCTGCAGGGCGTGGCCGAGGTGATCCGCTGCGTGGTCTGCCTGAAGCAGGGCCGCTGGCCGGCGCGCGAGGATGACGTGGAGGAAGTGGATGTGGACAAGCTGCGCCAGATGGTGAGCAGCGAGGACGTGCTGGCGACACCCGCGTCGCCAGTCGAGCCCGCACCGGCCAAGACTTCGGAAAAATACGAGGGCATCGCGCGATGAGAAAGGAACTGTGGTTCGGCCTGTCGCTGATGATATTGATTGTCGGCGCCGTGTTCGTGTTCATGCCATCGCCCGCGGACTGGACGAACGGCCATCTCGGGCTGCTGATGCTGGCGCTGATCGTGGTGGCGATCATGCTCGGCTTCCCGACCGCCTTTACGCTGATGGGCATGGGGGTGCTGTTCGCCTGGCTCGCGTACCGGCACGCCAATCCCGAGATCGCCGTGGAGCAGACGCTGGACCTGATGGTGCAGCGGGCCTACGCGGTGATGACCAATGACGTGCTGATCTCGATCCCGCTGTTCGTGTTCATGGGCTACCTGGTGGAGCGCGCGAACCTGATCGAGAAGCTGTTCCGCAGCCTGCACCTGGCGCTGGCGTGGATCCCGGGCTCGCTCGCGGTGGCCACGCTGATCACCTGCGCGGTGTTTGCCACGGCCACGGGCATCGTCGGGGCGGTGGTCACGCTGATGGGGCTGCTGGCGTTCCCGGCCATGCTGCGGGCCGGGTACAGCACGTCGGTCTCGGCCGGCGCGGTCACGGCGGGCGGGTGCCTGGGCATCCTGATTCCGCCATCGGTGCTGCTGATTGTCTATGGCGCCACGGCCGGGGTGTCGGTGGTGCAGCTCTACGCGGGCGCATTCTTCCCCGGGCTGCTGCTGGCGGGGCTCTATATCGTTTATGTGATTGTGCTGGCGAAGCTGCGGCCGGCGCTGGCGCCGCCGCTGTCGGCCGAGGAGCGCGTGGTGCGCCTCTCGCCGATGGCCACCACGCTGCGCGACACCGTGAGCCGGCGCGCCCTGCCGGCGCTGATGGTGGGGCTCAAGGGCCGGCGCAATGTCGATGTGCCGATGCGCGACGTGGCGCGCCAGCTCGGCGTGACGCTGATGCCGGCGGTCTTCGTGGCGGTGTCGATGAGCCTGATGTACGCGGCCGTGACCTCGCCGCTGGTGGCCGCCGGCGCGGGCGGGCTCGAGGAGATGGGCGCGGTGTCGTCGTCATCGTCATCTTCCGAGGGGGAGGCATCGTTCGACAGTCTCCAGGCCCCTCCCGAAGAAGCCAGCCCGGCGGCCGATGCGCTGACGCCGGCCACGCCCGCCGCCCCGCCCATCGCCCAGATGCCGGCCCCGGCACCCGCCGAGGCCAAGCCGACGCTGGCGAAGCCAGCCGCCGATGGGGCAGCCGATGCCACCGCCGAATCCCGACCCGCCCCCACGTGGTTCTGGGTGACGCTGGCCGTGGTGGCGTTGCTGCTGGTGTATTTCTACTGGCGGTTCGACTTCGCGCGGCTCGAGATCTTCAAGATGCTGCTGTCGTCGTTCTTCCCGCTGGCCGTGATGATCCTGGCGGTGCTGGGTTCCATCGTCTTCGGCCTGGCCACGCCCACCGAGGCGGCGGCGGTCGGCTCGCTCGGCGGCGCCCTGCTGGCCCTGGCGTACGGCCAGCTCAACTACGGCGTGGTGCGCGACTCGGTGTTCCTGACGGCCAAGACCAGCGCGATGGTGTGCTGGCTGTTCGTCGGCTCGTCCATCTTCTCCGCCGCCTTCGCCCTGCTGGGCGGCCAGGCGCTGGTCGAGGAGTGGGTACTGTCCCTGAACCTGACCCCGGTGCAGTTCATGATCCTGGCGCAGGTCATCATCTTCCTGCTCGGCTGGCCGCTGGAATGGACTGAGATCATCATCATCTTCATGCCGATCTTCATCCCGCTGCTCGACAACTTCGGCATCGACCCGCTGTTCTTCGGCCTGCTGGTGGCGCTGAACCTCCAGACGGCCTTCCTCTCCCCGCCAGTGGCGATGGCGGCGTTCTACCTCAAGGGCGTGGCCCCACCCCACGTCACCCTGAACCAGATCTTCGCCGGCATGCTGCCGTTCATGGCGATCCAGATCCTGGCGTTGGCGCTGCTCTATATCTTCCCGGGGATTGGTCTGTGGCTGCCGCAGGTGTTGTATCGGTAGGTACGGCGGCGACGCCGCAAACGGCGCCCAAGTGGCAGTTCCCTGCCACGAGGTTTGCTCCCTCTCCCCTCAGTGGGAGAGGGGAGACAACCGGCGCCCGCTCCATCGTGGGTGGCCATCTCGCAATTTCCTTGTTCCCGCCTGACGTTGCGTCATCTCAATCCCCCACATACGGTAGAACGGTAGGGTCTGGCCTCTCCTTTATCGAGATTCGCCGATGACGCAAGAAGACGAGATAGATGGCCTACGCATTGTCATGAGCGCGGAGCAACTAGAGGCGCTGCTGGCGGGAGAGCCGCTCCGCATGGGCCAGCAAGGTGGCCATACGTTGCGCGAACATGTCGGCCACACGGAAGCGCAATTGTGGGAAAGGCTTTCGCAAGAACCCAGGTTGCGAGCGGCATCGTCATTTTTGGATTGCGACACGGCGGAGTTGGCCATCACCGCGGCCGTGCATGCGAACAGGCGCCGGATAGCGAAATGGGCAGAAGGCTATGGCGCGACGCGATTCGCACTAGAGCAAACCACGGCCAGATCCACTGGCAAGGTCGCCTCCCGGAAAACCGGGACAACGCACGATGGGAACAAACTCGCTGTCGTGCTGTGCCGCGAGCCCTATAACGGCATGCCGTATTTCATCCTGACCGCATATCCGATTGTCGACCATGAGCAAAACCCGGTATCCCGATTTATGGCAGTTGCTAGGCGCTTACTTCAACCAGGATTTTGATCTGTTCGGAAACAGCATCGAAGACCTGACGGATCTGTACATTTTCGAGTCGGACGGGGCGACACGAAGGCGGGTGCTCCGCGACATCGAGACATTCAGGTCGAAGCACGCGGGAGACTTCGAGGAAGCCTATCGCAGGGAGTTTCGTGAAGAAATCGACTGGGGAATCAGCCACGAGGCGTTCCTCGGCAAAGTCGAGCGTCTCATTCACGATAGCCTATAAAAAAGGGCGCCTTGCGGCGCCCTTCTTCATTCCAACCCGAACCCTCAGGCTGCCAGCCGCTTGGCCAGCTTGTCCTTCGTTTCCACCAAATCCTGCGGCAGGTTGTGCTGCAGCTGGGTGAACAGTTCGTCGTGCAGCGCCAGTTCCTGCTGCCAGGCGGCGTGGTCGATCGAGGTGACTTGCTGGAATTGCGCTTCCGAGAAGTCCACGCCGCTCCAGTTCAGGTCCGCGTAGCGGGGCGAGGTGCCGAAGACGTGCTCGGCGCCCTGGCCGCGGCCTTCCACGCGGTCGATCATCCACGACAGGACGCGCATGTTCTCGCCGAAGCCCGGCCAGACGAAGTTGCCGTCGGCGTCCTTGCGGAACCAGTTCACGCAGTAGAACTTCGGCAGCTTGGCGCCGGCGGCTTCGAGCTTCTTGCCGAGTGCCAGCCAGTGGCCGAAGTAGTCGCTCATGTTGTAGCCGCAGAACGGCAGCATGGCGAACGGGTCGCGGCGCACCACGCCTTGCTGGCCAGCGGCCGCGGCGGTGGTTTCGGAGCCCATCGTGGCGGCCATGTAGACGCCTTCGGTCCAGTTGCGGGCCTCGGTCACCAGCGGCACCGTGGTGCTGCGGCGGCCGCCGAAGATGAAGGCATCGATGGCCACGCCGGCCGGGTTGTCCCAGTTCTCGTCGATCGACGGGCACTGCGAGGCCGGCGCCGTGAAGCGCGCGTTCGGGTGGGCGGCCTTGGCGCCGGTTTCGCGGGCGATGGCGGGCGTCCAGTCCTTGCCCTGCCAGTCGACCAGGTGCGCCGGGGCTTCCTTGGTCATGCCTTCCCACCACACGTCGCCGTCATCGGTCAGCGCCACGTTGGTGAAGATCACGTTCTCCTTGAGCGTGGCCATGGCGTTGAAGTTGGTCTTCTCGCTCGTGCCCGGGGCCACGCCGAAGTAGCCGGCTTCCGGGTTGATGGCGTAGAGACGGCCGTCCTGGCCCGGCTTGATCCAGGCGATGTCGTCGCCGATGGTGGTGACCTTCCAGCCCTCGAAGCCCTTGGGCGGGATCAGCATGGCGAAGTTGGTCTTGCCGCAGGCCGACGGGAACGCGGCGGCCACGTGGTACTTCTTGCCCTCGGGCGAGGTCACGCCGAGGATCAGCATGTGCTCGGCCAGCCAGCCTTCGTCGCGGCCCATGGTCGAGGCGATGCGCAGCGCGAAGCACTTCTTGCCCAGCAGCGCGTTGCCGCCGTAGCCGGAGCCGAACGACCAGATCTCGCGGGTTTCGGGGAAGTGGACGATGTACTTGGTCGGGTTGCACGGCCACGGCACGTCCTTCTCGCCAGCGGCGAGCGGCTTGCCGACCGTGTGCACGCACGGCACGAACTCGCCGTCGGCGCCCAGCACGTCATACACGGCGCGGCCCATGCGGGTCATGATGCGCATGTTGACGGCCACGTACGGGGAATCGGACAGTTCCACGCCGATATGGGCGATCGGCGAGCCCAGCGGGCCCATCGAGAACGGCACCACATACAGCGTGCGGCCGCGCATGCAGCCGTCGAACAGGCCGGACAGCGTCTGGCGCATCTCACGCGGGGCAGTCCAGTTGTTGGTCGGGCCGGCGTCCTCTTTCTTCTCGGAGCAGATGAAGGTGCGATCCTCCACGCGCGCCACATCGGACGGATCGGACAGTGCCAGGAAGGAGTTCTTGCGCTTGGCGGGGTTCAGGCGGCGCATGGTACCGGCAGCGACCATCTGTTCGCACAGGCGGTCGTACTCCTCCTGGGAACCGTCGCACCAATAGATGCTGTCCGGTTTGGTCAGTGTGGCGATGTCGGTAACCCATGCGACCAGTTTCTGGTTCTTGACCCAGGACGGCACGTTCAGTGCCGGGGTGCCTTGCATTGTGGGGTGGTTCATACAGCTACTCCAAAGCGAGAAAGAAACCTTGGCAAAGCCCTGCCGGGTACCGTGTCAGGCTCCCGGGGCGGCGCCGTCCATAGCGTGAGGGAATGAGAGGCCCGGTGCGCCATGTTCGACATGGGGCACTCGGGCACGCAATCGTCACATCCCGTTACAACTACGCAACAAGCAAATCCGCCCAAGGGTCGCAGCGGTCCCTGCGGCTGCGCTACAGTTGCGCTTCGCCCGCATATGGCGGGCGGCAGGGGCCGGTCGGGCTTTGTCCGGCGGCGCGGGGCGATGGGCGGGAGCGTGGCTCTACCGTCGCATCCGGCCTGCCGCGTCGCAGAAGCGGGCAAGGATACCACCGCAAACTCCGCCTGTTTTTTGCTGCGCAACATTGTGCCGAGGCATCCGGCGCCCCGTTTTGGCGGGTCGGCAAGGGCGCACGCGGATGCGGAACGAGCCATGTCTGGGTTCAATGTTGCGTCAGGTCGGCCCACAATACTGTCGGGCGCGCGCTGATTCTGTTGCCGTGCGCACCAAGCCGCCGCCCCGATGTCGCTCCTCAAGCCAAAGAGTCACCGATGAAGATTGCCGTTCTCGACGATTACCAGGACGCGGTGCGCAAGCTGCCGTGCTTCGCCCTGCTGGAAGGCCACGACGTCAAGGTGTTCAACAACACCGTCAAGGGCGTGGGCCAGCTGGCCGCGCGCCTCTCCGATGTGGAAGCCGTGGTCCTGATCCGCGAGCGCACCCGTGTGACGCGTCAGTTACTTGAAAAGCTGCCGCGCCTGAAGATCATCAGCCAGACCGGCCGCGCCGGCGGCCATGTGGATATCGACGCCTGCACCGACCGCGGCGTGGCCGTGCTCCAGGGCGTGGGCTCGCCAGTGGCCCCGGCCGAACTGACCTGGGCGCTGATCATGGCGGCCCAGCGCCGCATTCCCCAGTACGTGGCCAGCCTGAAGCACGGCGCCTGGCAGCAGTCGGGGCTGAAATCGACGACGATGCCGCCCAACTTCGGCCTGGGCCAGGTGCTGCGCGGCCAGACGCTGGGTGTCTGGGGCTACGGCAAGATCGGCCGGCTGCTGGCCGGCTACGGGCGAGCGTTCGGCATGAACGTACTGGTCTGGGGCCGCGAGGCCTCCCAGCAGGCTGCGCGTGAGGACGGGCTGAACGTGGCCGCGTCCGCCGAGCAGTTGTTTGCCGAGAGCGACGTGCTGTCGCTCCATCTGCGCCTGAACGACGAGACGCGCGGCATCGTCAAGCTGGCCGACCTGCAGCGCATGAAGCCCACGGCGCTGTTCGTCAACACCAGCCGGGCCGAGCTGATCGAGGATGGCGCGCTGGTCGCCGCGCTGAACCGGGGCCGCCCCGGCATGGCGGCCGTGGACGTATTCGAGTCCGAGCCGATCCTGCAGGGCCACGCGCTGCTGCGCATGGAGAACTGCATCTGCACGCCGCACCTGGGCTATGTGGAGCGCGACAGCTACGAGCTGTACTTCCGCACCGCGTTCCAGAACATCCTCGACGTGCTGGACGGCAATCACGAAAGCGTGGCCAATCCCAAGGCGCTGACGCCCACCCTGTCGCGCTAAGTTATTAGACAGTGCGGCCGGGGGCCGCAGCCCCCATGGAGACGCTCGGCGAGCGTCTCCTTCCCCACATTGGCGCCGGTCCGGATTGCGCCAAAGCCGCTACACTCGGGGCAATCTGTCGCCCCATCCCCCTAAATTTCATGGATCCCAGGCTCCTGGCGCTGTGCGTCGGCAACTTCGTCATCGGCACCGGCGCGATGATCGTCACCGGCATGCTCAACGACATTGCCGCCGATTTCGCGCTCAGCGCCGCCACGGCCGGTCAGCTGATCTCGGTGTTCGCCATCGCCACCTGCGTGGGCGCGCCGCTGTTCGCCACGATCGGCTCCCGCATCGACCGCCGCCTGCTGCTGGCCGGGGCGCTGCTGGTCTACGGGGCGATGCACCTCGCCGCCGCGCTGGCGCCCAGCTTCGCCATGCTGATGGCGATCCGCTTCGTCACGGCCATCGGCGCCGCCATCTACACCCCGCAGGCCGCCGCCACGCTGCCGCTGCTGGTGGATGCCCGCACGCGCGGGCGGGCCATCAGCTTTGTCTTTCTGGGCTGGAGCGTGGCCAGCGTGGTGGGCGTGCCGCTGGGCACGTTCATTTCCAGCACGCTGGGCTGGCGCGTCAGCATGGGGCTGGTGGGCGGGCTGTCGCTGATCGTGTCGATGGCGGTCTGGCGCGCGTTGCCGGCCGGGCTTCAGGTGGCGCCGGTGGGCCGCAAGGCGTGGGCGGCCGTGCTGCGCCACAAGCCGATCATGCTGGTGGTGACCACCACGATGATCCAGTCGGCCGGCATGTTCACGATGTTTACCTACATCGCCCCGCTGATGCGGGACCGCTTCGGTATCAGCGGCGGCGCGCTGAGCCTGATGTTCCTGGCCTACGGGATCTGCGGCGTGACCGGCAACGTGGTGGCCGCCTCGCGCATGGACCGCGTGACGCCGAGCCGCATCGTGCAGGTGGCGCTGACCACCTCGCTGGCCGCCATGCTGCTGTGGCCGCTGGCCGGCTGGCATGTTGGCGCGCTGGTGGCGCTGTTCATGCTCTGGGGCGTGGGCGGATTCGCCACCAACAGCGCCCAGCAGGCCCGGCTGGTGCTGCTGGGGCCGGACCAGGCCGCGGCGTCCATCTCGCTCAATTCCTCTTCGATTTACCTGGGCCAGGCGCTGGGCGCCATGGCCGGGGCGGCCATCTATACCTTGGCCGGGCCCGATGCGCTGCACTGGGGTGCGGCGGTGCTGATCGCGCTCGGACTGGCGATTTCGCAGCGGGCGCGGGCGCTCGGCTGCCACTGGACACCGCGCAGCGCGTAGCAGATGTCGTAGCAGTCCCAAAGCAGCGCGGGACCACGAGCCCGCGCGGCCCCGCACACGCAAGGAGGGCGTACCGTGGCCGAGACCGATCCCCGTCCCAACCCAGCCGCCTCGGGCGGTGGCGCCACCGGCCGCGTGCTGGCCGTCAATGTCGGCATCCGCCTGCCGCTGGTGGTGGCCGGGGCCGGCACCGAAGCCGTAGTGCTCTCCGCCATCCGCAAGCATCCGCTCAGTACGCTGCATCATCCGATTGCCGTCGGCGTGCACCTGCGCGGGCTGGCCGGCGACGAGCAGGCCGACCTGACCGTTCACGGCGGGCGGGACCGGGCGGTCTATGCGTACCCGATCGAGCATTACACCTGGTGGAACGCGCGCCGCCGCGAGGCCGGTGTCGAAGAGGCCGAGCGCCCGCTGGCCTTCGGCGCCATGGGCGAGAACCTGACCCTGCAGGGGCTGCTCGAATCCGCCCTGTGGATAGGTGACCAGCTGCGCGTGGGCGAGGTGGAACTGGTGGTGCGCGCACCGCGCCAGCCCTGCTACAAGCTCAACGCCATCCTCGGCTATGCCCAGGCGGTGCGCGACATGGTGCGCAGCGGCTATTCGGGCGTGTACCTGAGCGTGGCCACGCCGGGGGTGATCCGGGCCGGCGATGCCGCCGTGGTGATCCCGGGGCCGCGTGAAGTGTCGGTGGAAAACATCAATCGGCGCACCAATCCGTAACGAAATCGACGTTCCACCCCCTTCCAGCGTTAGTCCGGAGTGGCCCGACCGTGCTTTTCTGCTAATGTTTTAAGTCAGATACAAGCGTCTTCGGGCCAGATCTCCCTCCCCCGGCCCGCCTATCCCCTATTGGCGCTGTAACAGGTTGTAATACGACGCGCTGGCCTGAAAAGCCAAGGCGCGGTACTAGTAGTGGTTTGCGCGGGCAAACCGGTTCCAAGAAGCCGGTGCCGGGGAGCGGGCGCGCGCCATGCGGTGTTTGAGGGTCCTCACATGAAAACAGACGGGATCGACCGGCCCAAGGGCTTCGTCGATGGCAACTGGAGCGCGTCCACCAGCACGGGGCGCGGCCGCACTTCGCCCTGGATCGCCATCGTGGCGGTGATCGTCATTGCCGGGGCGGGCTGGTTTGGCTACAAGACGTGGTTCGCGCCCAAGCCGGCGGCCAAGGGCCCGACCGTCACGGCGGTGGCCACGGCCATCGTCCAGCAGGGCGATGTACCGCTGGAAGTCACCGCCAACGGCACCGTCACGGCCATGCAGACCGTGGAGGTGCGGCCGCAGGTGTCCAGCACCGTCCAGACCGTGCATATCAAGGAAGGCCAGACTGTGAAGCCGGGCGATTTGCTGTTCTCGCTCGACACCCGCATGGACGAGGCAAACCTGGCCAAGGCCCGCGCCCAGTTGATGCGCGACCAGGCCGACCTGTCCGATGCCCGCCGCACGCTCTCGCGCAGCCAGGAGCTGCTGGAGCGCAATTTCGTCTCCAAGAGCGCCGTGGATACGGCCCAGGCCAAGCTGGACGGCTTCGAGGCCACCATCCGCGCCGACCAGGCCGCGATCGAGGCCAGCCGCGTGGCCATCAGCTACGGCGCCATCCGCGCGACGATTGGCGGCCGCACCGGCGTGATCAACGTCTTCCCGGGCTCGCTCGTCACCCCCGCCACGGTGACGCCGATGGTGACCGTGGCGCAGATCTCGCCGGTTACCGTCAGCTTCACGCTGCCCGAGCGCCAGCTCGCCGCGCTGCGCGAGGCGCTGCACGCTGGCCCGGTCGAGGTGACCGCCGTGCCCAACGACGGCAACAAGGCCCCCGTGACCGGCAAGATCACCTTCGTCGACAACACCGTGGACCCGCAGTACGGCAGCATCCGCGTGAAGGCGATGTTCGACAATCAGGCGCAGCGGCTCTGGCCGGGCACCTACGCCAACGTCAGCGCCACGGTGCAGGTGCTTCGGGGCGCCCTCAGCGTGCCGCCGCAGGCCGTCATCACCGGCCCGGAAGGCCGCTTCGTCTACACCGTGGGCGCGGACCACACCGTGACGCGCGTGCCGGTGACCGTGGTGGCCACCACCGCCGCCGCCGCCGTGGTCGAGGGCGTGCAGCCCGGCGCCCGCGTGGTGACCGAGGGCGCGCAGAACCTGCGCCCCGGCGCGCTGGTGCGCGAGGCCCGCCCGCGCGACGCCTCATCCCCGGCTGCCCCGGCGGCCGTGGCAGACAAGCACTAGACCATGACGCTGTCCGAACTCTGTATCCGCCGGCCCGTCATGACGGTGCTGCTGTGCCTGGCCGTCATCGTGACGGGCATCGTGCTGTATCCGACGATTCCCATCGCGGCGCTGCCCAGCTTCAACTCGCCGGTGATCCAGGTCACGGCGACGCTGCCCGGGGCGAGCCCCGAGACCATGGCCGCCTCGGTGGCCACGCAGCTGGAGAAGCAGTTCGCCACGATTCCGGGCGTCACCGTCATCAGTTCGTCCAACACGCTGGGCAACTCCAGCATCACGATCGAGTTCAACAGCGACCGCAACATCGACGATGCGGCCGTGGACGTGCAGGCGGCGCTGTTCCGCGCCCAGCGTTCGCTGCCGATCGAGATGACCGTGCCGCCGTCCTACCGCAAGGTGAACCCGGCCGATGCGCCGGTGCTGCTGCTGGCGATCAACTCGCCCGCGATGAGCCTGGCGGAGCTGAACGCGTTCGGCGACAACCTGATTTCCCCGACGCTGGCCACGCTGCCCGGCGTGGCGCAGGTGCAGATCTTCGGCCAGAAGCGCTTTTCGGTGCGCGTGCGCGCCCACCCGGACGCGCTGGCGGCGCGCGGGCTCACGCTCGACGAGCTGGCCACCGCGCTGAACCGCGCCAACGCCAATACGCCGGTCGGCACGCTGGACGGCGCACGCCAGACCCTGACCATCCAGGCCAATCGGCAGATGACCAGCGCCGAGGCGTTCCGCAACATCATCGTGGCCAGCCAGCCGAGCGGCGCCGTGGTGCGGCTCTCGGACGTGGCCGATGTGGAAGACGGCGTCGAGACCATCAAGACCGGTAGCTGGCTCAACAACGAGCGCTCCATCGTGCTGGCCGTGCTGCGCCAGCCGGACGCCAACACCGTGGCCGTGGTGGATGCCATCAAGGCCGCCCTGCCCCGCCTGATCCAGCAGATGCCCGGTTCGGTCAGCGTGAACGTGGTGAACGACCGCTCGCGCTCCATCCGCGAGTCGATCCATGACGTGCAGTTCACGCTGGCGCTGACCGTGGGGCTGGTGGTGATGGTGATCTTCCTGTTCCTGCGCCGCGCCGCCGCCACGCTGATACCGACGGTGTCCCTGCCGATCTCGCTGATCGGCACGGTGGCGCTGATGAAGGCGTTCGGCTACAGCCTGGACAACGTCTCCCTGCTGGCCATCACGCTGGCGGTGGGCTTGGTGGTGGACGACGCCATCGTGATGCTTGAGAACATCGTGCGGCACATCGAGGAAGGCGTGCCGCCGCTCAAGGCCGCGCTGGTGGGCTCGCGCGAGATGGGCTTCACGATCCTGTCGATCTCGATCTCGCTGGTGGCCGTGTTCATCCCGATCTTCTTCATGCCGGGCGTGATCGGGCTGCTGTTCCACGAGTTCGCCGCAGTGGTGTCGCTGTCGATTCTGGTCTCGGCGGTGGTCTCGCTGACGCTGATCCCGATGCTCTGCGCGCGCTTTCTCTCGGCCGAGAACGTGCCGGTGGACGAGTCGCAGCACGCCTATGGCGACCATGGCGACCACGCCTCCGGTGCGGCCAGCGCCGCCGCGCCGCGCGTGCAGCAGAAGCAGACCATTGGCATGCGCAGCACGCAGTGGTTCGAGGACCTCTTCGAGTGGACGCTCCATAAGTACGCTACCGGCCTGGACTGGTGCCTGGCGCACCGGCGTTTCGTGCTCGGCGTGGCGGGGCTGACCTTCGTGCTGACCGCCGTGCTGTTCGTCAAGATTCCGAAGGGCTTCTTCCCCGAGGAAGACATCGGCCAGATCCAGGTCAACGCCGAGGGGCCGCAGGACATCTCGTTCGATGCCATGTCCGACCGCCTGCGCGATGCCGCCGAGCGGATCCGCGCCAATCCGGCGGTGAAGAGCGTGGTGGCGTCGATTGGCGGCGGCAATTCGCCGGCCATCAACACGGGCCGGATGTTCGTGGAACTGAAGCCGCTGGACGAGCGGCCGAAGATGCCGCAGGTGGTGGAGTCGCTGCGCAAGGACGTGTCCAGCGTGCCGGGGCTGGCGGTGTACTTCTCGCCGGTGCAGAACCTGCGGCTGGGCGGGCGCCAGAGCAAGAGCCGCTACCAGTACACGCTGCAGAGCGTGAAGGCGGGCCAGCTTCAGGAGTACAGCGACAAGATCATGGCCAAGATGCGCGCCGAGCCGATCTTCCGCGATGTGACGAGCGATTCCCAGCAATCGGGCCTGGAAGCGCAGCTGACCATCGACCGGGACAAGGCCAACGCGCTGGGCGTGCAGATGCAGGACGTGCGCACGGCGCTGTACACGGCGTTTGGCGAGCGGCAGGTGTCGACCATCTACACGCCGATCGACAATTACTACGTGATCCTGACCGCCGCCGATGTGGATCGCGTGGACGAGACGGCGTTCTCCAAGCTCTACGTGCGCAGCAAGACCGGGCAGATGGTGCCGGTGTCGGCGTTTGCCACGACCGAGCGCCGGGTGGGGCCGATTGCGGTGAACCACCAGGGGCAACTGCCGTCGGTGACGGTGTCGTTCAACCTCGCGCCGGGCGCGGCGCTGGGCGACGCTTCGGCCAAGATCGACCGCTACAAGCAGGAGATCGACATGCCGCCAGCCATCTTCACCAGCTGGGGCGGTGATGCGGCGGTGTTCCAGTCGTCGCAGGCCACGCAGGTGGTGCTGCTGGTGGCGGCTATTGCGGTGATCTATACGCTGCTGGGCGTGCTGTACGAGAGCTACATCCACCCGCTGACCATCCTGGCCGGGCTGCCGTCGGCGGCCATCGGCGCCTTGCTGACGCTGTTCCTGTTCAACGTGGAGTTGTCGCTGATCGCGACGATTGGCGTGCTGATGCTGATTGGCATCGTCAAGAAGAACGCGATCATGATGATCGACTTCGCGCTCGCGGCGCAGCGCGACCACGGCATGGCGCCGGCCAAGGCGATCCGGCAGGCCTGCCTGCTGCGCTTCCGGCCGATCATGATGACGACGTTCGCGGCCGTGATGGGCGCGCTGCCGCTGGCGCTGGGCCTGGGCGCCGGTGCCGAACTGCGCCAGCCGCTGGGCCTGGCCGTGGTGGGCGGCCTGCTGTTCTCGCAGGTCATCACGCTGTTCATCACGCCGGTGATCTACCTCGCGCTCGACCGGTTCTCCGGCACGGGGCCGCTGCAGATCGATTCGGAAGGCAACCCGCTCGCGGAACGCGAGCCGGCGGCGGTCACGCACTGATCCTGCTAGACACTGGTGGCCTGCGCGACGCACTCGCGCAGCCACTGGTGCGCGGGGTCGCGATGGGCACGCTCGTGCCACAGCATCGACATCTCATAGCCGGGCACCTCCACCGGCGCCTCTACCACCTCCAGCGTTACCGTATCGCGCACCAGCCGCTCGGGCAGCATCGCCACGAGGTCCGTGCGCTCCAGCACCGCGCGCACGAACAGGAAGTGCGGCACCGATAACACCACGCGGCGCGTGGCGCCGGCCGCCGCCAGCGCGGTGTCCGTCACGCCGAAGAAGCCGCCGCCATCGGGCGACACCATCACATGCTCCAGTTCCGCAAACTGCGCCAGCGTGGGCCGCCGCTTCAGGCGCGGATGGCCGGCGCGGCCCACCAGCACGTAGCGCTCGGTGAACAGCGCGCGGCGGCGCAGGCCGGGCGGCGCGCCATCGGAGGTGTGGAAGGCGAGGTCGATCTCGCCCTGCTCCGCCTGCCGGGCGATGCTGGCCGGCACCATGTCGAGCACCGCCAGCCGCGTGCCCGGCGCCGCCGCGCGGATGGTGCTCAGCGCCGGCAGCACGATGGTCGATTCGCCATAGTCGGTGGCGGCCACGCGCCAGGTGTGGTCCGCCTGCGCGGGGTCGAACGGGCTGGACGGCGCCACGGCGGCTTCCAGCGCCGCCAGCGCCTGCCGCAGCGGCTCGCGCAAGGACTCGGCGCGGGCCGTGGGCCGCATGCCGCGCGGCCCGGGCAGCAACAGCGGATCGCCGAAGATCTCGCGCAGCTTGGCCAGATGCACGCTCACCGAGGGCTGCGAGTAATGCAGCCGCTCTGCCGCACGCGTGACGTTGTGCTCGGCCAGCAGCACATCGAGCGTCAGCAGCAGATTCAGGTCCAGACGCCTGAGATTAGTCATCGCAATACCTAGGATATTGGAAATTCATTTCTAATATACCGGACGGCCGTCCATCCTTGGGGCATCCCTTCCCATCGACAGAGACCCGCCATGAACGTGCTGATTGTCTACGCCCACCCCGAACCGACCTCGCTGAACGGTTCGCTCAAGGATTTTGCGATGCAGCGGCTCGCGGCCAACGGCCACGCGGTGCAGGTCTCGGACCTCTATGCGATGGGCTGGAAGCCGCAGCTCGACGCCGGCGACACGCTCGAGCGCCAGGCCGGTACGCCGTTCCATCCTTCGCTCGACTCGAAGCGCGCGTTCGAAGGCGGCTGGCAAAGCCCCGACATCGCCGCCGAGCAGGACAAGCTGCGCTGGGCCGACGCCGTGATCTTCCAGTTCCCGCTCTGGTGGTTCTCCATGCCGGCCATCATGAAAGGCTGGGTCGAGCGCGTGTACGCCTATGGCTTCGCCTACGGCGTGGGCGAGCACTCGGACGCGCGCTGGGGCGACCGCTACGGCGAAGGCTCGCTCAAGGGCAAGCGGGCGATGCTGCTGGTGACCACGGGCGGCTGGGACTCGCACTACAGCGCGCGCGGCATCAACGGCCCCATCGACGATCTGCTGTTCCCGATCCAGCACGGCGTGCTGTACTACCCCGGCTTCGACGTGCTGCCGCCCTTCGTCTCCTATCGCAGCGGGAAGATGGATGACGCGCGCTTCGCGTCGATCCGCGAGGCGCTGGGCGCACGGCTCGATACGCTGTTCGAGACGGCGCCGATCCCCTATCGCCCGCAGAACTCGGGGCAATACGAGATTCCGGCCCTGACGCTGCGCGACGATATCGCGCCTGACCGCAAAGGCTTTGCCGCGCATATGGAATAGGAGGGCGCTTGGGACCGGTGCCGGTACTATGCGTGGCTTGGCAGCGGCGATCATTGGATAGTCATCGCCTTGAAGAATCAACGTAGTTAGATTTATCGCTTCATTATTCATCGCGACGATATTTATGACGCCCACCGTCCTCGAAACGCTGATGTATGACATCGGCCAGTTGTTCCTGTACCCCACGCTGGCCATGATCGGCCTGCTGTTTCTCTACGCGTTCTGGGCGCTGGGCCAGTTCGCCATGCAGGCGTGGCTGCGCCGGCGGCATGGGATCGAATCGGGGCGCGGCTATCTGCTGGTGGCCTGGGCGCACGCCAACGGGGTCAGCCACCCGGACGCGCTGGACGTGGCCGCGCACCGGCTACTGGAGCGCCTGCGCATTGCCACCCGCGTGGCGCCGATGCTCGGGCTGGTGGCCACCATGATCCCGATGGGGCCGGCGTTGAAAAGCCTGTCCGGCGGCAACCTCGCCAATGTGGGCGAGAACCTGACCATCGCGTTCTCGGCGGTGATCCTGGCGCTGATCGCGGCGAGCATCACCTTCTGGGTGGTCAATGTGCGCCGCCGCTGGCTGGCCGAGGAACTGGTCTGGCTCGGCCAGGCGCGCGAGGCGGTCCGATGAGATTCCTGGACGAAAGCGAGGCCGACGACCCGATCCTGTCGGTCGTCAACCTGATCGACGTATTCCTGGTGGTGATTGCCGCCCTGCTGGTGGCCATCGCCCAGAACCCGATGAACCCGTTCACGCACGACGACGTGACGGTCATCACCAACCCGGGCAAGCCCAATATGGAAATCGTGTCGCGGCAGGGGGAGAACATCGTGCGCTATCAGGCCAGCGGGCAGGTGGGCAGCGGCGACGGCATCAAGGCCGGCGTGGCCTACCGGCTGAAGGATGGGTCGATGGTGTACGTGCCGGAGTCACAACAGGCGTCCCAACAAGCCACGTCCGGAGCGAAGCCATGATGCGCGCGACGATCCTTGGCATGGCGCTCGCGATGCTGGCCGGCTGCGCGACGCAGCCGCCGTCGCCGGCGGCCATCGGCGCCACCTTCCCCAGCCGCCAGTACGTGCTGCTGGGCGAGGTCCACGACAACGGCGCCGCGCAGGCGGCCCGGCTCCAGGCGCTGACCCGCGCCGTGGAAGCCGGCTGGCGGCCGGCGGTGGCGATGGAGCAGTTCGACCGCGAGCGGCAGGCCGACATCGACCGCGCCCGCAAGGAACGGCCGGGCGATGCCGACTACCTGATCGCCCAGGCCGGCAGCGCGGCCGGCTGGCAGTGGCCGCTGTACCGGCCCGTGGTGGCGCTGGCGCTCCAATATGACCTGCCGCTGCTGGCCGCGAACCTCTCGCGCGCCGATGCCGCGAAGATCGTCCGCGGCGGGCTCGGCGCGGTCTTCCCGCCGGACCAGCAGGCCGCGCTGGGGCTGGACAAGCCGCTGCCGATGGAAGTCGTGGCCGCGCAGACCGCGACGCTCGATGCCGGCCATTGCGGCAACTTCCCCAAGGCGATGCTGCCCGGCATGCTCAACGCCCAGGCCGCCCGCGACGCCGTGATGGCCCGGACGCTAGCCCCCTACGCCAGCCGCGGCGCCGTCCTGATCGCCGGTAACGGCCACGTACGCCGCGACCTCGGCGTGCCCCGCTGGATCCGCGCCGACGCCGCGAAAGTGCTCAGCGTGGGCTATCTGGAGGATGGCAGCGGCGGGGAAGGCTTCGACGAGGTGGTACGCGTGGCGCCGGTCGACAGGAAGGATCCGTGCAAGGAGGCCGTGGTGAAGTCGCGGTAGGCTGACGCAGGCGGGCGGTCAGCCGAAGTAGAGGCTGTCAAATCTCTCAGTCGCCCGCTTTCGTGTCCATGCATTGATGGCGACGCGCGCTGGAATAGTCAGGATAAACCCGGTCAGGAGTAGCCAGTACCAGGCCTCAGACCCGCCCTCCGTGCTGCGTGATTTCATTATGGTGATCAGGATGACCAGCGCGGTCACTGCCAGTGCCCAGACGCCGGAGGCGAGATAGGCGCTCTCGCAAGGTTCGCTCGCATGCGCTCCCGGATGAGCGCCGACAATACCGAGCACGGCGCCATGGCGGTCGGCCGTCGCAACCAGCTGCGCGCCCTGCCCGTGCCGGACCATGCGTCCTGCCAGCGCATAAAGCAGCCATCCATTGATGGGCCCCGGCTTGCCCATGGCGTGGTCGAGATCATGGGTGGCCACCTGCAAACCGGCCTCTTCCAATGCGGTCTTGCCCGCGTGCCGCGTCGCCTTGCCCAGCCTGCTGTGCCAGTAGTGCCGGACCTTGGCCGACGGCACCTGTCCCGCCATGACTAGCGTGGACAGGGCGTCCTCCATCGCATCGGACTCGGCATGAATCGGCCTGAACAAGTACGCCTGGGGTTTGAGCGTTTGACGGGATCGTTGGAGGACTGCGGACGTCGACAAGAGCAGCGCGGCGGCGGCCTCCGAACAGGACGGTGTGCCGGCGTCCGGTCCGCTGTGGAGCTGACAGGCCAGCACCAGCCAGTAGTCAGCCGGAGGGCCGGTTTCGAACCACTTTTCGATCATGGGCGAGTCGTCGGCATGCGCGAGCCATCTGACCTTGGGCGTGCCGGGCAGCGACAGCTTGCGCCAGGCTCGCAAGACCTCGACGGTGTCGGCTTCCGTGTCAGTGATCAACATGACTTCGAGCGCGCTTGCGCCGGATAGTCGCATCAGCGAAGACGCCAGCGTCGCCAGCATGCGCTCGAGCACTTGCTCGAGCCGAGTTTGTCCCGCGGCGGGTGCGATGCCGGCCAGCGTCAGCGCGTCATGGTTGGTTCCCCMTGGGGCCACGCGGATACCGTCACGATGATGGCCGCTATCTCGATGACCCCATACAGGAAGACATAGATCCAGACCGGAATCGGTGCGGTCGGCGGTGCTTCATGCACCTCGGCCATACGCCATTTCAATGTCATGTGATGGTCACTCCCGGGTGGCTGGCGATCAGGACGCTGCCACACTGAGTGCGGCAGCCGCCGACGGCAAGAGGGCGACCGAGATCGGAAAATCCCTTGCCACCTTCGACGATGGGGTTGTCGCCGTGCAACGGGCACGATACGAGATCGCCCACCAACGCGGCCCTGCGACCGCCATTCAACGAAAACGAGGACGAGGCGGTCTTGACCTTGCCGCCGTGGCTGGTGTCATCACCAAGGCAAACGGGCTGTTTCATTTTGGCTCGGGAAGAGTGGCTGGGCGGATGGACGGGTCGCAGGTGAAACGCTCCTGACCGGAGGGGGAGCGGAGGCCGTCCAGGTATCCGGGTCGCTTCGACGCGGCGAACGTGCTGCCGCGAAATCCTGGAGGATAGGGTTTGCGCAGATCGACCTCAGGGGCGAGTGGATACTCTCTTACATAGCTGTCCGTCTCCATTCGCTCGGCGACGTAGAGATGGGCCTTTGTGACGGCGATCGTAAATTTCGCCGTGTCCCTGAAAGGATTAAAGCTGGT
>NZ_JBFTJE010000024.1:0-87000 GCF_056395265.1 Cupriavidus sp. 10L43_2
GTTGCGGTCCTGCTGGAACCGCAACCGGCCCGCCTCTCCTCAGGGCCTCGGCTCGACAATGGCGATCGCCACGTTGCCGTTGCCGGTGGGGAATGGGCTGCCCGGCACCGCGGTCAAGGCACCGCTCGTCCCGTTAATCGCGTAGCCGTAGACCGATCCATTGAGCGCCGGCGCGTACAGAAACTTCCCGTTCGGCGTCACGCGCAGCCTTTGGGTGCCTATCCCGGCAGCAACATTCACCGGAGCCGTTGTCGGCATGCCTGTTGTGGCATCGATCTGAAGAGACGAAATATTGTTGCTGCCGCTGTTGGCCACGTAGGCAAACTGGCCGGAAGGTGCCATCGCGATATCGGTCGGCGCCGAACCCACTGCAAACGCGTTGGTACCGACAATGAGGCCAGAACCGGCAGCCAGTGCATGAACGCCGACGGTGCCGCTGCCCATGTTAGGGGTATAGAGAAACGCCCCGTTCGGCGAAAGCACAGCCGCATTCGGTCCGATGCCTCCGGAAGGCGTGTCAGCAAAAAATCCGATATAAAGATCGCCCCGCAACGTCGTGACCGCATCCGCACTCGTGCCGGCCACGTAGATCCACTGTTCGTCGGGTGAAATCGCGATAGCCGTCCCCGCCTGCGTTGCGGATCCCACCTTGATGTTGCTAGTCCAGCCACGCGGCATACCACTGGCGGCATCCACGTCGTACCGAAATGTCCAGCCAGAATCCAAGCCTACGTAGAACGACTGCCCAGAGGGCGACACGGCGATGGTTCTAACTCCCGCGATTGGACTCGGTATCGCGGCAGCTGGCACGGCTTCCAAAACGCCGGATGCCGGGTCCAGCGCAAATGGCATCAATCTGTCTGTGTCTCGCATCAGCGCGTACGCTACCCGTCCCGACGGCAAAAAGGCGAGATCGGCGATCTGCCCCGTGGCCGCAAACGGACTACCTTGCACCGCGGCGAGCGCGCCGCTGATCGGGTCGATCCGGTAGACAGATAAGGTGCGGTCTGTGCTGTTGGCCACCACGGCAAACTGCGCCTGCACACAGGTGATCGCAATGTTGGTCACGCTGGCCGCCGCGAGCGTGCCGCTGCCATTGCCCACCGTGCAGGTCTGCCCGGCGGGTTGGCCGGCCACGGTGACGTTGTAGGCCGTGCCGACAGCGCGCGAAGCCGGCATCGCGAAACTGCCGTTGGCATTGACGACCTGGGTGTCGCCATTGGTGTCGGCCAGTTGCAGGCTCTTGCCCGCAGCCAGGCCCGACACGGTGCCGCCCACGGTGTAGATCGTCGGTGCAGCGCCTCGCGACAGCGCCGCATTGGCGCACAGCCGTCCGCCAGCCGGGGCGTCGGCGCAGGCCGTCAGCACGCCGGCTGCGGCGGCGACGGCCGAGACAGGGCTCGCCACCTGGGCGCTGTGGCCGTCGGCGGCTGGGGTGGCCACGAAGCTGGCGCCATCCGTTGTCCACGCCCAGTTGGTGAGATCCCCTGCCCCGTCCACGCCGTCCGAGCGGCGCACGGCGACGGTCACGGTCTGCGCGGCGCCGCCGGCCGTCACGACCAGACTCGCCGGGGTCAGCACAAGGGTGTACGACTTGGCGGGCGCGGCCTGCACCACCAGATGGGTGATGCTGCTGATGCGGCTGCCATCGGCCAGCGTCGCCGTGGCCGTGATGTTGGCCGCGCCGGCGGCCAGGGTCTGGATCGTGGCGTAGGTGCCGACCGGCCCCATGACCGATGCCGAGGCGGCTGGCGCCTTGTCCGAGGCGCTCGCCACGGTGGCCACGGCCGGATCGGAAGACGTCCAGGCGAAGCTCGCGCCCTTCACCTCGGTGCCGTCGGCGGCCAGCAGCGTCGCCTTGAGCGTCAGCGTGCCACCCGCCACCGGCGCGGCGCTGCCGGTGTCGACCACCAGGCGCGCTGCCGCGGGCGTGACGGTCGGGCTTTCGGGGGGATCATCGGAGCCGCAGGCGGCGAGCAAGGCCGCGGCGAGCAAGGCAAGGCCGGCAGCGCGCGCGCCGGCAATAGCGTGTGAGAACATGGCCCCAACCCGTATCTATATAGAGAGGGCCGCCCAAGCCTTGAGCCGGCGGCCACTTGCGCCCTCAACGGGGCAGCTTGCGCGCGACTCTATCAGCGCCGGCGATATGCCACATCCCCCAATCGGGGGGTGGCTGGTGCGAGCGCATCGAATACCCACCACGGCCCTCGTGGACAACACGCGAGCGGCCTGCTAGTGTCCTCGGCAATCCCAACCTTCCAGCGATCCCAATGCGTGAATCCCTGACGAGGCAGAAAAAGGCCCCTGATCCTCATGCCACGGAACCCGGCTCCGCCGAGCGATCGGCGACGCCGGTGGCGGCGGGCGGCCGGCAGGCGCTGGTCGACCGCTCGCCCCGGCAGTTGCATCAGCGCCAGGCGCTCGCGTCGCTGACTGCCGCCGGCACGTCTCCGGTCCTGCAAGGCAAGTTCGTCTACAAGAAGGATGAGGAATTGCGCGACATCAGCAGCCGGGCCGCCGCAGGGAAGCTCGCCAGGGAACTCTATGGCGACGAGGCCACGCCCAGTCAGATCGCCGCCTTGGTTGCGCTCGCCACCAAGGGCGACCATGGCACGCTGAACACGCATGAACTCCTCGACAAGCTCGACGACCCCCGCCTGGAACGGTTCGCGCTGAAACAGATTGGCCGCCGCCTGCATACCACCCGGAACGTGGACGCGTCTTATCCGGAAGCGCGCTCGCGGACCCATCGGCATCTGGCGCAAGAAGAGCAGGAGGCGAAGACCAAAGCGGAAAACAAGAAGAAGCGCAAGCGTAGCGACGACGACTCGGATACAGAGGCCGTGGAGGCCGATCCGGTGGGCGATTTCTCGTACGTCGACCTCCATTCGATCCTTGCAGCGGCCACCCAGGGCATGGATCCCGAACAGGCCAAGCAGGCCGCCCAGGCCGCGGTGGACAATTTCGAGCGCATGAAGCTCCATGTCGATGTCCGGATGGACGCCGACATCCAATTGATGGTGCAGCATGCCCTGCAATATCAGGCGTTCAATCATCCGCAACTGAAGGGGCGCCGGAAGCAGGGCCCGACCGACGAGGAGGCCGGGCAAAACCGGTTCCGCCAGTTCGAGCTGGAAAAGTCCAAGGCCATGCTGGTGCACGACGCCAGCCACGGCTTCGGCAGGACCCTGCCCCCCAAGCCCACCGAACCGGACCAGCCCGAGCTGGCGTTCTCCGCACTGATGGATGTCAACCGGCCGCTGCCCCAGAGCACCCTCGACGGTGCCACCTACAAGGCCGTTTTCCTCTGCACCAAGCAGATCCTAGAACTCGCCTATCGGGCCCTGCCGGAAAACAAGGCGCCCTCCCCGGAGAATTTCTTCACCCAGCGGCTGCACCTGAACAACGCCTTCGCCCAGCAGATGACCCAGATGGACGGCACGCATCTGACGACGCCGGACGAGGCAACCACCTACGTGCAGAACACGCTCGGCTTCCCGAAGTTCAGCACCCGCGGCGAGGAGTCGGACGATGACCAGTCCGATGCAGAAGACTATGGGACGCACAGCGACGCCAGCGTCATGGACGTCGATGAGAACATCTTCCAGAACAAGCCGAGGATGGACTTGTTCACGGTCAGTCTGGCCACGCTTTCCAAGGTGGCTTCGCAGAAGCAGCTGATCGACGAAATGGACTCGGCGCGCCCGGCGCGCCCCGGCCGTAAAACCGCCGAGGAGCGCGACCGCAAGCATACGAAGCGCCGCAAGCTGCTGAAGCGGCGCGTCGAATGGGCGAACCAGCAGCACGGTACGGACTTCCACGTCACGCGGCTGGAGTCCGACTACCTGAAGCGCAAGAAAGCCCTGATCGACAAGATGGAGACTGGTCTGGAGATGGAACTCGACAAGACCGTGGACACAGACGAGCGCCAGGCGCTGGAGGACAAGCTCACGATGCTGTCCGACCTGCAGGTGAATCTCGACCAGTTCTACACCGACACCTCGGTCAAGTCGCTGCGCGAGAAGCGCACGGCAAGCAAGCGCTGGAAGGCCACGAAGGCCCACAAGCCGATCTTCGGGCCCGTGGGCAGCGAGAAATCGCTCACGGCCTACCTGGACGACTAGAAGCAGACGCCGGGCGCCAGCGGTGGCGCCCTGTCACAGCCCCCGCTTTCCGCGTCGCCGCTGGTGGTGGAAGATCCGCCGGTAGGCCTCCGGATAGGTCTCCGGGGAGACCAGCACCAGCGTCCGCACGGCCGTTTTCTGGTCCTCCCGCAGCCCGTTCCAGGCGATATGCATCGCATTCGGCGCCTTGCCGTTCAGGTCCGCCGCCAGCGCCTGCATGCCCTTGTAGTATCCGGCGTTGCGGGGCATGTCCGTGAGCAGGTGCACGTTCTTCGCGCCGGCCGTCTCGGCCAGAATCCGATAGATGATGGTCGACTGGGCCCCCGTGGTGTCTCGCATCTCGTTGTTGACCCGGTCCACATACTCGGGCTTCTGGGTGGGCGCGAAATCAAGGTCGCCCAGAGGCGCGTCGGGGGTTTCCGCCGCGCGTTCCGCCCCGGGCACATAGGTCACGATGAAGTTCTTGTTGCCCTTCATGAGCGCCAGGTTTTCGCCCGATGCCGCCATGCGCAGTTCGTCCACCCGGGCGTCGGCACCATGGACGGTGTTGTTCGAGCCGAGTCCGGTGTAGATCTGGCCCAGGTGCGGCTTTTTCTTGCGAAGGTCGTCGAAGCGCTTCGCCGCATCGGGCGAATTGTTGAACAGGATAATTTCCCACCAGGGCTCGGGATGCGCCTTCTTGAACTGGCTGATGGCCTTGGCGACCGCACCCTCCAGCTTGCCGCTGTATTCGGCCTCCAGCCGCGTCTTCTCATCCTTTTTGCGCTGCTTCGCATTCGGCCCCGTGATCAGGTTGGTTGCCGCCGTGATCTTCTCGTCGGCCTGGTGTCCCTTCATTTCGATTTCCACCCGCAGCGGCTTGCCACTGGCCGTGAAGTAAGACTGCGCGACGCCAAGCGTGCCGTCGAGGAAGCCCCTCAATGTCAGGAATGCGCTGTCGGCACTGGCGGTGCGCTGGATGCCGGTCAGCTGGGCAGCGGTCAGGTCCTCGATATGCGTGTTGTCGCCAACCAGTGCGTGGTGCACCAATTTTTGCGCGTCAGAGAGCTGTTCCTTGATGTTGCCTTCGTGGCTGAGGATCGGCACATCGTCCTGCGACAGGAAGACATCGCACTCGATACCGTCCAGCGACGGTGCCGTGGGGGTGCGCGTGGTCTGGGCATAGGCCGCGTCGAACGCCGACTTCGAGTTTTCCGCGGGGTTGCCGGTGCGGCGCAGATCGGTCTGGCGGATCAGCCCGCCGCGCGTGCGGTTGGTGGGACCATGGCCGCGATGCGCGACGATGCTGACGCCGGGGCGCTCGGCCATTCTCAGGCGCAGCTTGCGCAGTTCAAGCTGGACATCGTCCGAGCTGTGCTGGTTCTCGAGCCAGAAATCGAGCGGCCCGAGCAAACTGTATGCCTCGTAGTCCTGCGGCGTGAGGGCGGTGTCCGGCTTCACGGCCTCCTGGAGTGCGCTGACGCTGTCGCGGTGAATGCCGTCATCGGCCGGCATGGTCGCCTCGGTGAGGCCGAGATCGGTATCGACGGTCACCAGGAAGGTCTTCAGCCCCGTCACCACCGGGTCGATATGGGGCACCGCCCGGTTCTGGTAGAGCGCGCCGGCAAGGCGGTTCAGCTTGCGGAAACGCTGGAACTTGAGCGAGGCATCGAGCGGCGCCTCGGGATGGCCCTCCGCCTGCTTGCCGGCCTTCTTTGTCGCATGCTCGACGTCGCCATACGCGTCTGGCTTTCGCTGGATAGCCCCGTGCGCGGCCGCCACGCCAGACCGGGGCGCTGCCGTGCCCTGCCCCCCTGCCAGCGCCAGGCTGCCCATCCGGTCAGCCTCCCGCTCGAGAGCTTCGTCATCATTGACGGGAATTCCCGCCTTGAGCTGGCGTGTGGGCTGCACGCGGCCTTGCGCCTGTTGCACGACGTGCCACGCCTCGTGGGGCAAGTGATGCGCCTGACCGGCCGCCAGATGAATGTCGTGGCCCTGGGCATAAGCCAATGCCTGCGCGCGCGCCGGCGCTGGCGAGTTGTAATGAACCTTCACGTGGTCCATTGACATGCCCGAGAGCGCTTCGATCCCCGACTTCAGCTGTGCCGGCAGGCCATCGGACCGCGCATCGGCCATCGCCTGCCGGTCCCGCAGCGCGTTAGCGCGCTCGCCATGGCTGGCGAGGTCCTGGGCCTGCCGCTGGACGGGCGCCTGCAGGCGCCCGTCGTGCATGGCGTCGTGGGCGTTCTCAGGCTCCCGTCGCGCGCGCGGCGATGCGTGGCTGGCTTCGGGGCGATGGGGCTTTTCCACTTTCAGGCGCATGGCAGGTCCGTCTTCTTCCGTCTACTTGAGGGTGGATCCAATACTAGTCAATCGAATGTCACGCGACGATGTCACATGAAGTGGTCGGAGGCGCCAGGGACTAAGCGCCCCGCTATCGCGGCGCGATACGGGATTAAACGCCGCTTACATCTCGATTAAACAAGAAGAAATCGCTCGTTGTTTTACGCGTTTTTTCCGCAGGATGCGCAGCGGGTACGCGATCTATAGTACTGTCCGATACGCGTCGGCCCCCAGGTTCCATCCTGTACGAGGCCGGCCAAAATCCCGGCTGACGGCGCCGCAACCATGCGTCCAATGCAAAGGCATTGCCGGAGAGCTGTTGAGTCTTTTCGGGAATTCGGACGAATGATGAGTGGTTCATTGCCTGTGCCGGCATCGCACTTCGACGATTTGCGTGCCGTCTCTTACCATCGGGGCAGCCATACCGCGCTTGACCCCGCCGCCCGCGCGGCCCTGGCCCAGACATTGCACGACGACCTTGCGCAACGCCTCTCGTTCGCGCTGATCCAGATCGACACGGCCACCCAGGGAGCCGCCGCCGCTGCCGCAAGCACGAGCAGCGACCCGCGCGACGCGGCGCTGCGCCACGGCCGCCAACTCGTCAAGGACGCACTGCGCACCACGCGCGACGTGATTGCCGGCCTGCTCGATGCGGCCACGCCGGCAGCCCCGGAGCCCCCATGCGCGTTTCCGGTGCAATGCGCGCGGATCGTAGAGGCCGCGCGGCAGCAGAGCCGGCAGGGTATCCATATCGATGTCGATGCGGCGCCGCTGCCCGCCGATCCGCCAGCGGCGGTGGCACGTGTGCTGTTGCGCGCGATACGCGAGCTGCTCGCCAACGCCGGCAAGCATGCGTCGGGGGCGCGCGTGGCGCTGGCCCTGCGCGGGGTCGATGGCGCCATCGACATTACGATCGCCGATGACGGCCCCGGCTTCGACGCCGCCCTGCTCCACCAGCCCGCGCGCGGCCACTGCGGCTTGCGCGGGCTGCCGGGCGCGCTGCGCCAGGTCGGGGCGGAACTCGCTCTCGAGACTGCGCCAGGCCGGGGCGTGCGCGCGCGCGTCCGCTGGCCGGGCGCGGGCGCGCCATGACCATCCGCATCGTGGTCGCCGACGACCACGCGATGATCCGCGAGGGCCTGATCGCACTGCTGCAGCGTGAAGCCGACATGGAAGTGCTGGCCCAGGCCCGCAACGGCATCGAGTTGCTTCACCTGGTGCGCTCGGTCCGGCCGGACGTGGCGATCCTCGACATCGGCATGCCGATCATGAACGGCATGGAGGCCATCCGCCGGCTGGCCGCCGAGTCCATGCCGTGCAAGATGCTGTGCCTGTCCGTCAACAACCAGCACCAGGAAGTCATCGCGGCGCTCGACGCCGGCGCATCGGGCTATGTGCTGAAGGAAAACTCCTACGACGAACTGGCCCGCGCCGTGCGCCGCGTGATGGCTAACCAGGTCTACCTGAGCGGCGAGCTGATCGGCGGCGTGCTCCACGCCGCGCGCAGCCCCGCCGCCGTGGAGGTGCCGCTGCGGCTGCCGCAGCTGACCGCGCGCGAGCGCCAGATCGCGCAGCTGTTTGCCGAGGGGCACAGCACCAAGTCGATCGCCCGCCTGCTGTTTCTCAGCGACAAAACCATCGCCAGCCATCGCGAGAACACCTTCCGCAAGCTCGGCATCCGCAGCATCGCCGAGCTGACGCGCTACGCGATGCGCGAGGGCCTGAGCCAGTAGCAAGCGCTTCGCCATGGCTCAGGGCCTCTGCACTTTGGGCTTGAGCAGCGGCACCAGCAGCGCGACGATCACCACCGCCAGTACCGCGAAAAGCAGCTGGTTGCTGAAGTTCGCGGAAGCGAGGTCGGGATCGCAGCGCAACAGCAGCCCGCCGATCACCAGCGGCACAATGCCCGCCACCACGACATAAAGCTGGTACGGCCGGCCCAGCGCGCGCATACGGCACGAGAGGAGCAACGCGGCCAACGACACGGCCGCGATGCCGAGCAGCAGCCAGAACGCCGCGCGCAGCGCCCAGCGCCAGTCGCAGACCAGATTGCACAGCGCGCCCTCGCGCGTCTCGCCCGCCAGGATGGTGCCACGCAAGGTGGTTTCCACCAGGTGGGTGAACGTGGCATCGGCCACCGGCTGCGGCCACAGCGCCACCCCGCCGAAGTTGTCGTTGAAGTAAGCCATGTCGTCGCTCATCTGCTGCGCCTGGCTGCTGCCCACCGACACCAGCGGCAGGATGCGCCGCATCAGGATTGCCCGGTTGGTGCCGGCCAGCGCCGGCGTGCTCTCCACGGCCTCGCGCAGCGTCTTCTTGCTCAGCGTGGTCGGCTCCGGCAGCGCCACCAGGTAACGCACGGTGACATTGGTGTGGGATCGATAGCCACCCGCGCCCACGGCGATGCGACCATCCCGGAACGGCGGATCCTCGGCGCGCACCAGATAGTCGAGCAGCCCGTCGAAGGTCCAGGTAGCAGAGGGAGGGTCAGCCGGCGGCGCCGGCGGCGGAGGCGCCCTGCCCCGTGCGGCGGGCGTGGGCGGATTGGACGGCTTGGGCGCCGTAGCAGTGGCCGGCTCGTCGCCGTGGCGCAGCGCAGGCACGAGGTCCGCCGCCTGGACCATCAGGTTCAGCGTGTAGTGGCGGTGGCGCTGGCGCATCTCGGCAATCAGCGCGTGCACCAGACGGTTGCGGAAGTCGTCGAACGCGGCGTAGCGCGCATCGCCGGGCAACGGCGGTTGGTCGAGGAACAGCGTGATGCCGTCGCCGACATGGCTCTCGCCAGCCAGCCCGGGAACGCGGTCCTCCCAGCGGGTGTCCAGCCGCCGGAGCGGCGTGTCGATCAGCCGCAGCGCCTGCCGTGCGGCCTCCTCGGCCACGCGCCGCCGCTGCGTCTCGGGCAGGCGCAGCAGAAACTGCCAGTCCTTGCGATAGAGCGTCACGTCCAGCTTGCTGCCATAACGGTGGATCGCACGCAGGAAGTCGATCTGCGCCGCATCGGGCGCGAGGGGCGTGACGTTGCCGTCCTCGTCGAACGGCTGCGCATAGCCGACCAGCCGGTCATAGAGCCCGAAGTCGGTCTTTGGCCCGGTCTTCGGATCGCTCCAGTTCGGCACCATGCCATAGACCTTGCCGGTGGACTCGGACACGAAGCAGTTGCAGCCGGTGCCTGACCAGCCCGGTGCCACGGCCTTGGCGGCATCGTGGCTGGTCATGGCCTGCTCGACCAGCCAGGCGCGCACGCGCGGCGGCAGCAGCGTAGCCGGCAGGTCCTGCCACTTGACCGGCGTCTCGGCCAGTTGGGGCGGCGTCTTCGGCGGCGGGCCCTGCCATGCCGTGAGGCAGCGCTCGCGCCACTGCGCGGCACCGGGGGCGGCCTTGCCGGTATCGAGCGCGACCTTGGCGGTCAGCTCCGCCGCGTAGGTGCAGACACGCGCATCGAGGGCCGCGGTGAACAGCGCGCGCGTCGGGTATTCCACATTGACCAACGGCTGCAACAGTGTGGCCAGTTGGCTGGCGCCGGCCTCGCTCAGTTCGTCGAGGCCATCGGGGTCTGGCGCCGGTGGTGCCGGGGGCGCCGGGGGCGTCGATGGGCCCGCCCCCTCGCCTTCGGCCTCGCCCTCCGGCGCCGGCGGTGCCGCGGGCGGGGCGATCTTGCCGAGCACAGCCTCGGTCAGCAGCCACGTATCGATCAGCGTGCGCCCTCGCAGCGGGGTTTGCGTGGCCGCGATCGGCACGGTCTGGATCGGCGGATCGGCGGCGGGCGTGGAAGCCGGCCGTGCCGGCGACGGCGCGCGCGGCCCGACCACGTTCAGCGCAAAGCGCTGGCGCACGCCTTGTCCCCAGCGGTCGCGCAGTTCGACCAGGAAGGTGTGCCGGCCGCGTCTCGCCGTGGCACCCTGCACGTTACCGGCCGCATCGAGCGCCAGGCCCTCCGGCAAGCCGTTGTCAGCCGCGCGGAACACGTAGGGCGGCTCGCCACCCGTGGCGCGGAAGCGGTACGTATACGGCAGGTTCTCTACCGCCGCCGGCAGCGTGGTCACAGCCGTCTTTTCGAACGACAGCGGGTCGGCATCGGCAATGCACTGATCGGGCACGGGCTGGCCCGGCGCCACCGCGCACGACAGCGCAGCCGGCGCCGAGGCGACCACCGTCACCACCGCCAGCGGCGCACCGGCCGGCGCGGACGCCGGCACCGCCACGGCAGCCGAAGCCGGCACGGAAGCCGGGGCAGGCGGGGCCACCCCGGCCGATGCCTGCCCCGGCGTTGCCGCCGGGGCAGGCCAGAGCAACCCGAGCCCGGCCGCGAATAGCGCCGCCGCAAGACCCCGCCGCGCTGGCCTCATGGTGTCCTCCCTTCCTTGCGCAGCTCGCGCGCGATGCCGTGCAACAGATGCCCGGCCCCAATCTGCACCGCGCCCTCCCGATGGGCCTGCAAGGCGGCGAAGCGCAGCACGTTGACCATGGCCCCGCCAGACAGCTCATGCCGCTCGGCCAGCTCCGGCAAATCGATATCGGCCGCAAGCCGCCCCGGCTCGCGGATCAGGCTGCGCCACAGCCGCAGCCGCTGGGTTGCATCAGGCATCGGGAAATAGATCATCGACTGAAAGCGGCGCGAGAAGGCCTCGTCGAGGTTCCCGCGCAAATTGGTGGCCAGGATCACTGTGCCCGGGAAGTCCTCCACGCGCTGGAGCAGGTAGGCCACTTCCTGGTTCGCGTGGCGGTCGTTGCTGCTCTGCGTGGCAGAGCGCTTGCCGAACAGCGCGTCCGCCTCGTCGAAGAACAGCACCCAGCGCCGGCTCTGCGCCTGGTCGAACACGCGCGCAAGGTTCTTCTCGGTTTCGCCGATGTACTTGGAGACCACCATCGACAGGTCGATCCGGTACACGTCCACGCCCGCGTCCTGCCCCAGCAGCGTGGCGGTCAGCGTCTTGCCGGTGCCGGGTGGGCCGTAGAACAGGCAGCGGTAGCCGGGTTTGACGGTCCTGGCAAGGCCCCAGGTCTCCATCAGGGCCGGGCCGTCGCGCAGCCAGGTGCGCACGATCTCGATCTCGTCCATCACGTCCGGCGCGAGCACGAGGTCGTCCCACGCCAGCGCCGTGGCGATGCGCCGCGCCGGAAACTGCGCGTTGTAGTCGGGTTTGTGCCAGACGCCGGTCTGCAGGCGCTGGAGCGTCTCGGCGCTGACGCGCAGCGCGCCGCTCAACTGCGGTTCGCCACCGATCTCCCCATCGAGCTGCAGCAGGCCTGCTTGCGCAAACGCATGATCGGGGTCGAACAGGGCCAGCGCGGCGATCCGGGCGGCCAGGTCCTCGCCAGCCAGCAGGAAGATGGCCGTTTCCCCGCTCGGCAGGAAGCCGCCGTGGTGCTGCGCCCGACTGCCGCCGAATTCAGTGAAGCCCCGGTCGAAATCGCGGTTCTTGACGAAAAACAGGTCGAGCGCAGAGGGCCGCAGGTGCGGTGCCAGCGCCAGCGCCAGCACCAGCCGCTCGTGGGCCGCGAGCCCGTGCTGCGTCACGATGACGGACAACGCGCTGCCGGCGGGCAGCGCGGGCGGCGGCGGCACGTCCGGCGCCACCTCGGTCGCGTCGCCATGCGCTGCGGGAGACGCCCCGGCCGGCTGCGCGAAATGCTGCCGGAAGCGGGCATCGAGCGCGGCGACAAGCCAGTCCAGTTCGCGCCGCAACGCCTCGGCGTGCAGGGCAATGTCCACCTCAGCGCCAGTCGACATACAGCGCCTCCTGCATCCAGGGCAGCTTGATGGTGGCGTACGACCACGGCAGGCGGTCCAGCAGCATGTCGAACGGCGCAGGCCGTACCACCAGGCGCCAGTGCGTGCCGGCGGCGGCTTCCTCGCGCACCAACCGGCCTTCGCGGCGCAGGAACGTCTCGCGCAGGCCATCCGGGGAGGTCTGGCCGATCGTCTTCCAGTGGGCGATCACCGCGCCCAGCAGGCTGTCGAGTACCGCGCGCGTCTCCGTGTCGAGCCAGGTCGGGCCTTCCGCAGGCGCGGACAGCGGCTCGCCGAGCGGCATGCCGCAAAGCAGCTTCGGCAGGATGCACTCGGGCTCGCTGGCGTCGTCGTGACCGTGCGCCAGCCACGCCAGACAGCGCACCGCCTTCGATGCCGCCCGCGCATCGCGCAGGCGCGGACCGTCGAGCAGGTCCAGCATGCGGAACAGTTGCTGGCTATAGTTGGCCAGCAACACGAGCCCGGCATCGGACACGTAATGCGTGCCCGTTGCGATGGCGGCTTCCAGCGCGGCGAGTTCGGCCAGCACGGCGGCTTCGGGGCGCGCCGGCGCCGGAGGGGTTGGGCGGTCGGCCACGGGTGAATTCCTTGTCGATGGCGGAAGCGGCCAGTCCAGTGGCTGGCGGGCTTCCCATTGCTCGGTTTCGGTGGGTGCAGCGTGCAAGGCACGGATGGCGCCTGCAGGCAGGGCTGGCGCCGGCAAGGACGCCGGGGCTGCATGCCCACGCCGCCACCAGCGCCCCAGCCGACCCCACTGCCCCAGCTTCGCCAGCTTCACCGGCGGCGCAAGCGGGGGCGTGGCTTCGGGCGCCTCCGGCCTGGCACTGGCCTGCGCCACACGCCGCAGCCACTGGCCAAGCGCCCCTGCGCCGTGGCCCTGCTCGCGATACAGGTACAAGGCATGGCGCCGCGCGAGCGATGCCGCCGTGATCGGCCGCTGCTCCACCAGCACATGGTGTGCGAGAAAGCGCCAGTGGCTGCGCGCCCGCGCCGCTGCCGAGAGGTCGGGACCCAGCAGCGCCGCGGTCTGCGCCAACGCGGCGCTGGCCTCGCGCAACGTGCCAAGCTCGCGCGGGAACAGCACGCCCAACAGCGCCCAGCGCTGTGTGGGCCGCGTCACCGCAATCCAGTCGGCACACAGCGCGGGATCGGCCAACCAGCTCGTCGCCTGCCGCCGCACCATCCAGTCCCGCCGCGCGGCGGGACGCTGCGGCAAGGCGAGCAGATGGGCAATCCGCAGTGTGCGGGAAGCGATGCGGTGAATCGCGTCCCAGTCGAGCCGGCCGGCCAACGCACGAGGCGTCTGTGGCGCATACGTCGCCGGCCTTGCCGTCGATCCCTGCATGGCCTRGACAGCCTGAGGGCCTGGAACGGCCTGGATGGGCGCCGATGAAACCGCTGCAGCCGCTGAAGCCACTGAAGCCGCCGGGCGGCGCGACGGGCGATGGTCAGGCTGCCATGCCCGCAGCGCGCGCTGCCACAGCCGTTCCCAGCCACGCTGGTCGGTCGGTGCGCGCTCGCCCAGCGCCAGTTGCCGCAGGCTGTACGCCGCGAGCCACGCTTGCAGCGCCGAGACGCCCCCGGGTCGCGCGGCGCGGCCCACGCCGGCCGGGCGGGCCAGCGCGGCCAGCGCAAACTGCCGCAGCGACTCGGCCCAGTGCACGCCGAGGCTCGCGCCGCGCGCCGCGTCGTCGCGCGGTGCGAGCGCCCGCAGCACACGGCCAGTCAGCGGCGCGCCGTGCCGCGCCAGCCACTGTTCGGCCTGCCCGTCCCGCAGCACCAGCCCACGCAGCCGGGCCCGCAGCACGTCGGGTTCGCGTCGATACAGATCCTGCAGCAGCACCTCCAGCGCCGCGCCGTGCAGTGGCACGCTACCGTCCAGTGCGGTGCCAAGCCGTTCCAGCGCGGCATCCAGCGGTCGCCGCGCGTGCTCGGGCGCGCCCCCCGGCATGCCTGGGGCGAGGCGCGCAGGCACCGGGGCCAGCATCGCGCCGGGAGCCACGGTGTCGATGACGCCAGCAAACAGCAGGGGGGCGAGCGCGGCATCGTTGGCGCGGCCCGGTGGTTGCCGGCGTGCGGGCCGCCACGCGCCCAGTCCGCCCTGCCCCAGTTGCCGCGCCAGCGCGGCGCCAAGCTCGCGCCGCAAGCGCTGGATGCCATCTGCGCCAAGGTGCCCGGCGTGCCGGTCCCACAGCGTGCGGAACGCCGCCACCCGCCACGCCTGCTGCAGCTGCTGCACTTGATAGGCGCTGAGGCGACCGCGCGCCTGGAGCGGCGCGAGGATCTGCGCGTCCAGCATGTCGAGGCTCTCGGCCAGTTCCCGATGGCGAATCGCCACCAGCGCCTGCAACCCCTGGTACGGCGTGATCTGGCTCAGGCGCGCGAGCACGTAGTCCGCGGGGCGCAGCGCGCGCAGCAACGACCACAGGCGCGGCCCCGTGCGCCGTGCCAGCGTGGCCAGCCACGCCGACAACCCACGCCCCGCCATCGCACTGCGAGACCACGGCAGGTGTCCGTGGCGCAGATAGAAGAGGAAGTGCTCCAGCCGCTGGTGGTCCGCCGGCCTTGGCGCCATGCCGGCCAGCGCGGCGGCGTCCGCACGCATGCTCCCTCCGCGCTGGCCGTGACGCGCGTTATGCAGTGTGTGATGCAGCGCGTCGGCCAGTTGGCGCTCGAGAATGGCTGACCACTGGCCGAAGCTGCCATCCGCTGGCATCGGGCCGGTGTCGATTTCGAGCCGCTCAATTTGCCACACCTCGCCCGGCACGGAGAGGCGCGAAAACACACGGGCAATCGTCGCCCGCCCGGGCCCGTTCAGGAACGCGCTGAGGCGGGCCTGATGGGCGCGCGCTGCCTCGCGGTCGTCGGAGCCCAGCGCGTGCCAGGTCAGCGTCTCGATCGCATGCGCCTGCCTCATGGCGGGTCTCCCGCCAGGGCGGCCAGCCGCCGCCGCAGCCGCGCGGCGCAGGCGTCGAGCTGCGCCACGGCGGCGCTGTCGCGGGCGTGGGCCATGCGGGCGTCCAGCCATGCCGCGAACTCCCGCTCGAAGGCGGCCAGCGCGGTGGTGTCGAGCCAATGGACGTCCGGCTTGACATGCGCCGGACAGCCAAGCCCGATGGTCTCCGTTGCGAGATCGCGAAAGCTCCGGTCCGCGCCGCGTGCGGTCCATCCCGGCAGCACCACGCTGATCCGGTGGGCGTAGAAGGTTTCGGGCACGTCCGGCTGGCCGCCACCCTGCCCCAGCGGGCGCAGCAGGATGTGTTCGACCAGATGAAGACCTTCCGCCTCGCGCTGCACGCGGCAGGCCAGCTCATGCAGGTAGAGCGCGGGTGCCAGCACGCCGCCGGGTCCGTCGCGCACCGGCAGCGGCCACCAATGGCCCGCTTCGTCCGGCCCCAACCACAGTTCCGGCCCCGATGCCCCTTCCACGCGGTGATAACGCCCGGCATGAACTGCGCAGCGGAACAGTGCTGCCGGCAGCGCCTGCGGCGCCAGTTGCGGGAAGTGAAAAGCCAGCCGTTCATGCACCTGGCGCTCGGCCAGGTCTTCCTCGTAATGCGCGACAAGCCGCGCGCGTGCCGGCGGGTACATCACCAGCAGCTCGGGGTGGTCGGGCGCGCCCGCCTGGGGTGTCGGGCGGGTGGCGGGGGCGATGGGCGGCTGGGCGACGTGCGGCGGGCGTTCGTCGAGGGCCAGCCCGTGGCGCGCCAGCACGCCCGCGAGGCGCCGGCTGTGCGTCTCGGCGAAGCCGAGCAGCAGCCCCACGCGCTCCTGCAGCGGCGCGGTATTGCCCCGCCGCCCCAGTGAGGGGCGGCTGTAGTCGAAGCCGCCGGCGCGGTCCCGCGTATGGCGCACGATCCGCTGAACGAAGCGCCGCTTGCAAGTCAGCAGATGGGCCTGCCAGGCGGCGCTATCGTAGTACACGCCGAATCGCTGGATGCTGTGCTGGTCGCACGATTCGCCGTGCAGCGCCAGCATCAGGTCCAGCACGCGACTGCGTCGCTCGGGTGCGTCGTCTTCCTGGCCGAGCGCCGCCTGCACGGCCGCCGGCGTGTCGGCCGGCACCCCGGCCAGGCCGGGGATGTGCGTGGCGTCCAGCGGCGTCCACCAGTAGCTGTCGGCCGACGCGCGTGCCACGCTGAACAGTGCCCGCAGGTGCTGGGTCTGCGCGCTGCCGTGCGCCAGCCATTGTTCGAGCAGGGCAAGATAGGCGCCGAACTGGGCCTGCCGTGCCGGGTCGGCCTTCGGCGCGAGGTGAGCCTCCCGATAGAGCGATGGCAAGTGGTGCCAGCTCGACAGGTAGGGGGCATCGGGCAGGTAGTGTCCGGTGGGCCGCCGCAGCAACTGGCCTGCATACGGCGCCGTACGTGGCGCTGTCAGGGCGACGCGCGCAGCCTGCCGAGCATCGGCCAGCCGTACCAGCAGGGCATGGGTATCCAGATGGAGCCGGCTGCCGCGCCGGCTGACTTCCCAGCGTGCCAGCGCATCGGCATCTTCCGGCCAGCGCAATTGCAGCGCCCAGTCCGGGCCCTGCCACGGCAGGCTGTCGCCGGCCTCGTCATGGGTAACGTCCGTGGCCGGGGCGTCAAGTGGCACGAGCCGTAGCGTGCTGATGTCAGCCACGCCGTCGATCTCGCGGAGTGCGCGTGCGAGGTCGCTGAAGTAAAGCCGGTTGGCCGGATCGTGCCGAAGGTCTTCCGTGGCCATCCAGCCGCACTGCACGGCGGGGCCGTCGAACAGTTCGTCGGTGGGCAGCACGCGGCCCTGGGCGTCGCGCTGGGCGAGGCGGGCCTGCACTGGCTGGCGCGGCGGCGCGGCACCGACGATGTCGGCACAGCGGCGCACCAGTTCGACGAGGATGTCGCCAAGCTCGCGCGGGCCTTCCACGCTGAGACGGATCTCCAGCGCGCACCAGCGCGGGCGCAGGATGCCGGGTGCGCCATCGAGATCCTCGGCCAGGTTGCGCTGGGCCAGGTAGGCGCGCACGGTGTCGCGCGCGGCGGCCTCGCCGTCGCCATCAGCCACGCGCAGCGCCATCTGCCATCGCCCGTCCGCTGCGGGCATGCGCAGGCGCAACTGGCGTACCGCCGGCACGCGGTCCAGCAGGTAGCGCAGCCAGTCGGCTTCGGTGGTCGGCCGGCACGGCAACGCTTCCTCCGCGCCGTGGAGCGCGTGGCGGCGGTAATGGATGCGGCCATCGGGCGCGGTCAGCAGGTCGGCCACGTCGGCGTCCGCGGCGAATACGCCTTCGGTCATCGCGTAGCACAGCGACTCGAGCAGCGTGACGCCGGGGTCGTGGAGGTTGTAGTCGGTCCAGAGCTGGCCGCTGGCCGCCTGCGAGAGCGCAATGCCCCGCGCGCGCAGGTCGGGATAGCTGAACGGCGCGTCGCCGTACAGCCGTGCGATAGCGGCCGTACCGAGCGCGTCGGCATCCACTGCGCCGGGTGGCAACACGGTGCCGCGTGGCGGCGGATCGGTGGAAGCGCCCGGACCCGACATCGGCCCGGTCATGGGTGCGGGGTTGGTTCGGCTCACGGCTGGCCTCCGCTCATGTGCGGATCGAACCAGAGCTGGGTCAGCTGCGCCTGGATCTGCACGTCCGGCCCGAAATCGCAGCCGGTGCGGATCTGCAACCGGTACGTGGCATTGCGCCCGCTGGTGCCGGTCCAGCGCAATTCGAGCTTGTCGCAGCGGCGGCTGTAGTAGCCGTGCGTGCAGCGGATGCCGCGCTTGCGGTTCAGGAAGTCGAACAGTCCAAGCGTGGGGTTGTAGGTGTTGACGGCGATGGCGTGGACCATCCCGAAGCGGCCCTTGCCGCGCAGCCCCGCGCCGGCCATGACCTCGAACGCCTGACAGCCCTCCAGGTCGTCGGTCAGGTCTTGCCACGTGCCGTCGGCGCGCAGCGGGGTCGCATGCGTGCGCCCGAACGCGCCCTGGCGCCCCCGGCTGCGCACCGCTCCGGCCACGTCCAGCGTGGCCGCAGGCTGCTCCGTGCCGATGCCGATACGCCGCGCCTGGTCCAGGCACAGCAGCGCCGGCCCCACCTCGCCCTCCTCCTTGCCCTCCCCTTCACCGGCACCGGCCGCGCGGCCCTGCACCAGCAGCGCGTCGCGCTCACCGCCGAAGCCGATGCGCCAAGCGGGCCGCTCGGGGTCCTGGTCGCGAAAGAAGCTGATCAACGCATCGTGACCAACCGGCGAATAGACCTCGAAACCATGTTCCACCGTCTTGCGGAAGCCCTCGTCGCTCATGTTGAGCATCGAGTCGATCAGATCGGCGAAATGGTCCTCGTCAGGCAGCGCGCCTTCGCGGAAATAGCGTTTGAGGGATTCTCGGTTCCTACTGGTCATCTCGCTCCTGCGCGGAAGACGTCGGCAGCGAACGGCCCACGATGAAGGTATTGCCCACCTCGAGCCGGGCGATGCCGGTGCGCTGCGGCACCAGCGGGCCGACCTCGTCGCGCAACTCGATCAGGTGACGCCGCGTGGGCAGCAGCAGGCTCCACGGCTGCGCCGGGCGCAGCGTGCGCGCCTCGCCGTGGGTCACGTGCGTGGCGGTGTCGCGCAGCGCGTTGAACTGGCTGTCGTTGCGCACGATATGGAGCATCGAYACACGGCCCACGGCGGCCACGCCGGGCTGGCCGCGCAGGAACGCTTCCACGGCCTCCGCGCGCACGCTCCAGTCGAACTCCGCGCCGAGCCCATCCGCATGCCACGGCGACAGGTATTCGACGATCGCCCGGTTCAATTGGCGCACCGCCGCGCCGGGGTGGGCGTCGGCGCGCAGCTGCACGATGCAGCGCAGCTGCGCGCGCTCGTAGGCAGCGTTGCGCACCCGCACGGCCGCGCCGGGCGGCGCACACGACTGAAGGTGGCGCTGCATGGCGTCGAGCACGGCGGCGTCGAAGCGCGGGGCTTCGGTGCTGCGAAACAGGTCGCCCGAATGCGGATGCGGCACCACCACAACCAGCACCTGCCCGGGATGGTTGGCAAGGTGGCGATGGCGCGTACTGCGGTTGGCCGCCGTGTCGTCGTCGATCGTTACCTCGTGGTGGGGGAAGCACTTGGCCTTCCACACCGCCGGGAAGGCATCGAGCACCAGCCGCTCGTAGTCCCAACGCGTGACCGCGCGCGCCTTGTGGCGCAACCGCTCGGCACCGCGCTGGCGCACCGCCTCAGGGCGATCGGCGGCGCGCCAGCCCTCGGACGGGCCGACCTGCACCACCGCGCCGAGACCCGGCACGCTGCGCTCGGGGCGGTCGATGCTGCCCGGCGGCAAGGCTACCTGCACCGCGTCCGGGGCGATGCCGGCATCGGCCGGGGCACAGCGCGTGGCGTGCACGGCGTGGGCGTGCACGCCATGGAGACCCGCCAGCCGCAGGAAGCCCCAATCGGCACTGAGCCGCAGCCAGTACGCCTGGCCGGCGGGACGCGACACAGCGAGGCAGTCCGTCGCCATGCCGGCCGGCAGGTTGAGCCGGACGATGCCCGGGCGCAGCATGCCCTGCGTGCCGTCGCTGACCAGCGCGTGCGCCGGCAGCGGCTGCCAGCCACCGTCCCGCCACGCCGCCCAATGCAAGGCTGGCTCGGCATCGGCCCAGCGCCCGGCCGCTGCCTCCCTGCGCAGGTGGAAGAACAGGCTCAGCGCCCCCTGTGGATTGCCGCCGGACAGGCCGATGTAGAGATTGCCGTCATGGGGGAAGCGCGGCAGCAGCGCGGGCGGCTGGCCGCCAGCTCGCGCCATCGGCGAAACGCCGAACGGATGCAGGTGATAGGCCGCCTGCACCAGCCCATCGACATGGCCGCCGTTCGGCTCCCCGACGAGGTCGATGTCCTGGCTGGCCTGGTAGCGCAGGGACAGGCTTTCCAGCACCGGCGTGTAGGGTTCGCGCGGGAGCGGGCCGGCGCGCTTGCGCCGCGCATTGCGGGTGAGCGCTGCGCCGAGGAGCGCCGGATAGGCCGCGTGGCCAAACGCGCCGGCGGGCTGGCTCAGATCGAATCGGAAGAAACCGGCGCGCGTGCCGAGGCCATACTGGAACGGCTGGCCCGGGGCGACCGGTGCGGCCGCGCGCTGGAACCGGCGCAGCACCGTGCTCGGGAACACCAGCCGGTGGCCGGGCACCAGGCGCTCGCCGCGGCCATCGCCGTCGTGCGTGCTGAACAGCGACAGCACCGCAGTATCCGCACCGCGCCATTGCCCATCGGTCAGCACCTGCGCGCCGACACCGAAGTCACTGGCCGACCAGTCGCCGGGATAGCCTGCGTAATGCTCGGGAAAGCCGCCCGGCGCGGTGGGCAGGCCCGACCATTTCAGGTCGACCTGCAGCGCCTGTAGCGGCTTGCAGGCCAACTCGGCGCTGCCCAGGACCAGATGGCTGCCGACGGCAGGCGTCGGGCCGAACGGCAGGAACGGTTTGGAGGGGTCGAGGCGCCCAAGCTGGTTGTAAAGCACCACGTCGCGCATGTCCTGCACGCTCACGCTGAGGCGCATATCGTGGACCGCGTACTGCGCCAGCAGGCCGTGCGCAAAGAGCCGGCTCTGCGTGCGCAGCATGCACTGGAGCACGGCTTGCGCCGGCCACGGTGCGCCATGGCTGGCGGGCTGGCACGGCACCACCGGGGGCTGCTCGGGGCCGAGCCGCAGCGTCAGTTCGATGGCCCCGCCGGCATGGTCGCCGCTGCCGGGCCGCCGGCGTGTGAAGACCGTGTCGATGCGCAGCCAACCCGTGGGCACGCTCAACTGGACGTGCCAGACATCGGCGAACACCCGCTCGAAGATCAGCGCGCGGTCCGGCAGCGCGCCGGCCTGCGCGGCGTCGCGCGGTGGGTGGATCAGGATCAGCGGATCGTCGATCTCCACGCGGCGCCCCGCGCGTGACGGATCGAGCCTGGCGGCGTGCGCGCGCAGTGCGGTGAGATCGGCGGCGCGCAGGTCTTCCTCGCCTGCCACGAGCCAGGCCGCGAACAGCCGTCCCAGCCGTTCCGCGAACCGCTCGGCATCGGCGCAGGCCAGGCAGGCCGCGAGCAGGTAGGCCAGTTGCACGTCGGACCCGAAATCCGGCGAGCGCGCCCAGGCTTCCTGGGCCAGCGTGGCGGGCTCGGACGATTCAGCGGGCACTGGGGCCGGCGTTGCGCGTGGACGTGGGCGTGGCGGAAACTGCTGGCGCTCCCGCGCCGCGTAGCGCTGGAACAGATCGGCGAGCCAGTCGACGGTGCGCGCCGCGTGCGCGGTGCGCAATGCGCGTTGCAGCGCCGGATCGTCGCTGGCCGGATGCGACAGCTGCAGCCGGACGCGGATCTCGCGCTGGCCCTCGCGCAGCCGCAGCAGCGGGGAGGCAATGGCGAAGCCGAGCCGCGCGTCGTGCGCCTGCGCGGCCGAGTCGCGCACGGCGCCCCCCAGCAGCGGCCACCACGGCGCACGTTCGGCATACGCGGCCTCGGGCGGCAGGAGCGGCAGCGTTTCGACCTGGATGCGCGTGGGATAGTCGAATTCCCGCTCAGGCGAAATGCTCGGGTCGCGCGCCACACGCAGGCTGCACAGCATGGCGACCGCGGTATCGGTCACCGTCAGCGCGGTATCGGCGGCGAAAGCCAGCGCGCGGCCCTGCGCGTCCTTGCCGCCCAGGAAGCGCGTACCGGCGTCGATATCGACCGGCCCGGCATAACGCGGCGCACGGCCCAGCAGCAGGTGCACCGATTCGGGCACCGCCGGGCGCGGGGACAGGCGCAGCACGTCGCGGTAGTAGAAATCGATCAGCCGGTCCGGAAAGCGGTTCAACGGCGCGCGGCTGTACTGGAACAGCTGGAGCGCCGTCAAAAGCAGGCCCATTGCGGGCTCGTGCCGGCCGGTGGCAAGGCTGGGCCCGAGCCGCGCGCGTGCCAGTGGCTGCAGCCGCGCGATGGCCAACCGCATGGCCAGCCAGCCACGGCGCAGCCATTGCCGCCGCGCGGCGGCATCGTCTTCGGGCAACGTGCCGGCCAGGGGGGCGTCGGCGTGGGCGCCATGCCCGGCCGGCATCGCCCAGGCCGGGTGCAGCGTGCCGCCGCCGTGGCCGAAGGCGTCGATGCCGGTGCGCAGCACGCTCGCCAGTCCCTGGGAGATCTGTGCGTAGAGCGCCTCGCGTAGCGCATCGCCCATGCCGTTGCCGTCGGCCACGGGCGGCTGGTCCCCCACGCCGTGAGCGATCACGCCCTGCCCGCCGAGCCACCAGCACCAGCCGTCGTAGGCGCGCACCAGCTGCCAGATGCGCGCCCACAGCGCGCCCTCGCCTTCGCTGTCCAGCGCGGCCAGGAAATCCCGTTCCAGACGCTCAAGCGGGAACGATGCCAGCTCGGCCAGCAGGATGGATTCGTCCTGGCGCAGCACGGTATCCCAGTTGGCGTCGCCGCCCGCCCCGAAGCGCAACCCGCGCGCCTGCGCCAGGGTGAGACGCAGGCGGTCCGCCAGACCGAACTCGTCCGGCAGCAGGTGGTGCGATGCGAGCGCATCGGCCAGGCGGTCCTCCTGACGCGTACCGTTTGACATACCGCGCCGCCTCAGTACATCCGGACCGGCTCGGTGGCCTGGTCGAGATAGAGCGGATAGACGAGGTTGTGCCGCGTGTTCGTGGTGCGGACGATGTAGCACACCTGCAGGTCCACGCGGCCTTCCAGCGGCAGCACGTCGGCGTCGATCCGCTCGAGCAGGATGCGCGGCTCAAAGAACAGGATCGCCCGGCGGATCAGTTCCTTGAGTTCGGTCAGCGTGCTCTCGTTGAGGGTGTCGAAGACCGCGCGGCGTACGCTGCAGCCGTAGGCCGGCAGCATCACGCGCTCGCCCGGATAGGTGCCGAGCAGGATGCGCAGGCTTTCCTCGATATCCTCCACGCCGGCCACCATGCCGACCTGGCCGTTGCGCGGGTCGAAGCGCAGCGGGAACTGCCAGCCCCGGCCCAGGAACGGACTCGTCTCGTTCATCGTCAGCCTCCGATGATGACCGTGGGCAGGCCCATCACCACCGTGCCGCCGTGGGCCGTGGTGTCGCCCACGCGTGCCGCCGGGCGGCCGCCGATGATGACTGTGGCCGAGCCTTGCACGATGACGTCGGGCGGGCCCACGCAGACCGCGTTGTCGCCAACCACGGCGGCCGGCAGCTTGCCGATCAGCACTGTCGGCACGCCGGGGCCGATCACCGGCCCGCCCACGTGGGGAATGGGCGGGAGGCCCGGGGTCTGCATCGGACAGGCGTGCATGTCGGTCAAGCGGGCGGCGGGAGGCATGGCGGCAGGCAGTGGGCTCGGTTCGGTTCGATTCGATTCGGTTCAGTAAGGTGCGGGGCGGCCGGTGGGGCTCAGTTGATCATCACCATGGCCCCCTGCACCGTGGTCTGGCCGGCGGCGGACAGCTCGGCCGTGGCGCCGCCCTTGCCTGTGAAGCCGACCTGTGCCTCGCATTGCACATTGAGCCCGGCGGCCTTGACGTCAGCCTGTGCCGTCAGTTCGATCGACACATTCGCGCTCATGCGGATGCTGCCCTGGGCGGTGAGCGTGATGTCGTAGGGACTGTCGCAGGCAATGCCGGCCTCCGAGAGCTTCACGCTGTTGTTGTGCTGGTCCTGCAGCAGGATCGACTGCGCGGTGTCATCGAACACGACCTTGTTCTTGCCCGGCGTGGTAATGGTCACGGTCTTGTTCTTCTCGTCGAACGCAATCACGTGGCGCGCGCGGGTCACGATGGCCTTGGTGTCGTTGGCGGCCTCGATGGCATACGGCGGCACATGGTTGGCGCTGTAGACCGCGCCGATCACCACCGGGTGGCAGGGGTCGTCGTTGAGAAAGCCGACGATGACCTCGTCGCCGACCTCGGGCAGGAAGAAGGCACCGAAGCCGTTCGACGCATAGCCCTGGATCAGCCGGGCCCAGACGCCCTGTGTCTGCGCCTGCGTGACCGGCAGCGAGATCTGGATGCGCTGCGCGTTGAGCGGGTCGCCGTCCAGCTTGAGCACCACCCCGATCTGCAGGCCGCCGATGCCGGGCAGCAGCCCCGACGCAGGCGGCGCCACCACGTCGTGCTGGAGGGGGTGCCAGGCCGGATCGAGGCCGAACTCGACATCGGTGTGCCAGAAGCCGCCCACCAGCGCATGCTCCACTGCGGTGACGTAGACCGCGCCCGAGAAGCGCTGGCCCACCCCGCTGACCTGCACCAGCACACCTGGCCGGGCCAGGGCCGTGCCCATGCAGCGAAGATGGCCACGAATGCGCGCCAGCTCGGCACGGGTCTGCACGCCCTTGGCCCAGCTCGTCAGCATCTGTGGCGACTGCGTCGTGGCCGTGCGCAGCGGCATGACGGACAGGCCGATGACATCGGCCAGCGTGGCGCTGTCGAGATTGCCCTGCGCGTTGAACGGCGCCGGCGCGGCCGCGTCGCCCTGGACGATGGCCTGCGCAGCCGGGTCCCAGGCGGTGGCTTGCACCGACTGGTACTGCAGCCGGGCGTCGATGTCGGCATCGAACTCGTACAGGTCGAGCCCCCACGTCACGCCGAACGCGACGGCGCCGCCGGCCTGCGGCGTCTGGACGTTGACCGTACCGTCCTCCACGTCGACGAGCATGCCGTTGAACTCGGCGCGCGCCAGCAGGAAGTCCCAGTCCGAACTGTGGAACTGAACCATCTCGCCATAGCTGCCCACGGTGGTGTCGACCTTGGCCGTCAGCCCGTGTGCGCCAATCAGCGTGGACAGGACGTCACTGTCGGTGCTGTCGATGAAATTGGCATTGTTGCGGCCAACGGTCATCTTTACCGCGGCGTCGCGGCATTCGATCACGAGCCGCGAATCGTTCTGGCCCTCGATGCGTACGCCGTGGCGGATCACCACGCCACTGAAGATCTGCGCCTCGTCGTTGCCGAAACCGGCGCTGATGGTCACCACGCTGCCGGGCGCGAAATCTGCGGAGTCGCCGCAGGCGAAGGTGCCGGTGGGCATATCGCCGTCGCGGATCACGATCTCGGCCCATGGGATGCGGTTGAACGCGCGGCGCACGGTCACCGAGACCACGGCGAGATCCGGCTGCGCGGTGCCGTTGGCGCTCACGGTGAGGCGCAGCACGCCATCGGTGTCGATCGACGGATAGGTCGGCATGCGCTACTCCAGCGGCGGAAAATGTAGCGCCATGCCCGGCGTCAGCGCACGGAACTGCCGCAGGCCATTGAAGCGTGCCACGGCCATGTAATAGCGGCTGTCGCCGTAGATGCGCTCGCACAGCAGCGGCAGCGTGTCGCCATCGCGCACCTGCACCAGGTGGCTCAGGTCCGGCGAACTGGCGTCCGCCTCGAGCTTGGCCTGCTTGCTGCTGGTATACGAGTCGAAGGCGAGCGAGGCCGTCGCGCGCAGCGGCACGCCGCTGGGGCGGAACATGGTGTAGTCGGTGCTGAAGCTGGTCAACCGGCCCGTGAAGATAAGCTGGCCCCAGAGGATCTGGACGATGCTGGGCTGATGCTGCACGCCCTTGTACTCGTAGATCACGGCGCTCAGCGCCTTGAGCTGGTCCTCCACCTCGGCCGGCACGGCACTGTTGGCCGGGCGCGGCACCACGCCGGTGCCGTCGAAGATCACCGCGAACGAAAGCTTGCCGGGTTGCATATGGCTGAACGGCCGGCCCGAGCCCGTGTCGCCCATCGGCTTCTCCTTGCTGAAGCACGTGTTGCGCTCGTGGCGCAGCTGCGAAGGGTTGATCAGCAGCGAGACGGACTTGCCCGCGCCGGCCTGGGGCGACACCACGCCGCCCTTGTCCTCGCAGGCCGTGATCTTGAGTGGCGTCAATTCGGCCGACTGCAATGGCATCTAGCGCTCCCTCAGCCGGGCCAGCTGCGCCCGCAGCATGCGCAGTTGCGCGCGCTGCTCGCGGTGGCGCGTGCTGGCGGCCTCGTCCTCGTCGCAGCACTGCGCGGGATCGGGCTCGGCCTCGGCACGGGCCGGTGCCGCACCCCGCTGGCCGTTGCCGAGTTCGGAGCGGATTACCATCTGGCGGACTTCGATCGTCATGGGCTCAGAGCTCCCGCGTGCAGTTCAGGTAGGCCAGCTCGATGGTCTCGATGGCGAGGTTGTTCTTGGTGGACTGGAACTCGTCCACGCCCCAGCGGACCGGGTACGCCGCATGGAAGGTCCAGCCGCGTACCTTGTTGCCCACCTCGTCCAGCAGGTAGACGCTCACGTCCATCGGTGTCACGGCCTGCACGAAGCCGCCGCCAAGGACCGACTTGCACCAGCGCATGAGCGGCGAACGCATGTCCGCCACGCCACGCTTCAGCACCAGCCTGTCCTGGCGGATGCCCTTCGGCAGCTTGTAGACGAAGCGGTTTTCGCCGCCGCACTGCACGTCCTCCACCTCCATCGTCTGGTCCATGCCCGACACCTCCTGGAAGGAGCAGTCAACGCCCGTGGCGATGTTGGTGAAGCCAACCGAGAAGGCGAACGAAACCGGCGTGAAGTCGGTGCCGAAGCGCGCCGATTTCTGCATGGAAGATCCCGCGTCAGCTGTTGGCGATGGTCAGGCCCTCGTGGGCGATCTCGATGGTTTCCACGGCCACCTCGTTGCCCTGTGCCTTCAGGTCGGTACCCGTAATCTTCGCCGGCCAGGCGTTGTTCAGCGTCCAGACCATGGTCGGATTGCCGGTCTCGTCCAGCAGGCTGATGATCACCGGCACGCGCTTGATGGTGTTCATCTTGATCTGGTTGAACCAGTCCCAGAACTTGTTATCGGCCTTGAAAACGCCCTTCTTCATCGTGACGTTGCCGAACTTCTTGAGCCCGGGCATCTTGACCGTGGAAAACACCGGGCTGTCGCCCGAACGGTATTCGATCTGCTGGGCCTCGACGTCGAGCCCCGAGACCTCCTCGAAAGACATGACCGTGGAGTCCCACTTCACCTGGAAGTGGAACTTCGGAATGGGCCACACGTTCTTCGACTGTGCCGAGCCGTCGTCTGCCATGACACTTCTCCCTTGCTATCTGTGATTTGTCTTTGGACCCTGCCCGCGACCCGGCGTCAGGACTTCTGCATTTGTTGCTGGAACGTGATCTCGATGAACTCCGCCGGCCGCACCATCGCCACCAGCACGGTCACGCGCAGGATGCCCTCGAGGATGTCGTCGGGCGTCATGGTCTCGCCCAGCCCGACGTGCACGCTGAACGCGTCCTCCGGCACCGCGCCGGCCAGACCGCCGCGCTTCCAGATGCTGGTCAGGAAGTTCTGGATCATGCTCTTGATGGTGACCCAGGTATTGGCCACGTTGGGCTCGAAAACGAGCGCCTTGGCCGCCAGCCGGCACGATTCCTCAAGCATGATCATCGTGCGGCGCACGTTCACATAGCGCCAGTCGAGGCTGTTGCCGTCTAGCGTGCGCGCGCCCCAGACCAGCACCCCCTCGCCGATGAAACTGCGGATGGCGTTGATCGACTTGCCCTGCGTGGTGACGTTCAGCTCTTCCTGGTCTACCGCGGAGATCGACACCGACGGCGACACCACGCCGGCCAGGCTGACGTTGGCGGGCGCCTTCCAGACGCCGCGCGTGTTGTCGACCATCGTGTAGATGCCGGCCATCGCCGCGCTCGGGGGCAGCAGGTTCAACTGGTACTTGACTTCGTTGAGGATGGTGTTGAACAGGCTGCTGACCGAAGTCAGCGTCTTGTTCAGCAACGCCTTGCTGGTCAGGATGGCGTCGTCCGTCAGTGGCGGCGTGGCGGCGCTCCAGTCCTTGCCGATGTCGGCGACGGCGCCGGCCAGTTCCCGCGTCTTGGGCGGTGCGTCGTCGGGCAAGGTGTCCGGCAGGCCCAGGTCAGTGCGCAGCAACTGCATCAGCACGTCCGGGTTGGCGATGTTCTCGTAGCTGATGTCCTTGTCGCCGATGACCGTGGTGTTCAGCCACGGGTAGTAGGCGGCGGCGAAATCCAGGAAATTGATCCCCAGCGCGTTGCGGAATGCGGCTACGGGATCGCCGGCGGGGTCGCTGCGCGGCTTGTCGCCGCCCCAGATGTCGAGGATTGCCACGCGGCTGCGCATCTTGTCGCCGCAGTGGGCCAGCACGGCCTGCTGCAGGTCGATGCATTCGGCGGCCTTGAAACGCACGGCCTCCGGAATCACGACCATGGTCGGCTCCTGCTCCTTGAGTAGTTCGTCGATGCCAGCCTTGAATTTGTCGAGGTCGAGGTCCTGCGTATAGTCGCCCACGGAGACGATGTAGCACGGGCCACCGCCGTTCTGGAAGAAATGGCGCAGCGCGCGATAGAGCATGTAGCCGCCGCCGTCCTTGCCTTCCGGCATCTCGAGCACGTAGTCCTTGCCGGCCACGCGGAACGCGGCAATCGCCGAGGCATCGGTCTTTTCGGCGATCGTGAAACGCGGAAACGGCGAGAAGCCGAAGTACTGGTGATATTCGGCCATGGAGCTGATGCGCCACGGCTTCATGCTGAGCGGCTTGTTGCGGTTATCGGCAATCTGCGTATGGCCGATGAACGCCGGAACGGCCGTTGCCACCTCCACCACCGAATTCGGGAAGGCGTTCTTCTCCACGATATAGACGCCAGGCGTCTTCATTGCACCCATTGCACACTCTCCCGGTGAAAACGGTTAGCGGTTGACAAAGATCTCTGATACATCGCACAGCGCACCGTCGATGACTTCCCGGCGCAACGCCACAGGAGCTGCCATCGGCAGGCGCGGCACCAGCACGCGGGCGCCCGCACCCGATGCGCGGCGCAGCTGGAAACGGTGGCGCGGGCGCTCCGCCAGCGGCAGCGGCGCGGCCGAGCGGATGGCAGTCACGGTGGCGCCGTCCGGCAGCGTCTCGGGCACCGGCTCGGCAAAGCTGACCGCGCCGGCAAGATCCGCGCAATGCAGCGTATCCAGCGTGCCCCAGTCGCCGATCAGCAGGTATTTCCAGAACGTATGGCGCACCGGCACGTCGATAACATGGTCGAGTGGCGCGGCGGCGAGCCAGTCGGCCAGCGTCGGGCAATCGCGCGAGGCCAGCGGAAAATTCACGCGCAGGGCACCGGTCGTCGGTCTTTCCGCAAAGACAGGGGCACGCACGTCGGTGTAGTAGGCCCAGAGCGGATCGGCGGAGCGGGCCGTGAACGACAGGCCGGCTTCAGGCCATTCGTCGCGCGCGCGCCAGAAGGTGTCGAGCTGGCTGGCTTCCGCCATGATCACGAAGCGGAGCGGCTCGCCGCGCAGCAGCAGGCCAAAACGGGACATCAGCGCTGCCGTGGGCGGCTCCGGCGCGAGGTGCAAGGCGCCCGGCCATCCCGCGGAGAAGTACGGATGTCGGATGGACAGCGCGGTGACCGCACGATAGCCGGACGTCATGGCCGAACACCCACCTCGGGGCGCCCCACCAGCGGGTCGCGACGTTGCGTCGCGGCGGGGTCCAGGCACACGAGCCGCACGCGATACAGCACCGAGGGCAGGTAGTGGCCGCCGTGGATGCTCCACAGACTATGCATCTCGCCCGTGCTCAGGTTTTCGATATTGAGCACGATGCGGTCGATTCGGGGGTCGAGGTCAGGGGTGTTCTGATGGTCGAACACCGGGGTGGCCTGGAAGAACGTGATGGCGTCGGCCAGGGCGCGCAGCGCCTCGGGGTAAGTCTGCCCACTGAACGTGGCCGCGCAGACCACCAGCAGGTTCAGGAACAGCGGCTCGGCGCCGGCCACGCGGCTGCCCTGCTCGGCCGTGACGGCGCCGCGCGCCCGATGCGCGGCAGTATCGCGCTCGATCCCGCCCAGGAACAGCACCAGCTTGTTGGCTACCGAAGGCACCGCGCCTCCCCCCAACTCCTGCAGGTTGGACACAACGACCATGTCCTCCGCCAGCACCACGCGGCGGCGGAACATCTGATTCAACTGCAAGGCGAGATGGGCGAGCGCGGTATCAATCACACCCGCTCCCGACCGGCTATCACTGGCTTCACCACTGGGCTCCTTCAACCTGACGTCTGCTTGACCGCGTGGATGTTGCGCGGCGCCACACCTGCCGGCCATCGGTAATTGTCTGAACCCGGGTTCGGAAATCCCTAGGTAGTACTTTCGAGGGGTATCTCAGGTAGGCGCTGGGGACTGGCGGCCCCCGGCGCACGCGTGACACGCACAAAAAAAAACCGCTGCGCATTGGCAGCGGTCAGAACGCGAATTTAGGTCTTACCGATTTCTCGGTCGGCGGATATTGTCAGAGACGGCCTGCGCCTGACATTGCTCTGTGGGGGTAGGTGATTGTCTGACGGTGGGGGGTGCAGTCAGAACCTATTGGTTCGGGAAATGCCATCTCGGTTACGGGCAGTTGCTTCCCAAGCTACCCCTTCCGACACATCCCCTGCACGACGAACGTCCAATTCCTCGGGTCGGTCGGCTTGCTGGTCACCTCGGCGTAGTAGGCCATGCTGTTCTCGTCGAGCGGCATGAACACCTGCGTGCGCAGGCCCGTGACGGTGTTGGGCGGAACCGCTGGCACGGTCCAGTCCGCGTACATGGTGCCCGGGATGGCGGCCGGCGATGAGACGCCCAGCAGGTTGTTGGCCTGATTCAGCGCCAGCGAGGCGACCTGTCCGGTCCCGGCACTGGTGACCGAACCCGTGCCGGAGATGGTCAGCGTTTCCTCCTGCATCGAACCATCGAGCGCGGCACTAATGCCGAGACCCGTGACAGCGGCATACGACACGCCCGGCTGCCGGCAGACCCACTGCCCGGCTACCTGGCTCGCCGTCAGCGTCTGGGCGGGCCGGAAGACGCCCGTGCCGGTCATGCGGTTGCCTGCGGAATCGAGTTGAAGGTGGTCGAGGTACAGCGCAGTGACGCCGCTCGTCTTCAGCGGGAAGACCTGTCCCCAGACCTTGCCACCCAGGGTCAGCGTGTAGGCGCCCGGGTAGCGCGTCTGGTCCGCCAGCGCGAGTGTGCCGGCGAGGCCCATGCTGCAGGTGTCGCTGTACGTGCCAGCCTGGCACAGCCGCACGGTACCGTCGGCGCCCACGCGCATCTGACCGCCCATGCCGTACTGAATCTGGAGGTTTCCGGAACTTGCGTAGTACGTGGATTGTCCGCGCAGGAAGGTGTAGGTACCGGCCAGGTCGGCGGCCGTCACCGGCGTGCTGACGCTGCTTGCGGTGACCTGCCCCGATAGCTTGCCGTTGCCGAGCTGTTTTGGCAGGCCGGAGATCTCGCCCGTCAGGGTGGTGCCCGACACCGTAAACGATGCGGTCACCGAGCCCAGCAGCGCGGTCACGAAAGCCGGCGGCGGTTCGGCGCTGTCGGCCTCGAGCGCGCTGACCGTGTAGACGTTCCCGTTCTTGACGTAGTGGCCGATCACCGCACCAGCCAGCCCGAACGCCGAATCGGAGAAGCGGATCCGAACCTGGCCTGCGGCCGGGGCATCGAGCGTCACGGCAAGCGTGTCGCCAAAGCTGATCACGCCCAGGTATGTCACGGCCTGCGGCGTCGCGGGCGTCTCCGGATTGCCCGGGGTGCTCGGTGTTTCGGGCATCGATGGCGTCCCCGCGCCGCCGTTACCGCCACCACTGCCCGCGCCGTTCCCCCCGTTGTTTCCCCCGTCCCCGCCGCATGCGCCCAGTGCAACACTGACCGCCAGGGCCGCCCATGCCTTCACCCAGGTTTCCCGTTTCATTCTGCGACCCTTCCCCGTTCGTTAGTCTGTTGGCTCGTCGAGCCTGTTGTTTTGGTGCATGCCCGCGCGCGCCGTCTTTGCATCCGGTCCCGTGCGTGCAACAATCCGGCTGGATCATAGCCTTGGGTTTTCGGGCTGTATGTCCCCAGATCGTGCGACAAGCCGTCATGCCCCACGATCGTGGGGGGATAGCGGCTGCACGGGCCGTTGCATGTCGTGCGTCGACCCGTTCGTCTCGCATTCGACCTCCCGTGTCCACTGACCGCTCCTCTCCCCTTTCCCCGCCCATCCGCGTCGCCCTGATCGAGGACGATCCCGGTTTCAGTGCGGCATTCCTCGAGGCGCTGTCCAGCGCGCCCGACATGCGCACCGCTGGCGTCGTCACGACGTTGTGCGATGGGCTGGCGCTGCTGCAATCGGCCCCTGCCGCAGACATCCTCGTTGTCGATCTGGGGCTGCCCGACGGGTCCGGCATCGATGCCATCCGCGCGGCACGCGTGGCATGGCCGCGCTGCGATGTGATGGTGGCCACGGTCTTCGGCGACGAAAGCCACGTCATGCAGTCGATTGCCGCGGGCGCCACCGGCTACCTGCTCAAGGACAGCACGGCGGCCCATATCGTGCAGGAACTGCGGTCACTGCATCAGGGCGGCAGCCCGATCAGTCCGCTGATCGCCCGCCAGGTGCTGTCCCGCCTGCAGGCGCCGCCAGCCGATGCGCCGGTGCGAGCCCCCCAGGCAGCGGCCGGCCCGAAGCCTTCCGCCCTATCCCCGCGCGAATATGAGGTCCTGAACGACATCACGCGGGGCTTCTCGCACGACGAAATTGCGCAACGGATCGGCGTATCGAGACATACGCTGCTGACCTATGTCCGACGCATCTACGTCAAACTGGACGTCCATTCGAAGGTCGAGGCCATCAACGTGGCCCGGCAACATGGCCTGCTGCGCGATGACTGACGGCGCGGGCACGCCGACATGGCGGCGGTGGCTCCCCTTCGTCCTGGCCCTGCTGCTGGCGGGTTCGCTCCAGGGCGCGCTGGCGGAGGTCCTGCCCTGGCACATCACCTCGGCGCAGCTACGGATCACGCCCGGCGGCACGCTCGACCGGCTTCCGCCGCAGCTCGCGCTGCCCGCCGCCGGCGAAGCATGGCGGGATACGCCGCTGCCGATGGCCGTGCCGCGTCACGTGACACCCGATGAGGTGGGGTCAGGCCAGATCGAAACGGTCTGGGTCAGACTGGCGCTTCCGGCGGCCACGGCCGCTGCCGGCGAACCCCTCTACCTCTACGCGCCGCGCTGGCAGACCGTGGGACGCCTCACCGTGTACGCGGACGGCGAGCAGCTCTGGCAGTCTCGCGGCGGGCCGGTATGGAACGGCTACAACTATCCCTTGTGGATCGCGCTCGGGCAGGCGCCGCGCGACATCGTCATCCGTATCGATGTGGTGGGTCAGGTCGGCGCCGCCCTGTCGTCGGTGCGGATTGGCACCCGCGACGACTTGTTCTGGCGCTACGCAGCACGAAGCTTCCTCCAGACGCAGTTTCCCTATCTGTCCAGCGGCGGCCTGCTTGCGGTCGGCATCTTCTCGTTGCTGGTCTGGCTCCGGCGCCGCGACGAAACGCGCTACCTGCTGTGCTTCCTGGCCGCAGGGGCCTATTTCCTGCACACACTCCAGTATCTGGTTGGCCAGGACCCATTGCCGATTCCGGAGGCCTGGTTCAGCTGGCTGGCCTTCAACAGTATCGCGTGGCTGATCCTGGCCTGCTACCTGTTCATCTTCCGATATCTGGGCCTGCGCTACCGGCGCCTGGAAGCCGCGCTGTACTGCTCGGTCGTGTTCCTGGCCACCAGCACGCTGCCACTGTCGTGGCTCACGCATGTGGTGTTCCTCTACCCGCTGTCCCAGTTGCTGCTGGTGGCGCTGAACCTCGTGGTGTCGATTGCGGCCTTGCGGGCTGCCTGGCTAGCCAGGTCGCGCGAGGCGCTGACGTTCTCGGCCTGGAATGCGATGAGCACGCCGATCGCCGTGCATGACGTGCTGCTGCAGAACTACCGCATCGATATCGAGGGTATCTACCTGCTGTCCTACCTGGGATGCGTGCAGCTGCTGCTGTTCATGGTGCTGATGTATCGCCGCTATACCAGCGCGCTGGATGAGGTGGCGCAGGCCAACGCCAACCTCTCGCTGCGTCTGGCGCAGCGGGAGGCGGAACTGCTGGAAAGCCATCGGCAACTGCGCGATGTGGAGCGCCGCGAGACGCTGACGCGTGAGCGACAGCGGCTGCTGCAGGACATGCATGACGGCCTCGGATCATCGTTGATCAGCGCCTTGCGCATGGTCGAGAAGGACCCATCCGGCACGGCGCGCGCCGACGATATCGCCCAGGTGCTGCGCGAATGCATCGACGACCTCAAGCTGACAATTGACTCGCTGGAACCGGTATCGACGGACCTGTTGCTGCTGCTGGCCACGTTGCGCTACCGGCTGGGGTCGAGGCTCGAAGCCGCGGGCATCTCGCTTACGTGGGACGTCGACGACATCCCGCCGCTGCAGTGGCTCGGCGCCCAGAGCGCCCTCCACATCCTGCGCATCCTGCAGGAAGTGTTCACGAACGTGCTCAAGCACAGCCACGCGACCGCGATCCGCGTGCAGACCAGCCACGACGACCACGCAGTGATGGTGCGTGTGCACGACAACGGCACGCCGTTCGACCCCACCGGCGTGCCACTGGCACACGGCGGCAGAGGCCTCGCCAACGTGCAGCGCCGCGCGTCGGCCCTCGATGCAGCGGTATCCTGGGAGCCGGACGCAACAGGCACGTGGTTCACGTTGAGCCTGCCAATTGCGCCGGTGACCGCTTCGCTGGATGTGGGCTAGCGGCTTCCTCCTTCGTCAAGCGGCCGCACTGGCGGCATCGATCACACGCGTCAGTTGTTGCGCGATATCGCCGGCTCGTGCGTAGCCGTCCGAGACGCGGTACAGACGACCGCCATGATGCAAGCGCAGCGCCGGGAAACTTGAAATGCCCCAGATGCGTGCGGTATGGAAGTCTTCGATGGTGGCCGCGATGGCGGCGTCGCTGGACCACTGATCCAGGAACGTCTTCGCGGAGACGTCATGGCCTTGCCGATTCAGCGCTTGCGTGGCGACTTCCGCTAGCACTTTGCCGTCGGTGGTGTCGCGGGCATCGACATAGAACGCTTTCTGCAAGGCACGGAATAGCGTCAGGAGGTCGCCCTGCGGGACCAGCAGGCGAGCCGTGACGACGGCGCGGCAGATGGGTTCCGTGTCGTAGACGAAGTTCTCCCGAGCCATCAGCCCCTCGCGATTGAACGGCAGGCCGCTTGCGTTCTCCACCAGGCCCCAATGATGCAGGCGGAATCGCTTGCCGGCGTCGTCGAGGATATCGGTGGCCCCCGCTCGGATGCCACCCACTACGATCCGCAGCGGCAGATCGGGCAAGATTTTGCGGACTTCCGTCAATTCCTTGCCGAATCCATAGCACCAAGAGCACATCGGGTCGGCAACATAGACCAGTTCCATATCATTCCTTCAATCTTTTTTAGCTCGCCGCAAGGCTGCGACTCAGTGGATGTGTGCCTTCTGGCGCGGATCGTCTTCGACGTTCACGTAGTCGATCCCAAGCGGGCCATTCCCGCTTACCTGGGTGACATAGTCCCCCGACCGGGCCCAGTGGAAATGCGGCGTGCCACCTGGCAACACGATGACGCTGCCCGGGGGATATGCGACCAGCTTCTGCGGCTCGAACTCCTCGCCGATACCGATATAGAACACCCCTGAGATCACGGTGTAGACCCGATCCTCTCGATGCACGTGCGGCATCAACTTCACGCCTGCGGGCACGTTGACGCGCACCACGTAAGGCCCCGCGGCCGACGGATCTCCGACCAGCACCGACAGGCGCGCACGTTTTGGAAAGGCTGGGAAGGACGACCACTGAATGTCCTCCTGCAGGATGGCCCCGTTGGACGTGGGCGACAGGCCGGCCGCCCATCCAGTCCCGGCCGCGAGGGTGGTGGCCAGTGCCAACCCTACGCCGATGCGTTTCGCAAAGAATGTCATGTGTCTATCTCCTGACGTGCTTGAAGCATCGGCGTGCTGCCTTGCCTCCAGCGATGGAGAGCACTATAGAAGCGCGGATTGGCCCGATGAAGCCATCCAGGAGAACTTGAATTGATACATGGTGGAACAAGTCCGCGCCCCAAAGTCCCCGACTCACGTGTCCGCGCTATCGCAACGACACGAAGCTCTTGCGGACGTCTTCCGTGAATGCTTGCGGTTGTTCCCAGGCCGCGAAGTGGCCGCCCTTGGGCAGGCGGTTGAAGTGAATCAGCTTCGGGTAGGCCTTCTCCGCCCAGCACTATTCCGCGCCACGAAGCGTGTGAGACAGGAACAACACAGGCGCCCCGGGCCTGAGGCGGTTCGCCGGAGGCTATCCGAAATCGATCACCAGTTGTCCTCGCTCGCGGTGGCCAGCAGGAAGTCCCGCAGGAGCTTGGCGCTAGGGCCGATCTGCTTCGAATGGACCAGGAAGATCTCCAGCGGCGCGGTCTCGGCGTCTGGCAGCACGCGCACCAGATCGCCGGAGGCCAGGAGCGACGCGGCGTCGTAGGCCGGCAGCCTGGCGATGCCGTCACCCGCGAGCACGAACGCGAGCCGCGAGGCGGCGCTGTCCGTCACGACATCGCCCTGCACCGGGACCTCGATGTCCTTGCCGCCAGCGCGTACGAGCGTGGTGCGCTGGCTCGGCGGATAGACGACCCAGCGATGACCGTCCAGTTCCTCGACCGAACCGGGCGCCCCGTGCTGACGTAGGTAGGCCGGGGATGCGCACAGCATGGTGGCTTCCCGAAGCAAGCGGCGAGCAAGCAGTGACGAATCCGCCAGCGGCCCCGCCCGCACGGCCAGTTCCACACCGTGGTGGACGATATCCACGTTGGCATCCGACATCGCGACATGAAGGCGAACCGCCGGATAGCGCCGCCGGAACGCGACCAGCGCCGGCAGGATCCGCTTGGTGCCGAAGTGGTGCGAGCAGGTCAGCCACACCTCGCCGCGTGGCTCGGCGCGCATCAACTCCATGCTACGGATGCCGTCCACGGCCTCATCGAGTAGCCGCTCGCAATGCACGCGGAACGCCTGCCCCGCCGGGGTGAGGCTGAAGCTGCGTGTGCTGCGCTGGGCCAGGGGCACACCAAGTTTCGTTTCGAGGGCGCGGATATGGTGGCTCACCACGGCGCGGGTGAGCCCAAGCGAGCGCGCCGCGGCGGCGAAGCTGCCACAGCGCACGACGGTGGCGAAGATCGCCATCGCGCGGAGTTCGTCGAGGATCGTATTAGTCGGGTCCATGGCCGATTGTCTTATGCCATGAGCCAATGTGTCAATGCGATGCTATCTACTCCCAGGCTGCCTGTCTGGCTACAGTTCATTTAACCGCGCTGTGCGGCGAAATGCAGACCAGAAGGAGTTCATCATGACCGTCAAGCATGTCCTGTTCATTTTGACAAATGCGGCCGAGATCGGGCCGAACAAGCGCGCCACCGGCTACTTCTACCCGGAGGTGGCCCACCCCTTCGAAGTGCTCGACGCCGCCGGCATTGCCGTGGAGTACGCGTCGCCCCTCGGTGGCAACCCACCGTTCGACGGCTACGACGAGACCGATCCCGCGCAGCTCGCGTTCAGCAAGAGCCAGGCGATCCGGCGCATGGCGCATAGCCGCAAGCTCTCTGAAGTCGATGTCCTGGACTACAACGCGATCTTCTTCCCCGGCGGCCTTGGCCCCATGGTGGATATCGCAAACGACCCCGACGTCAAGCGTGCGGTGCTGCGCGCCTGGAACGGCGGCAAGATCGTCGCCGCCGTTTGCCACGGGCCGGCCGCGCTGCTCGGCGTCACGCTGGAGGACGGCACGCCGCTGGTCCAGGGTCGCCGCCTGACCTCCTTCTCGAACGCCGAGGAAGAGGGCTACGCCAAGGCGGACGTCCCGTTCCTGCTGGAGGATGCGCTGCGCGCGGCAGGCGCCGAGTTCGCTTCCGCCGATCCGTGGCAGTCCAAGCTCGTGGTCGATGGTCGCCTGATCACTGGCCAGAATCCGGCATCGGGCAGCGCCGTCGGCGAGGCCATCGTCGCCGCGCTCCGCGGGCAAGTCGAGTTGGCGCGCGCATGACGCGCYGATCAAGGGAAACTGCCATGTTTCCCTTGATAACTGACAACGTGGCGGCCTTCTTTTGAAAGATGCCTCGGCAGATTCAAAGTGACTTAGTAAACACCCCCTTTTTAGCGCATTGCGACCTATCGCACTGCCTAGAATCGTCAGCGCCGGAATTCCCCGGCATCACTTTTCTCCTAAGGAAATATTGATGAGCCAACTCAGACTCGGTGGACTCGATGCGATTCGCAGTGCACAGGCATCGTCGTCACTCAGGCGCACGCAGGCCGCGGAAACGGCCAGTGCGAATGCGGGTGCCGTGGATCGTTTCAAGGCACGGGGCATGGCCCTGAAGTTGGTGGACATGGTCGACGCGTTCAAGACAGAGCAGCTCAAGGCCACCGACCTCAACAGCGATAACGTGGTATCCCTCAGCGAACTGGGCAAGCAGTTGGCCGGCAAGAGTGAGGCGGAACTGGCGAGCATCCATGAGGCCATGGACATCGACAAGGACGGTCAGGTATCTGGCGCGGAATTCAAGGACAGCATTCCCCTCGATGAATTCTTCAACAGCGTGGCAACGGCCAGTAACCAAGACGCGTTAATGGCTCGTTTCAGCGCGCAAGGGGCGGCATTGCAAGTACGTGCCGGCATATTTCAAGCCGCAAGCACCCCGTGGTTTTCACCGAGCAGCGCCATGGATCCCAATCTGCCCAATTCGTCCGAACACTTCGCGCTTTTGCCGTAGCAGCCGAATGCAACGGTAACGCGATCCGAAAGCGGCCCGATGCGCGGCAGGCCCGTTGTGCCGAAGGTGGTCATGCAGGGCACGACGCGCCGTTCTTCGATTTGCAGGCCGGGGATACGCTCGAGGAGCTGCGCTTCGAGCCCTTCCGCCACGGGAATCGAGCCGCCGGACCGAAACCAGTCCTGGATATTCCCCTCGCTTTCGAGGGGAATATCCACCGGATCGCCGCCGAGCTTCAGCCAGGTCTGGCCGTCGGGATAGAGGATGGGCGGCAGGATATAGGGATCGGCACCCTTGGGTCCGAAACAACGCATCGATGGCATGCCGGCCAGGCGTTGCACCTCCGCCGCATCGAGCCGAAACATCGCGGCAGTCCGTGCGTACACCACAAAACCCAGGGATTGGCCGAGCAGCGATTGGGTATGTCCGCCGGCCGCAACGAGAACGCGCTCCACCTCCACATCGCCCGATCGCGTCCGGATCGTCACGCCAGTGGCGCTTTCCGAGATGCCGAGCGCGGGTTCGGCGAGAATCCGCGCCCCGGCGCGCTGCGCCGCAATCGTCTGCGCCCGGACCAGACGGCGCGGGCTGATATAGCCAGCGTGTTGCGGCTCGAAGTAGCCCCGGGTTCCAGCCGGAAATCCAAGGTACGGGAATCGCTGAGCGAGCCCCGCATCGTCATAGGCTTCAACAAGAATGCCGGCGTCCGCCGCAATGCCGCCGATGGAGGACACGTCCGGGCTCTGACCAGGGCCCACGTGAAGCACGCCGACTTCCCGATAGAACTCGACCCCGCTTTCCGCAAAAATCTCGCCGTAGCGCGCAATCGATGCGCGGTTCATGTCCCGCCAGAATGGCGTCGAATCGAACTGCCGCGTGATACGGCCTTCATCGTAGTGGCTACCAAAGACCCCGGCATGGCCAGCGTAGTCGGCCGGCTCATCGGGCCCGATCAGCGCCACCTCATGGCCCATCTTCGACAAATGGCGCGCCGCCGCCGCGCCGATCATTCCACGTCCGATTACCGCGAGTTTCATGCTCTATTTGCCCTGACGACAGCTACCACGTGTACTTCACCCCGGCGCGCACCACATACTGATAGAAGCTCTGCGCGCCCCACGCGCCGGACACATTGGTCCAGCCAGTCCAGCGCTTGCGCAAATCCACATTGACGCCGATTTTCACTTCGTACCGATTATCCGGGTACATGCTGCCCACGGGAAGCTGATTGAACGAGACGTTGCTGCCGACGCTGGTATGCCACCAGTTGAGGGTCAGGTACGGTTGCCATTTGCGCGCGTCATCGCGAACGTAGGTGCGATGCAGCCGCGCCCCGAGCCGCGTGATCCAGCCGTGCGAGTCCGCCCCGCTCACGCGGGTGCCATTCGGCTCGGTGATGTCGTCCTCGCTGTAGCCGACGTAGATCAGCTGCCCTTGCGGCTCGATCACCCAATCGTTGCGCAGCGGCATGGCATACCCGCCCTCCGCCGATACGGCGAAACCCTGCGCATGGTAGCGGACCACCGGCAGCAGGTCGCCTTCCACGCGATTGGTGAACCAGCCGTACTGGAACCAGGTGTCGACGTAGGCGCCGAGCTTGTGCTCATCGTTCTGGTACCAGGTGCCGTAGGCGCCCACGCTCCAGCCTTCCACCTTGCCCTTGGCGCGGAAGGCGTTGCCTTGCGCTTGCGCGTCCGTCCAGGCGTTGCCGTAGCTGCCCATCAGGCCAAGGTGGGCGCGGGCGGCTTCGCCGAAGACCTTCCACTTGGCCATTTCGGCGCCCCCTTGCAGCAGAAAGGCGTCCGTGCTGGTCTTGAACACACCATTGCTGCTGCGGCTGCCCTCCCACTTGCCCACCGCGCGCAGCCAGCCCGACCGCGGCTTGTCGTTCTCGTGGTCGAAATCCTGCCCTTCCACGTACTGGGGCTCGCCCAGCCGGTCATGGAGGCTATGGACGAACATCTGGCCAGCCAGGCGCTGATTGGCGAGGTAGGCCGCCACCTCAGGCCGATAGAGCGCCCCGCCCGGCGTCGGAGTTGGGGTTGGATTCGGGTCCTGCTCGGACCGCAGATACCAGACGTTACCCGCGCTGCCATCCGGCGCGCCCTGGAACAGCCGGTATTCGTAGGCGCCCGCCACGGCGCGGCCTTCCAGCGCGAAGGCACCGGGAGCGCTGTCGGTGGCCACGGGGCTCAGGATTTCCACGAGCGGTATCCCGTTGGCGACCGTGAGCGCGCCCTGCCCCCCGACATTGTTCACACGGAGCCGTGTGGCACCGCCGGCCCCGGTCGCCGTGGCATCCGCCACGAGCATGTCGGCACGGGAGGCGGGCCCTCCCTCATTGAGCACGGCATTGAGCTTCAGCGTCCCGCCATTGGAGACATAGAGGCCCCCGCCGTACTGCCCTGCCGTCTGGCCGCCCCCGATCACCAGGACGTTGCCGACCGCCGCACCGCCTCCGGTCAGATCAATGGTGCCGCTGTTGGTGAACGTCCGCACGCCGAGGATTTGTCCCTGCACCGCGCCGCCAGCGACCGGCGTGTTGGCGGCCTGGCCCAGCGGCAGGTAGGCGCCGGCGGGGTTGAAGGTGACGATGGCGTCCGCCGGTTGCCGCGTGCCGCCCGCCCCGCTCACCGGCTGCGCGGCCAGCGCCAGCGTGCCGGTGTTGTCGACCGTGTTGTTCAAGCCCGTGCCGAGGTTGGCGATGGCGACGTTCCAGGAGTCCCGCGAACCGCTGCCCGTGCTATCCAGGAAGCTGCGCAGGTTCCACGTGCCGCTGTTGTTGAGCGTGACGTCCGACGTCGCCGCCGAGACCACGCCCGTCATGGTGCCGGCGTTGTCGAGCCGGAACGATCCCGCCGAGCCGTTGCTGTCGGCGCGCACGGCCTGATCGCTCAGGGCCTCGATGGAGGACGCATTCCGCACGGCCTGTGTCAGCCCGGCCGTGGCGATGCCCGCGCTGGTGCCCCATCCCGCCCGAACCGGCTGGAGGTTCTGCACATCGACCGCGCCGCCCACCGAGGTGATCTCCAGGCCCGACGCATTGTTCCCGACGGTCGAGATCGCCCCTTCATTGACGACGGACATCGCCGCCGCGCCGCTGCCCCGCGCCAGGATGCCCTGCGCGTCGATCGCGCCGAGCGTCTGGATCGCGCCGCGATTGATGATAGTCTGCGCGCCCGTTCCCGAGAGCGTGGCGATCCCACGCTGGGCGTTGCCGCGCGCCGTCAGCGTGCCGGCATTCTGCACGGTGACTTTCCCCAGCCCCGTGCCGCCGTTGTAGCCGCTGCCCGCCACGATGGCCGCGCCGCTGCCATTCACGTCGATGCTGCCGCTCAGGAAATTGATGTCGACATCGCCGCCCAGACTGGTGCCTTGCAGACCGAACGAGCCGCCGCCGGATCCTTCTCCACCGCCATTGTCCGAGTGCGTGATGATCGTGCCCTGCGCCGTGATGCCGACCGTGTTGGTCGCCGCACCCGTGGTGGCGTAGATCCCGTTGGCATTGCCGTTGAAGGTTTCGAGGCGGGCACCGGTGTAGGTCACCTGCGTATTGCCGCTGACGGAATGCGCGCGAATGGCAGCCGAGCCATCGCCGTAGGTGGTGATGTTGCCCGAATAGTCGACGGTGACGGCGCCAGCTTCCGCGCCCACGGTAATGCCGAAGGCGCGCACTGTCGCCGGGTTGCCGTACACCGTAATGTCACCAGTGCCCGTGACGGTGGCCGTCCCGCCAGCCCGGGCGATCATATAGATGCCGCGTGAGCCCTCGGTATTCCCCGTGGCGCCAACCGTGATCGGCGCCCGGTTGTCGACCGACAGCGAGCCGGACGTGTTCAGTCCCGACGTGACATAGATGCCATGGCCCCCCTGCCCCGTGGCCAAAATGGCGCCCTCGTTGACCACCGCGACGTCGCCGCCCTGCGTGCTGGATCGGATGCCGAAGCCGTTCAGCCCGTCGGTGGTGATGGCGCCGCCGTTGCGGATGCGGGTGGTGCCGGTGCCGGCATCGGTCATGATGCCGAACGCATTGGTCGCGGTGGCGCGGACCGTGGCGTTGCTGTCGATGGTGATGGTGCCGCTGCCGGGGCTGTAGGCGCGTATGCCGGCATGATTGGCGGGGCCAGCCTCGAGACCCGGGTCCGACGGATCCTCGATTGCCGTGGTGTTGTCGATAAGGAAGGTCACGCCGCTGCCGACCGTGGCCGAGACCGCGCCCGCGCTGGTCGCCGTGGTCTTCAGGTTCATGCCATGGCCACCGACCGTCGAAATGGTCCCGCTGCCCTGATGCACGATAGTGGCGCTGCCGCCGCCGTTGGCAGTAATGTCGAGCCCATCGTGCTCGTTGCCGGTGACCCGGTTCGTCACGTTGAGCGTCGTGCCGGACGTTACCGTAATCGTCGAGCTACCCGGGCTCAGGTTGATCACGCCAATCCCGTCCAGGCCAGCGCCCTGCATGGTGATCGACGTGGTGCCGCCATCGATGTTTGCGGCGGCATTGCCGGCCGTTACCGTGCCGGTGACCTGGGCCGTCACCCCGTTTGCGGCGGCGGCCGGCTGGTTGGTAATGGTCGTGCCCGCCACGGTCGCCGTGGCGTTGGCTGCGGACGTGGTCGCCCGGATACTGGCCCCGGTCGTCGTATTGAACGTGGTGCCCGTCAAGGTGCCGATATTGGATGGCGTGCCCGCAGCCGGTTGGCAGAACACGCCCACCGAGAACGTTCCGCTGATACTCGTACTGCACATGGACGTCTGCGCTTGCAGGGCCGAGGGGAACAATGCTGCGGCGCCCAGCGCGATCCGCGTCCTCACACAACGTGCCGGCCGGCCCATAGAGTCTCCCGTGTCACAGTCAGACGTGGTCGAACCAGTATGGAATGTCAAATCTGTCGGGCAAGTGAAACTTTTGGCAAAGCGAGTTAAAGACGTTGAACCGCGCCGACTGCCCGCCGGCCCACCGCCACGAGCACTCCCGCCCCGAACACCATCAGCATGCCGCCCGCCGCGCGCTCCAGCTTGGGCAGCGCCCGGGCGAAGCGCCGCAGCACGCGCGGGTGGCCGATGGACACCGCGACCAGCAGGTCCCACCCCAGCACCGCGGCGAACATCCACACGCCGTACGCCACCTTCCACGGCGCGCTGGCGTGCGGCCCGCTGAGCATGGCGGCCAGGCTGGCGTAGAACAAGGCGTTCTTGGGGTTGAGGATGCCGGACAGGAAGCCGCTGGCCACCGCCTGCGCGAAGCCGGTCGCCGCCCCGCCGCCCGCCTTTGCCTCTCCCAGGGGCGTGGTCCCGGCGAACCGCACGAACTGCCAGCCGAGGTAGAGCAGGTACAGGCCGCCGGCCAGTTGCGTCAGGCTGAACAGCGCGCTGTCGGCCCGCATCGCCGAGACCCCCGCAAATGCCCCGGCGATGAACACGCCGTTGGCCAGCGCGATGCCGAGGCACGCCCCGGCGGCGCGTCGCCAGCCGGCGGCCAGCGAGGTACGGGCGATCAGGAAGAAGTCGGGGCCGGGCGATAGCAGCGCCAGAAAGTGGGCCGTGGCGACGATGAGGAATAGGTGCATGACGCAGACTCGCTGAGGAAACCGCCGGAGTCTGCCGCCCCGCGCGGGCCGCGTCTTGAAGGAAATTGCAGGATTGGGAGGATCAGGCCCAATCAGGCCCGATCAGGCCCGATACCGCGCCGGTGTCACGGCGGCGTGCGCCTTGAACACGCGCTGGAAGTGGCTCTGATCCGCAAAACCGAGCCCGTAAGCCACCTCGGCAATCGCTTCGCCGGCCCGCAGGCGGTCGCGAGCCAAGTTGACGCGCTGGTTGACCTGCCACGCGTGCGGCGTCATGCCGGTGGCCCGGCGGAAGGCGCGGATCAGCTGGTAGCGGCTCAGGCCGGCCAGCGCCGCCAGTTCCGCGAGCTGGCGGCAGCGCCACCGGCGCGGGGCCGGCCCCCGTGAAAACGCTGGCGCCGCCATCCACGGCGCCAATCGACCAGGTCGGATGGCTGTGCGGCCGATAGGCGGCACGGCTCCGGCACGCCCGGCGGCTCTCGGCGCAGGGCATGGCGGGGTCGCGCCAGAACTCGGTGGTGTCATCGGGGCCAGTCATGGCGGCGATTCTACCTTCGAGGAACCGCCGCGCCTTGCCCTATCCATCACTTCGACTGCACGATCACTGTGCCTTCGGTAATCGTCGGTGCGCCCACGGAGATTCCGGTAGCGTGCTCCGCGATCCAGGTCTTGGCGACCTTGACGCTTTCGTCCGTGCCCGCCTTGTCGGTGCAGGTGGTCACCGAAAAGCCGCCGGCGTCTCCGCGCACCAGCGTGTAGCTGAGCAGGCCCTGAACCTCCCGCATCAACGGCTCGATCTCATCCTTGTGTTGTGCCAGCAGGTCGAATAGCTCGCTGGCGCCGCTTCCTGAATACGTTCTGACGACGGTGTGCATGATGGGTCCTCCAATGCTTGAACCCCGGCCTTTCGCGCAGTGCGCAAAGATAAGCTGCAACGGAACCAGTCTAGGTGCCAGCGGCCTCGGCAGGCCCCGGGCTTGCATCTATATCAACCGCCCAGCAAATCGCCGTTGAACAGGATGTGCAGGGTCCGGACGAACAGCACCACGATGGCGATGCTCAGCAGGGCCAGCAGGACGATGGCAATCGCCGTCACCGGCCAGGCCTGGACGAACATCGCGTACTTCAGCGCGGCGATGGCCAGCGCCGCCAGCGGGAAACTGATGGCCCACCAGCCAGAGGCGAACGGCAGGCCGCGGCGGAACACCTTGGGCGCCAGCGCCAGGAAGATGAACAGGCCGAAGTAGAACAGCAAGGCGGCGAAGGTATCCACGCGCTGCGTCATGTTCGTATAGGCCAGGAAGCCGACCTCGAACGGCGCCAGCAGGATCAGCAGCGACGGCACCATGCCGGCCGGCACCGGCTCGTGGTGGATCATGCGCGCCATGATCATCGTGAAGAACAGCAGCGCGATCATCGTCCCCACGGCCATGGCGAACAGGTTCACCTCATGGGCCCACGGCATCGGCATGGTGGCGCCGGCCACGGCGATATCGAGCGTGGCCACGCCGGGGATGAACCAGGCCGGCACGGCGTGCGCCGCGTCGATCTTGCCGCGCAGCAGGCGGCTGGAGATGGCGAAGCAGATGGCGAGCGTCGCCACGGTGCCCACGGTCCACATCCCCTCGGCCAGCGGCTGGCTCAGCGGGGCGACCACCGTGGACAGCAGCAGGATGGCGATGGTGATCGTGCCGAAGAAATTCCCCGCGACTGGATGCCGGTACTCGCTGGCCACCGCCGCCGGGTACTTCGCCGCCTTGACCAGATAGCCCGTGCCCAGCACGACGAACACAGCCAGCGCCAGCCAGCCGGCCACATCGGCAATCCACGGGCTGGCCCCGAACGCCTGGCTGGCCTGCCGCCATGCCAGCGACAGCCCGGCAATCCCCATCACCGACGCGAACAGGTTGACGGGCAGGTGCCTGACGGAGGCGGATTTGCGCAGGGTTTGGGGGTGAGGGTTCGAAAGCGTGGACACGGCAGGGACTCCAGATTGAGGGGTTCGCCCGATACTAGGCCCTTCCACCCATAAAGATAATCTGGCACGATCGGGAATCACTCTCCCAAAAATCGAGAATATGGCGGATCGTTTCGAATCCATGTCGATCCTGGTGGCCGTGGTGGAGGCCGGCAGCTTTTCCGCCGCCGCGCGCCAGCTCCGGATGCCGCTTGCCACCGTGAGCCGGAAGGTGGGCGAGCTGGAGGCGCACCTGAACACCCGGCTCCTGCATCGCTCCACCCGGCAGCTCTCGCTGACCGAGACCGGCCACGCCTACGTGGCCGCCTGCCGGCGCATCCTCGAGGAGGTAGGCGAGGCGGAGCGCGCCGCGTCCGGCGAATATGCCGCGCCCAAGGGCGAACTCGTCATCACGGCGCCCATCGTCTTCGGCCGCCTGCACCTGCTGCCCGTGGTGGCGGATTTCCTGAAAACCTATCCGGACATCGACGTCCGCATGGTGCTGACCGACCGCGTGGTGGCCCTGCTGGACGAGCATGTCGATATCGCCCTGCGCATTGCCGACCTGCCGGACAGCAATTTCATTGCGATGCCGATCGGCACCGTCCGGCGGGTGGTGTGCGCCAGCCCGGCCTACTTCGCCGCGCACGGCACGCCCGCTCGCCCCCAGGATCTCGCCGAGCATGCCTGCATCACGTTTGAGCAGATGACTTCGCGGCAGGTCTGGCATTTCACGGCGGGCAAGGTGGCGAAGGGGGTGAAGGGGGCGAAGGCGGGCAAGGCGGAGATTGCGGTGCCGGTGCGTTCGCGGCTGGCCGTGAGCACGGCCGAGGCGGCTGTCGATGCGGCGGTGGCCGGCGTGGGCATTACGCGCGTGGTGTCCTATCAGATGGCGGGCGCCCTGCGCGCGGGCGCGTTGCAGATCGTGCTCGAAGCGTTCGAGCCGCCGCCGTGGCCCATCAGCCTGGTCCACACCGGGCAGGGCCTCCTTCCGCTGAAGCTGCGCGCCTTCCTGGACTTCGCCGCGCCCCGGCTCAGGGCCCGGGTGGCGGCGATTGCCGTCTGACGTTGGACAAGCTATCGATCAAGGGGCAGGACGTCCCGCTGCCATTGGCGTGGCATTGCGCAATGAGGGTCTTCAGTTCGTCGCGCAGGCGTAGCAGATCCTTCAATCGATCTTCCACCAGCCCGAGTTTCTGCTCGGCCAGCACCCGGGCCGTGCCGCACGTGTCGCCATGGCCCTGCCGCAGCAGGACTCGCACTTCGTCCAGCGTGAAGCCGAACGACTGCGCCTGGCGAATGAACTGCAGCCGCTGCAGGCTCGCCTCCGGATACTGGCGGACGGCGCCGAACGCGCGCTCCGGCATCGGCAGCAGCCCGCAGCGGTGGTAGTAACGCACCGTCTCCACGCCAACGCCTGCGGCCTGGGCCAGCTTCCCGATTGTCATGGTGTGATGCATTGCGCTTGACTCCGTACCTTGGTACGGATCTAGCCTAGCGGTAAATCTGACGGAAGAAAATGGCGGGGAATACGGAGAGAGAACGATATGCAATCGCGCATCATTCGCGTTCTGCCCGCCGAGTATGGCTGGGCACTGCAGTTCGGTGGTCTCGATATCAAGCCCCAGCGCTTCACGACCATGGAAGCGGCCATCGCCGCCGGCTGGGACATGGCCCGGCGCGAGCACGCCGAGTTGCACATCCATCGTCACGATGGGGACGTGCACCTGCGCAGGGCATGGTACGACCCGTATCAGGACCGCTAGCCGCGCGCCGGAAGTGCGGGATCAGCCGCTGGCCGGTCCCGCCTCTCGCTTGACAACGCCGGCGCTCAGGCCGGCGGGGCACCCTCCTTGAACAAGGACTTCAGCTGCGTGCGCAGTTCAGGGGAATCCTGATGCTGATGCACCGCCACCGCATGCTGGACCGCAGCCTCGAGCAGTTCGTCTTCATTGTCGGCGCTCAGCGCCACAGTGCAGTTTTTCTCGCTCGGATAGTCGCGGCAATCGATGTACTTGCGTCCCATATCGCCTCCTGACACCGGCCTGGGGCCGGTGCCTTGAAGTATAGGTAGGACGGCGGCAACGCCTAGTCCGGCTTGATGCCCGCGCGCGCCACGATCGGCTTCCAGCGTTGCTGCTCCGCCGCGATAAAGCGGGCGAATTCCTCGGGCGTGCTGCCCACCACCAGGGCGGCGTCCGCGCCCAGCCGCTCCACCGAGGTGGGACTCTTCACCGCCTTGATCGTGGCCTCCGCCAGCTTGGCCACCGCCGGCTGCGGCAGCGAGGCCGGCGCCAGCAGCCCGTACCACTGCGTCATCTCGAAGCCCGGATAGCCCTGCTCCGCCACCGTCGGCACATCGGGGAGCTGCGGAATGCGCTGCGCCGTGCCCGTGGCGATACAGCGCACCTTGCCCGTCTTGATGAACTGGATGATGGCCGGCGCGCCCACCGCCGCCGCATCGAGCCGCCCGGACAGCAGGTCGGTGATCTGCGGGCCGCTGCCGCGATACGGCACGTGGGTGATAAAGGTGCCGGTGGTCGCCTTCAGGTACTCGAAAGCCAGGTGGCCGGCGCTGCCATTGCCCGCCGAGCCGTAGTTCAGCTTGCCCGGCTTGCTCTTGGCCAGGGCCACGAACTCCTTGAGGTTCTTCGCCGGCAGGTCCGGGTGCACCACGTACAGGCTGGGCACCTTCGACAGCAGCGAAATCGGCCGGAAGTCCCTGTTCGGGTCGTACGGCAGCTTGGGGAAGATGTACGGATTGACCGCCAGCGTGCCGATATGGCCGAGGATCAGCGTGTGGTTGTCGTCGGCCCGCGCTACCTCGCCCATGGCGATATTGCCCGCCCCGCCCGGCTTGTTTTCGACGAATACCGATACGCCGAGCAGCTTGGTCAGCTCCGCCGCCGTGGAGCGCGCCACGATCTCGGAACTGCCGCCCGGCGCGAACGGCACCACCAGCCGGATGGGTTTGGACGGCCAGGTTGCCTGCGCGCGCGCCAGCGTGGGCGCCAGGGCGCCGGCGCCCAGCGCAGCCATCAACCCGAGCAGGTGCCGGCGATCGGCGTCAAAGGGGGAATCTGTGGACATGGGGGTCTCCTTCGTTTTTAGTGTGCTACGACGTCAAGCCGGCGCTTATTCCGGCTTGACGTTTCCGTCCTTGATGACCTTGGCCCAGAGCCGCGTCTGGGTGTCGATATAACGCGCCGCCTCGGCCGGCGGGGCGCCTACCACCTCGCCGCCCAGCTCGGCCACGCGCTGGCGGATCTCCGGACTGCCCATGACCTTCTGGAGCGCGTCCGACAGCCGGGCCACCACGGCTTCCGGCGTGTTGGCGGGCAGGAAGGCGGCATTCCATTCATAGACCTCGTAGCCCGCCACGCCGGCTTCCTGCATGGTCGGCACGTTGGGCAGCGCCGAGGTGCGCGTATGGCTGGTCACCGCCAGCGGGCGCAGCTTGCCTGCCTTGATGTGCTGGAGGCTGGAAGCCACGTTGGCGAAGAACAGCGGCACCTGTCCGGCGATGACATCGGTCATCGCCGGACCGCCGCCCTTGTATGGCACGTGGAGCAGGTCCACGCTGGCGCGCTGCTCGAACAGCACGCCGGACAGGTGCTGCGCCGAGCCATTGCCCGACGAGGCGAACGCCACCGTGCCCGGCTTCTGCTTCGCCAGCGCCAGCACGTCCTTGACGTTCGTCGCCGGGAAGGCGGGATTGGCCACCAGCACATTGGGATAGCGCGCCAGCACGCCCACCGCCCGGAACGCCTTGGCGGGGTCGTAGGGCAGGCGCGGATAGAGGCTCGGGTTCACCGCGTAGGACGACGCGTCCACCATCAGCGTGTAGCCATCGGGCGCGGCCTTGGCCACGTACGACGCGCCGATCTGCCCGCCCGCCCCTGGGCGGTTTTCCACGATCACCGTCTGGCCGAGTTCCCGTCCCAGCCCCGGCGCGATCAGCCGCGCCATCAGGTCGGCACCACCGCCGGGCGGATAGGTGACGACGATGGTCAGCGGGCGCGTCGGCCACGGCTGGGCGGCGTCGGCGGCGTGCAGCAAGGTCGGCTGCAAGGCCAGGCCGGCCAGCGTGAGGGGGATCAGGGAACGCATGGGGGTGTCTCCGTCAAATCAATGTTGGGGCGAGGTCAGCGGATCTCGGCCGTGTAGCGGAAGGCATAGGCATCGCCCCGGGTCAGCCGGTATTCGACGCACTGGCCCTGGATATCGAACGCCTGACGCGTGACCAGCGCACAGGGATGGGAGGGCGGCAGCGCGAGCAGCTCGGCTTCCTCGGCATCGAGCAGCCGGAAGGTCACCTCGTCCATCGCCCGGTGCACGGTGATGCCGCAGCGCTGGCTCAGCAGCGGATAGAGCAGCTCGCCCCACTCGGCCATCGGCGTCTCCTGCAGCGCCGAGCAGCGCGGCAACGGCAGCCAGATCGATTCGAGCAGGCGCGGGGTGTCCGCCACCCAGCGCCGGCGCGAGATGGCCAGACCCCGCGCGCCGGCCTCCAGCCCGAAGCGGCTGGCCATGGCCTTGTCCAGCCGCACGCTGCGGCAGGACAGGATCTCCGAGCGCGGCACCGCCGTGGGCGCCGCATCGGCATCGGCCTCCGAGCGGAAGCGGAAGAAGCGCATCATGCTGGCGCCGCTCCCCCCGGTCAGCCCGGTGCACACGAAAGTACCCTTGCCCTGCACCCGCTCCAGCAGCCCCTGCTGCACCAGCACGGCAATCGCCTGCCGGATCGTGCCGAGCGCGATGCCAAACTCGCCCGCCAGCGCACTTTCGGCCGGAATGGCAGTGCCCGGCGACCACTCGCCCGTGACGATCTTCTGCTGCAATAGCGCGGCAATCTGCCCGTAGCGGCTCATGCCTGCCGAGGCGGCGGCCGGTTGGCGCATGGCATTGTCTGGCATCTGGTGTCCGTGTTAGATTCCACTCCTATAGAGGACTAGAGTATCCGGACCGGGCCAGCCCGCCATATCGGGGCTAACCCGCACAGAGGAGAATCGTGCCGATGACGACAAGCCAGACGCTGGTGGACTGCCACTTCCATGTCTTCGATGCCGGCGTGGCCGTGGCTTCGGCACGCTACCGGCCGCCCTACGCCGCGTCGCTGGCGGACTGGCTGTCGATGGTCGGGTCGATGGGCGGGTCGATGGGCGACCCGTCGGTGGACCCCTACGGCGTGGTGGTCCAGACCAGCTTCCTCGGCACCGACAACGCGGCGATGCTGGCTGCGCTGCGCCGCATGCCGGGGCGGCTGCGCGGCGTGGCGGTGGTCGATCCGGCCGTGGACGACGCCGAACTCGCCACGCTGGATGCCGCCGGGGTCCGGGGCATCCGCCTGAACCTGTATGGCGATGCCGGCTGGCGGCGCATCAACACCGCGCCGTGGCGCTCGCTGTTCCAGCGCGTGGCAGCGCTGGGCTGGCACGTGGAAGTCCACACGAACAATGGCGACGGCGCGATGGTGCTGGCCGCGCTCGATGCCGCGCTCGACAATGCGCCGGCCCCCATCGTGCTCGATCACTTCGGCCGCCCCGGCCCGCTCGGCGTGGACGACCCGGTCTTCGACACGGCCCGCACCGTGGCCGTGCGACGCCCGCTCTGGATCAAGATCAGCGCGCCCTACCGGCTGGCCAGCCCTGACCAGTGGCCGACACTGGCTGCGCATTGGGCCGAGATAGCCGGGCCGGACCGCCTGCTCTGGGGCAGCGACTGGCCGTGGACCAACCACGAGGCCCCCGCACGTGCCGACGAATGCCGCGCGGTGATGGCCTGGCTCGCACAGCGGCCGGATTTGTCGGAAGGCTTGCGCTGGCGCAATGCCGCCGCGCTCTACGGCTTCGCACTGGCGGGCTGAAGCGCCCACACAGCCGCCCATCTAGCTGACGCGGCGCGTCCGCGCCGGTGCACCGGACCCGCCGGCGGTGCACGCCATGCCCCGCTCCGGGGCCCGGGCTTCCTCCCCCTTCCGCCCGCCTTTCCCTCCCCATTTCCCCCAATCCCAGTCCCCAAGCCGGATTCCGGGCGCGCCGGCTATCAGGGTATTCACTGGCATTGCTCTTGCTAGACCAATGCTGGAAGATATCCTAAATATATTAAGCAGATATTTGCGAGCCCAACCCGACCCAACCGAGGAGTCCCCTGTGACCAATTCGACCAATTCGAGCAACGCCACCAATCCCCGCTGGACCGGCATCTTCCCCGCCATCACCACCAAGTTCCACGCCGACGAGCGGATCGACGCCGAGGGCACTAGCCGTCACATCGAATTCCAGATCCGCAATGGCATCCATGGCCTGGTGACCTGCGGTTCGCTGGGCGAAGCCAGCACGCTGTCGCTGGAGGAGAAGCTCGACGTGGCGCGCATCGCCGTGGAAGCCGCCGATGGCCGCATCCCGGTGCTGGCCAACGTCTCCGAGACCAGCACGCGAGACGCCCTGCGCTATATCGACGGCGCGAACAAGCTCGGCGTGTCCGGCTTCATGGTGATGCCCTCGGTGATCTACGTGGCCGATGCCCGCGAGGCGATGCAGAACGTGCGCGTCATGGCGGAAGCCGCCCAGAAGCCGGTGATGGTCTACAACAACCCGGTCGCCTACCGGGTGGACCTCAAGCCCGAGCACATGGTGGAGCTGGCCGACTGCAAGTGGGTGGCGGCGATCAAGGAAAGCACGGGCGATGTCCGCCGCGTGACCGACCTGCGCAACACCCTGGGCGACCGCTACCAGATCTTCATGGGTGTGGACGACCTGGCCTACGAAGGGCTGGCGCTGGGTTGCGACGGCCTGCTGGCCGGCGTGGGCTGCGCCTTCCCGCGCGAAACCGTGGCGCTGTTCGACCTGATGAAAGCGGGCAATTTCGCCGAGGCGCTCAAGCTGTATCAGTGGATGACCCCGATGCTCCACCTCGATGTCTCGAACAAGCTGGTGCAGAACCTCAAGCTGATCGACACCCTGGTCGGCGTGGGCTCCGAGTTCATGCGCCGCCCGCGCCTGCCGCTGGTGGGCGAGGAGCGCGCCTTCGTCGAACGCGTGGTGCGCCAGGCGCTGGAGACGCGGCCGGCGAAGTACCAGTCGGTGGTATGAGGCCAACTGCGTGATGCATGCCTGCGGCGGCCCCCGGGGCCGCAGCAGGCATCCAACTTGCACCAGCCGTCGTGTCCGTGATCGTCACGACCGCCCCCTTCGTCCTGGAGTCTGCCTGCCATGCCTGACCTTCCCTCCCTCACTGCCACCGATGCGCCCGCCACGGCCACGGCCACCGTCAAGCGACCGGTGCGCTGGGTGATGCGCGCCTCGGACGCCGTGCTCGCCGTGGAGCGCCATGCGCTCGGCGGCCTGATGACGCTGCTCGTGCTGCTGATCCTGCTCAACGTGGTCACGCGCTACGCGGGGCTGCCGCTGTACTGGGTGGACGAAGCGTCGGTCTACGCGGTGGTCTGGCTGACCTTCGTCGGGGCGTCGGTCATGACCCGCCTGCGGCTCGATTTTGCCGTCGGGCTGCTCACCGAGCACCTGCCCCCGAAGGCCGCCCGCGCTGCCAAGGCCATCTCCACGGGCGGCGTGCTGCTGTTCGGGCTGGCTCTGCTGGCGATGTGCTGGGTCTGGATGGACCCGGTCGGCATCGTCCGCTACGGCTTCGACGCCCGCGAGTACGCGGCCGAATCGTTCAACTTCCTCTACACCGAGCACACCCAGACGCTCGAATGGCCGGTCTGGGTGCTCCAGCTGATCATGCCGCTGTTCTCCTGCACCCTGAGCCTGCACGCGCTGGCCAACCTGCTCGAAGACCTCGACCTGGCGCCGCGCCGCGCCTACCCCGAGTTCCAGGTGGGCAACTCCGAGACGGTGAACTGACATGCCGACAACCTTCTTCTTCTGCGGCGTGATGCTGGTCGGCGTGCCGATCGGCATCTGCCTGTGCCTGGCCGGACTGGCGTTCATTTTCAGCACCGGCGCCACCGTGCTGCTGCAATCGTTCCCCTCGCAGATGTTCGCGGGCGTGGACAGCTACGGCCTGATCGCCATCCCCCTGTTCATCCTGATCGGCGAGATCATGAACAGCGGCGGCATCACGCGCCGGCTGGTGGATCTGTCGATGGCCTTCGTCGGCTCGATCAAGGGCGGCCTGGCCTACGTCAACATCCTGGCCAATATGCTGGTGTCGTCGATCATCGGCTCGGCCACGGCCCAGGTGGCGATCATGTCGCAGGTGATGGTGCCCGAGATGGAGAAGCAGGGCTACGACAAGACCTTCGCGGCGGGGCTGACCGTCTACGGCGGCATGCTGGGGCCGATCATCCCGCCCTCGGTAATGTTCGTGGTCTACAGCGTGCTGGCCCAGGTGGCCGTGGGCGACATGCTGATCGCCGGCATCCTGCCCGGGCTGCTGCTGACGGTGCTGTTCTTCATCATCATCGCCATCATGGGGCTCTTCTACAACTACCCCCGCAGCGCGCGCAAGACGCTGCGCGAGCGCGCCACCACCGTGATCCAGGCCAGCCCGACGCTGCTGATTCCGGTGGTGATCGTCGGCTCCATCCTCGCCGGCGTGGCTAACCCGACCGAGGCCGCCGCCGTGGGCGCGCTGGCCGCGGCGCTCGTCGGCCGTTACGTGACCAAGGAGTTCGACCTGCGCACGATGCCGGCCATCCTGCTGCGCTCGGCCATCTATTCGGCCATCGTGCTGTTCCTGGTGGCAGCCGCCGCCGTGTTCTCGTGGCTGCTGATCTACGGCAAGATCCCGCAGATGGTGGCGGCCTGGATCCAGACCATCGCCCACAGCCCGGTCGAATTCCTGCTGCTGGCCAACGTGATCCTGCTGATCATCGGCACGGTGATCGACGGCATTCCGGGCCTGATCATGACCGTGCCGATCCTGCTGCCAATCGCCACCGAGGTCTACCACATCGACCCGCGCCACTTCGGGGTGGTCATCGTCATCAACCTCGTGCTCGGGCTGATGTCCCCGCCCGTGGGGCTGAGCTTCTTCGTGGCCTCCGCCGTCACCGGCGCCAAGCCGGGGAAGATGTTCATGGTCACGCTGCCCTTCTTCCTGATCAGCTGCGTGGCCCTGGTGCTGCTCTCGCTGTTCCCGAGCCTGTCCATCGCCCTGCTGGACTAGCCGACCGATCCAACCCGATCCAACCCGATCCATAGCCGTCCCATCCGCCTCGCCGTTACCCATCGAACCGCACAGGAGCCGCCATGACCCTCATCACCCGCCGCCGTTTCCTCAAGACCACCGCGCTGGCCACCGTTGCCGCGCCCATGGTCATCACCTCGACCACGCGCGCCGCCACGACCAAGGAGTTCCGCCTCGGGCTGATCACGCCCGCCGGGCACTCGTGGAACCGGGCCGCCGTGGCCTTCGGCGAGTCGCTCAAGAAGGAAACCGACGGCCGCCTGACCGTGACCGTGTTCCACTCGGGCCAGCTTGGCAATGAGTCGGCGATGATGCAGCAGCTCCAGTCCGGCGCGCTCGACATGGGCTGGATCCAGGCGGCCGAACTCGGCTCGCGCGTCTCCAGCGTGGCCGCCATCAACGCGCCCTATCTGGTGCGCTCCACCAGCAGCGTGGCCAAGCTGGTGCGCACGCCGGCGGCCCTGAAGCTGCTGGACGCCCTGCCGCGCGAAACCGGCACCATCGGCCTGGGCTGGGGCATCACCGGCATGCGGGTCGTGTTCGCCACGCGCGACATCAATTCGCCGGACGACCTCAAGGGCATGAAGCTGCGCATCAACCCCACGCCGGTCTACCGCGACTTCTATTCGATGCTGGGCGCCGCGCCCACGCCGATCCCCACCCCGGCTGTGTTCGACGCCATGACCAATGGCCAGGTGGATGGGCTGGAGGCCGACATCGAACTGTCCTGGAACCAGCGCTACGACAAGATTTCCAAGTCCCTGCTGCCGATGAACGCGCTGTTCATGCCGTTCGCGCCGCTGGTCTCGGGCCGGATCTGGCAAGGGCTGGACGCGAAGGACAAGGACATCGTGCGCGCGCTGGTCACGCAGTCGCTGACCGCGCAGATCAACGACATCGTCACCACCGAGGCGGGGCTGATCGAGAAGCTCAAGCAATCGTCGGTCCATTTCAAGAGCGTCGCCAACTACGACCCGGCGCCGGCGATCCAGAAGTTCGACGCCCTGTGGGTGGCCAAGGCCCCGGCGATTCCGGAGCTGCGCAAGATCGGCGCCACGCTCTGAGTGCGCCAAGGCCCCCTGAGCCCCCCGGCGGCGGTCACGGCATAATGTCGACCGCCGCCCCCGCTGCCAACCTGTTCGAGATGCCGACACCTTCCAGAAACCAGAGCGCCGAGACCGACAACCGTGAAAAGCGCCGCGCCGCCGACGTGGCCTACGACCGCATCGAGACGCTGATCTCCAAGCTCGAGATCGCCCCCGGCAGCCCCGTGGTGGAGGCCGAGTTGGCCGAACTCACCGGGCTGGGCCGCACGCCCGTGCGGGAGGCGCTGGTGCGCATGGTGTCGATGGGGCTGGTGCTCCAGCAGCCCCGGCGTGGGCTGATCGTCTCGACCATCGACGTCATGGACCATCTGGACGTGCTGGCCACGCGCCGCGTGCTGGAGCGGCTGATTGCCGCCAATGCCGCGCGCCGCGCCACCGATACCCAGCGCAAGGCGCTGATCGCCAGCGCCCAGAAGATGGTCAAGGCCGCCCAGCGTGGCAACCTCGACGAATACATGGCCGCCGACCAGGCGCTGGACCACGTGAACCACGCGGCCTGCCGCAACCGCTCGGCGGTCAAGGCGGTGATCCCGCTGATCGTGCAATGCCGGCGCTTCTGGTACGCCTATCAGCACGAGGGCGAGATTGCCGAAGGCGCCCAGGCCCACCTGGTCATGGCGCAGGCCATCGCCAGCGGTAACGAAGCCGAAGCCGCCGACGGCGCGGAGCGGCTGATGGACTACCTGGAGCGCTTCGCGCGCCGCGTCGTCAACGCCTGATTTCCCCTCCTTACATCGGCTGCCAGCCGCCGCTGGTGGCCACCAACTGCTGCGTCAACTCCATCGTGCCGCTGCCCCGCACCACGCGGGCCAACACCGGGAAGGCGCCCTGCACCGCCGCGTCACTGGCCCAGGGGGCCGGATCGAGCATATAGGTGTAGCGGACGGTGGTGGTGGCGTGCGCCGCCTTGTCGCCCACGCCGCTGGCCTTGGGCGTGTCCCAGCCAGTCACCTTGTTCACGCGGACGTGCCCGTAGCAGAGATCCGGCTCGGCGGTGTCCGTGCCTTTCGCTGCCGTCCCGGGATGGGCATTGACGAAGCCGCGCCCCTTGTCGGTCAGGTCATAGCGCAGCGCCTTCACGGTTTCCGTCTCGCCGTTCTGGTGACGCAGCGTCATCTCGGCACTGGTGTGCGCCACCAGCCCGGCATGTTCGAGCGCGGGCATCTGGATGCCGTCGCGCAGTGTCCCCGCCACGGGCAGGTCCGGCACATCCACGGGCCAGCTATGGCGGCCGATGCAGAGGTCGCCGTGGGCTTCGAGCTGCTTCTCCAGCGCGGCGCGGAAGTTGGCTTCGTTGGGGGCGTCCGGGGCGCTGCAGCCGGCGAGCATAGCCAGCGCAGCAAGGGTGGCGAAAAGGATCGGTTTCATGGTCTTGGTGTCGATGGAATAAGGGGTCATGGCGTCTGTGCCTTGTGCGCGGCGTTCCGGGCGGCGTTCTCGGCCGCGGCTTCCGCCACCGTGTGGGCCTGCGGACCGCTCTCGGCGGTGCCCGCCGGCGGCACGAAGCCATCGGTCAGCGTCTTCAGGAAGACGATCAGGTCCTGCATCTCCGAGTCAGTCATCGGCGTGGCGCTCCCCGGCTTGCGCAAGTCCAGCGGCATCTGGTCGTCCAGGTTGGCGCGGTACGACGCCGGCAGGTCGTTGAACTTGTTCACGCGGCCCCGGGCATCACGCGGGTACCACTTCTCCGGCGCGGTGTCCCGGGTGTTGTAGAAGCGCACCACCTCCTCCAGCGACTTGAACACCCCGTTGTGCATGAACACGTGGCGCGTGGCCACGTTGCGCAGCACCGGCGTCTTGAACATGCCGCAGGTGGCCGCCGCACCCTTGTCCTTGCCGGGGCGATGGTCGGTGCGCAGCGGGCCGCACAGGCCGAGGTCGAAATATTTCGGATCAGCGTTGGCCGGGATTTCCATGTTGCGCGGCACGCCGATGGCGGCGAACGAGTAATCGCTCGTCATGTCCTGGCTGCCGTCGTTGCCACCGCCGATCAGGTGGCAGGCCATGCAGTTGCCCTTGTTGGGATCCAGGAACACGCGCAAGCCACGGACCTCCGCATCGGTCAGCGCGCCGCCGAGCTTGTTGTTGCGGTAGCGGTCGAACTTGCTGCTGTAGGGGTGGAAGCTGCGGTCTTCCACCTGGAACGCCTGGAGCGCGGCGCCGACCAGCGTGAAGGCGCGCTCGGTGTCATCGAACACGGTGGCGCCGTAGGTCTGGCGGAAGGCGTCGGCGTGGGCGCCGTGCTGTACGGCCTCGACCACGGCGGCTTTGCTCGCATTGGCCATCTCGTTGGACGCCAGCAGCGGAATCGCGGCCTGCTCGGCGATGGTGTTGGCGCGGCCGTCCCAGGTCAGGCCGCCGCCGGGACCGGGCGGGCTGACCATGTCGGGGTTCTCGAAGGTATCCGAGTAGGCGTTGGTGTACTCCTTGTACATCAGCGTGGGCACCGCGCGCGTGCCCGGCGCCTTGCCGTCGGCCCCGCCCAGCTGCACCGAGAGGTCATTGGCTGGTGCGTAGGCGTGGTTGGGGTCGTGGCAGGTGGCGCAGGACATCTTGCCCGTGCCGGACAGCGAGGGATCGAAAAACAGCTTCGCGCCGAGCTGCGCGGCGGGTGACAGGGGCGATGCCGGAGCCGATGGCGCCGGCGCGGAAACGGTCTGCACSGCGGCCTTGGCTGGCGTGGCAGCGTGCGGCGCCGTCTCGGTGGCCGGCTTGCAGCCGACGAGCGTGACAGCACACGCGGCCGCCAGCAGGCTGGCGGCAAGAATGGAGTGGGACATGGTCTGGATCAGCGGTGGCAGCCGGGCGCACAGCCGGGCCAGGCCCGGTTGCGCACCATAAGAAGATCGGGGCCCCGGGCGACGGCCTGCGCCGCGCGCCCGGCGCCCCGCCACATCAGGACTTGATCGCCCAGATATTGGTCTGCGTGGCATCCGGCCCGCTGGCCGTGTTGCCGCCGCTCAGCGTGCCGCTGCCGCTCACACCGCGCGTGGCGCCGCCCGAGACGATATCGCCGGCCTTGACCACGTAGTTGTGGTTCATCGGACGCACCGAATCGAAGTGGGTGTTGGCGCTACCCGAGTACTCGGCCAGATTGGCCAGGTTCTGGGCGATGTACTGCTCGGTGTACTTCGAGCGGTTCATGTACGACGTCGGCACGCCCGGGTCGGCCAGCGCGAACATGTCCTGCATCGTGCGCACGAACGAGAAGTGGCTGTAGGCATCCGAGTCGATGACCTGCTTGGGCGCGCCCGGCTGGTTGGTCAGCAGACCGAAGATGGTCGGACCATCGCCCTTGTTGCCGCCGTTGTAGCGCGGAATCGCCGTGGTGATGCCTTCGTCCAGCGGAGCGCCGCTGGTGGCAGTACCGCCCACGTTCCAGCCGCAGCACGACGAACTGCCGAAGAAGCTCGACCCTTCGTCGAACAGCATGACGATGGCCGACCGGCGGCTGGTGTTCTGCCACACCGGCGATGCCTTGATGGTCTCCACCAGGTACTTGGCGTAGGCGTCGCCGCGCTTGATGCCCGGCACGCCCGAGGTGCAGTCCGCCACCGCCGAGCCGGTGCCGTGGATGTCATCGCACTGGTCGGGGACGATGTAGTTCAGCGCGCCAACGTCGCCGCTCTTCAGGTCATCCTCGAACTGGTGGGTGTTCCAGGTGATGCCGTGGCCCTGCGCATAGGTCTGGATGGCCGCATCCCACTGGCCGCCGCCCACGGTACGGTTCAGGTTCTTGAAGAAGTCCGGACGATTGCGCACCTCGTCGAAATTCACCGCCGGGTGGTGCTTGGTCTTGTACAGGCTGGAGATCATGGGCTCGGTGGCGCCCGCGCCGGACGTCACGTTGACGGCGGTGATGGCCGCGTTGCCGGCGCCGTCCTTGCGCGGGTCCTGGCCCGGGTCCATCGACTCGCTGTACACGCGCGTGCCCATGCCGGCGTTGTACATCGCCGTGAACAGGTTGCGGCGGCCCTTGAGGTTGTGGACCTTGGTGTCGGCGTTGCAGGCGGCCAGCGGCTGGTAGACGTCGGTCGGCTGGTTGGCGGTGTCGCCGGCCGGCAGGCAGTTCCAGGCGTTGTCGTCGGCCACGCCCCAGTCGTCGGCGCTGGCCAGCGAGATGTAGTTCGGCTCGCTGGGGTTGCCGGTGGAGAAATAGTTGGCCGCCTTGTTGCCTTCCTGGTTCAGGTACTTGTAGAAGTTCGGGTAGGCCGGATCGTCGATGGTCTGGTTGCTGTGGTTCTCGAAGACCACCACGAACAGGTGGTCGTAGCGCGGGATACCTTCCGGGTTGAACGCAGCGTCCTGCGCAGCCTTCAGCGTGGTGACCGGATCGGTGGCGGCATCGCTGATAAAGCCACGGTCGAGGATCTTCGAGGCCAGCGTGTAGCGCCCGGCGAGCGTGTTCGACTCGGTCAGCAGCGCGGTGGCGGCGTGGGCGTCGGCCACGCTGGCCGGCAGGGCCAGCACGTCATCGGCCTTGACCGTCACATCGGCGGTGCCGCCGGTGAGGCTCAGGCGGCTGGCGATGGCGGTCTTGGCATCGGCCACCGTCAGCGATTCGGCTTCGGTCAGGCGCACCACTTCCGTCGATAACGGACTGATGACTACCTGAGCGCCATTTGCCGCCTGGTCGGCCGCGCTGCGCAGCACCAGCTTGCTGGCGACCTTGGCCGGGGCGCCGCTGGCGTCCGTGTAGGTGGCGTCCGTGCCGACCACGGCCACCAGGCTCGTGGCCGCCGTGGTCAGCGTGAAGCGGCCATCGGCGCCGGTGCGCGTGGCGGCTTCGCCGCTGTCGCACGCGCCGTTGCCGTTGGTATCGGCACACACGGTGGCGTTGGCATAGGCGATCGGGACGATGGTCTGCTGGACGGCATCGCCCGTGCTGCTCTTGGCGTAGTCCACGCCCGTGGCGGACGATTGGGCGACGCCAGTCGGGTTCTTGATCGCCGTGCCCATCACGCTGCCGCTGACCGTGGCCGGGGTGGCGTTGGGCGTGGACGCGGCCGGGGTGCCGCCGTCATCGCCGCCGCAGGCGGTCAGCATGGCGGCTGCGGCCAGCGCCGTGAGTAACGGAACAAAGCTGTGGTGGTTTGGGTGCATTGTATTTTTGGCTCGCCGGGCTAGGGCGATATGTAGTGGGTATCGTTGGAGTGCCGCACCCAAAAGCCCGCCCCGTCGCGATGGTTCTGGCGGGTGGGCCGCCTGCGCGAGGGAGTTTTTCGACGGGGGAAAGCCGGTACGCGATTCCCTGTCATGTGTGCAGCGGCCCTGATCCTAGGAGCCAAATATGACCGTTTGATTGCTCCGGTACCACACGAAAGTTACAGAAAATTTCAAGCCAGCAACCGGTTGCATGCCGCGCGCAATGCCGGGATACTGGCGCCGCCCGTTACCCATGCCGTCCCATGCACGCCTCGCCCCAATCCTTGACTACCCCGCCGCGCCAGCTTGCCACGCTGCATTTCACCGCCGAGTTGCGCGACTGGATCGTGCAGGCCTTGCAGCGCGGCGGCCGTCCGGATGAACTGGTGCGCGCGCTGGCCGCGCAGCGCTTTGCGCCGGACGTGGCGCGCGAACTGGTGGAGGCTTTCGCCCGCGTGCTGCGCGAGGGACTGCCATTGCCGGAGGGCAGCATCACGGTGGAGCGCACCGCCCCCGCCACGGCGCCAGCCCAGCCCCGGCTGCCGCGTGCGTCGGTGCTGCACGGTGGCGACCGCGACGTACCCGTGCTATCCCGCACCGAGCGCCCCGTGGTGGCCGTGCTCGAAGGCGTGCTCAGCCATGATGAGTGCGATGCATTGATGGCGGCGGCGCGGCCTCGCCTCGCGCCATCGACCCTTGTCGATCCGCGCACCGGCGAGCACATCGTGAGCCCGGACCGCACCAGCGAGGGCATGTTCTTCCGCGTGGCCGAGGCGCCGTGGCTGGCTACGCTCGACGCCCGCATTTCAGCCTTGATGCAGATGCCGATGGAGAACGGCGAGGGCTTGCAGGTGCTGCGCTACGCCCCGGGGGCGCAGAGCCGCCCGCACTTCGACTTCCTGATGCCGAACAACGCCGCCAATCAGGCGTCGATTGCGCGCAGCGGGCAGCGTGTGAGCACGATGGTGATCTACCTGAACGACGTGCCGGCGGGCGGGGAAACGCTCTTCCCCGAGATCGGCCTGTCCGTGGTGCCGCGCAAGGGCAATGCGCTGTACTTCGAGTACTGCGACGACCACGGCCAGCTAGACGGCCGCACCTTGCATGCAGCCGCCGAAGTGCTGGCCGGCGAGAAATGGGTGGCGACGAAGTGGATGCGGCAGCGGCGCTTCGTGCACGCCGCCGAAGCCGAGCGCCAGGAACTTACTCCACCCGAATCCCGCGCGCCTTGACCAGCGCCTGCCAGCGCGTCGATTCGGTGTGCAGGAAGCTCTTGAACGCCTGCGGCGTGTTGCCGACCGGATCGAGCCCGGCCTGCTGGAGCTTGGCGCGCACGGCCGGGTCCGCCACCGCCTTCTGCACCGCGTTCGCGATGGTCTGCACGCGGTCCGGCGGCGTGCCCTTGGGCACGAAGACGCCGTTCCACTCCAGCACCTCGTAGTTCGGCATGCCGCTCTCGGCCAGCGTCGGCGTATCGGGCAGCGCCTTCAGGCGCGTCTTCGAGGTCACCGCCAGCGCGCGCAGCTTGCCGCCGGTCAYGTACTGGAGCGTAGAGGCCGTATTGCCGAAGTAGGACGCCACCTGGCCGCCCATCACATCGGTCAGCGCCGGCGCGCCGCCTTTGTATGGCACGTGAAGCAATTCGATCTTGCCCTGCTCGTTGAACATCTCGGCGGCCAGATGGGAACCCGTGCCAGCGCCGGCGGACGCGTAGGTCAGCTTGCCGGGCGTCTTCTTTGCGGCAGCGATGAACTCGGCCACGGTCTTGTACGGCGCGTTGATGGCCACCACGAGGATCTGGGGCGCCGTGGCGACCAGCGAGATCGGAATGAAATCGGCCGATGGGTCGAACGGCAGCTTGCGCAGCGCGCCGTTCACGGCGAAGGCCGAGGCGTCGTAGAGCACCGTGTAGCCATCCGCCGGGGCCTTCGCCACGGCGTCCGCGCCGATCACGCCGCCGGCACCCGGCTTGTTGTCGATCACCACGGTCTGGCCGAGGAGTTCGCCCACCTTCTGGGCGACGACCCGCGCGGTGTTGTCCGCCCCGCCGCCGGCCGAGTACGGCACCACCATGCGGATGGGCTTGTCCGGGAAGGCGAAAGCGGCGAGCGGCACGGCCGCAGCCAGGGTCGCCACGGCCTTGCCGAGGCGTTGCAGGGTCTTGCTCATGGTTGTCTCCGTTCTTGAGTTCTATGGACCGGCTTACGCGGCCTCGAATCCGTACAGCGCGGCGGGGTTGTCCACCAGGATGCGGCGGCGCGCCGACTCGGTGCCGGCCCAATCGGCCAGCAGGTCGAACAGCAAGGCATCGTCCGGCTTGGCGTGCGGCTCGGTGGAATGGGGCCAGTCGCTGCCCCAGACGAGCCGCTCCGGCGCCGCCTGCACCCACGCACGGGCCACCGGCGCGATGTCGGCATACCCACCGCCGGCGCCGACCATCGAATCCAGATAGGCGCCCGACAGCTTCAGCCACGCACGGCCCTCCGCCAGCAGCCTGGACACCAGCGCGAACGCCGGGTGCGCCGTGCCGCCGGGCAGCGGCAGGCGGGCCAGATGGTCGAATACCAGCGGCGTGGGCAGCCGCGCCAGCAGGTCGCCATGGGCGACGATCTGGTCGGCGGTCCAGTGCAGTTGCAGATGCCAGCCCAGTTCGGCGATGCGGTGCGCCAGCGTCTCCACCATCTCGAAGCCCACCACGGCGTGGGCCGGGGTGTACAACGAGAAGCGGATGCCCCGGATACCGCCGGCATGGAGCGCCTGCAGGGTGTCATCGGACACATCGGGCCGCACCACCCCCACGCCGCGCGTGTTGGCGAGGCCAAGCTGGCGGATCGCATCGAGGGTGCAGCTGTGATCGGTGCCGTAGCAGCGGGGCTGGACGATCACCGCGCGACGCGTGCCCAGCAGCGCCTGCACGCGCCGGTAGTCCGCCACGGTGGCGTTGGCCACAGCCGGGGCGATGGCCGGGAAACGCGAGTCGTAGATATGGAGATGGGCGTCGCAGGCGTCCGGCCATGCCGTGCTGCGTGGCGCGGCGCTGGCCGAACTGTTCGGCACGGGATGGAAGCCAGCCTCGGTCTCCCCCTCAGCCACGGCCAGCCAGCCGGTCGGCCGCCTCGCGGACGGTGTCCCCGTGCTGGTCCAGCGCCGGCGCGGCAAACGGCTCCGGGCCCGGCGTGCGGCCAAACTTCACGGCGCGCGTGAAGCCGCGATAGCGGCCCACCACCGGGTGATCGAACGTCGTCACCATCTCCTCGGCCAGCACCTGCGGGAAATCGAACATGTCTTCCACCGAGCGCGCCGCCGCGCAGGGCACTTCCTCGCCGAACTCGGCCTCCCATTCCAGCGCCGACCGCTGCTGCAGGGCCGCGTGCAGCTTGGGCAGGATCTCGCCCTGATGCTGGGCGCGCTTGCGCACGCTGTCGTAGCGGTCGGTGGAGAGCAATTCCCCCAAACCCGTCTTCTCGCACAGGGCGCGCCAGAAGTGCGGGGTGTTGGCCGAGATGTAGAGATAGCCGTCCCGGGTGGGATGGATGCCGGTGATGCCGCCCGAGCGCATGTCGCGCCCCACGTCGCGCGGCTCCGAATCGGCCCAGACCATGCGGGCCGACTGCATGGTCAGCGCCGCCCGCAGCAGCGACACGCCCACGTACTGCCCCACCCCACTCTTCTCCCGCTCATAGAGCGCGGACGCCACGCCGCCCGCCACCAGCGCCGAGGCGTAGTAGTCCACCACCGAGCCGTACAGGATCTCGGGCGGCCCGCCGTGCTTGCCCTGCAGCGTGCACATGCCGGTCATGGTTTGCAGCACCTGGTCGTAGCCGGCCTTGTCCTTGAGCGGCCCGGCCTCGCCGTAGCCGGTGACCGCGCAGTAGATCAGGCGCGGATTGACGGCGGCCAACTGCGCGTAGCCGATCCCCAGCCGCCCCGGCACGCTGGGCCGGAAGTTGTGCACCAGCACGTCGGCCTCGCGCACCAGCGCCAGCAGTCGCTCCAGATCGGCCGGAGCCTTCAGGTCGAGCACCACGCCCAGCTTGCTGCGGTTCACGCCCAGGAAGGCGCGGGACTCCGTCTCCAGCGTGGACGGGTACTTGCGCAGGTTGTCGCCGACGGGCGGCTCCACCTTGATCACGTCCGCGCCCTGATCCGCCAGCAGCGAGCAGCCGTACGGCCCCGCGATATAGGCGCTCAGGTCCAGCACGCGTACGCCGCTCAGCGGACCGGGCTGTCCTGCCCGTGGCGCGCCGAAACCGCCCGCCTGGCCCTCGGTCTGGCCCTTGGTGTTGGGTTGCATACTCACTCCGAAAAATCTCTAAATACTCAATCCGCGACGATGTTCTGCTGCTTGGCCAGCGCCTTCCAGCGGGTCACATCGGCGGCAATCGTCTCGGCGAACTTCTGCGGCGTGCCGGGCGTGACCTCGGCGCCTTCCTTCAGGATCGCCTCCTTGACGGCGGGCTTGGCCAGCGCCTGATTCACCGCCGCGTTGAGCCGCGCGACAATCGCCGGCGGGGTGCCAGCCGGCGCCAGGAAGCCCCACCAGAGTTCGAACTCATAGCCGGGCACGGCGGTGGCCATCGGCACCAGATCCGGCGCAATCGGGCTGGGCTTCAGGCTGGTGATGCCCACGGCGCGAACCTTGCCGGCGCGCACCATCGGCAGCAGCGACGGCCCGCTGGAGATCAGCAGTTGCGTCTGGTTGCCGATCAGGTCGGTCACGGCCGGGCCCATGCCCCGGTACGGCACGTGGGTGATGGCGAGCTTGCCGGCCTGCGCCTTGAGCAGTTCGGTGCCGAACTGGTTGACGCTGCCCGGGCCGGACGACGCGTAGTTGTATTTGCCCGGATTGGCGCGGATGGCGTTGACCAGCTCCTGCGGCGTCTTGGCCGGGAAGTCATTGCTGACCGCCACGATGAACGGCCCGTGGGCCACCATCGCCACCGGCGCGAAGCTCTTCACGGCGTCGAACGGCAGCTTGCTCTGGATGGCCGCGTTGGTGGTCATGCTGGAGGACACCGCGACGAGCGTGTAGCCGTCCGGCGCCGCCTTGGCCGCCAGGCCGGTGCCGGTGTTGCCGCTCGCGCCGGGGCGGTTGTCGATGACCACGGGCTGCTTCAGTTCCTCGCCGATCTCCTTGGCCACGATGCGCGCGAAGATGTCGTTCGAGCCGCCCGGCGGGTACGGCACGATCAGGGTGATGGGCTTGGAGGGGTAGGCGCCCTCGGCGACGGCCACAGCCGGCACAGAGATCGCGGCCGTTGCAGCAACCGTCAGGCCAAGGCATGCCACGGCACGCAGCGACGATGGATTCGTCATGGTGTTTGTCTCCTGTGTGTTTTTTATATAGATACTGCGGGGAATCCGATCAGGCGGCGATCAATCCAAGCTTCCGGCCAATCTCGACAATCGCCTGCGCGCGGCGCACAAACGGGGGATCGATCATCTTGCCGTCCACCACATAGGCGCCCACGCCCTTGGCGTCCGCCTCCTCGGCAGCCACCACCACGCGCAGCGCGTGGGCGATTTCCTCGTCGGACGGCCGGTAGACTTCGTTGGCCAGCGCGATCTGGCTCGGGTGGATGCAGCTCTTGCCCAGGAAGCCCATCTGGCGGGACATCTCGGCCTCGGCGCGGAAGCCCTCGGTGTCGCGGATATTGGCGAACACCGTGTCGTAGGCATAGACATTGGCCTCGGCGGCCGCCATCCGCACGGCGAACATGGCGGAGGCAATCGCCGCCGTATTGCGTCGATGTACGCCAGCCGGCTCGAACAGGTCGCCCAGCCCAAGCTGGAGGCCCGCCACACGCGGATGGGCGCCGGCCAGCTCGGCGGCCAGCCGCAGTGCCTTGGGCGTTTCGATATTCAGCAGCAGCCCGACCTTCGCATCACTATCGCCAAACCCATTGGCCCGTTCGGCCTGTTCGATGGCCGCCGCCGCGCGGCGCACGTCATCGGCACTTTCCGGCTTGGGCAGGTTCACCAGATGCAAACCCGGCACGACCACCGCCGCCAGATCAGCCTCGAAATGTGGCGTATCGAGACCATTGACGCGCACGATCAGCGTCTTGGTGCTGGCGCGCGTCTCGGCGGCGCGCAGCAGGCCGGACAGCAGCGCCCGGGCCTCGCCCTTCTTCTCCTGGGCCACCGCATCCTCGAGGTCGAACGACAGCGCGTCGGCATCGCTCGCCAGCGCCTTGGCGAAAAACTCGGGGCGTGAACCGGGCACGAACAGCTTGCTTCTCATGGCGAATACCGTATCTCCGTGGGGGTGACAGGCAGTGTCCGCGAACCGATGAAAAAGATAAACTATCCTTTACTACGTTCGTACATTAGAAATTCTATGGAAACCGCTTACCTGAAGGCTTTCGCGCTGGTGGTAGAAACCGGCACGCTGGCGGAAGCCGCGCGGCGGCTCAATGTGACCCCGGCGGCGATCTCGCAGCAGATCCAGGTGCTGGAGCGGCAACTCGGCACCACGTTGCTGGGCCGGGCCGGCCGTACCGTGGCGCCCACCGAGTCCGGGCGACGGCTGGCGGAGCGCTGCGTGACCCTGCTGCGGGAAGTGGATGAACTGAGGGGATGGGTGAATCAGGCGGACGCCGTACGCGAACTGCGCATCGGCACGATCAACACCGCGCTGCACAGCCTGCTGCCGGACGCGCTCGCGCGGTTCGCGGCGGTGCACCCCGGGGTGTCGGTGCATATCCGCTCGGCGCTGTCCCACGAATTGTTCGATGCGGTGAAGGATGAATCACTCGATGCCGCCGTCTGCCTGCATCCGCCCTTCGCCCTTCCCAAGACCTTCGCCTGGGATTTGCTGCGGCAGGAGCCGCTGGTGGTACTGGCGCCGGCGCAGGACCGCGACGCCGATCCGCACGAACTCCTGCGCACCCGGCCCCTGATCCGCTATGACCGCAGCCTGGGCGGCGGCAAGCAGGCCAGCGACTACCTGCGCCGGGCCGGCATCACGCCCGCGCAGGAGCGCTTCGAGCTGAGTTCGCTGCTGGCCATCGCCATGATGGTGGACCGTGGGCTCGGGGTGTCGCTGGTGCCGGACATCGCCTCGCCGCTGACCGCCGGGCTCCATATCGCCAAGCTCCATCTGCCGATCGAGCCGGAGCCGCGCCGCTTCGGCCTGCTATGGCGCCGGACGTCGCCCGGGGCCAGCGTGATCCGCTCCTTCCTCGAGCAGGCCCGGCTGGCGGCGGGTACCTGATCGCGCGACCGTGCGGCCCTGCTGGGTGATCAGCAGCCCGCTGACCACCAGCGCAATCGACACCAGCAACGACCCCGACGGCCACTGGCGACCCACCAGCAGTTCCAGCACCGCCGCCGCCACCGGCCCCAGCGCCTGGAAGCCGACGACCCGGCTCGCTTCCAGCCGCGTCAGCGCCCAGAGCCAGCAAAAGTACCCCACGCCGCTGGACAGCCCGATAAACGCGACATGCCCCCACTGCGTCAACGACAGGGACGGCCACAGCGGCTGCCCGGTCGTCGCGCAGAGCGCCAGCAGGAACACCACCGCCGCGCACATCGCCAGCACGCTGGTCGGCAAGGCGGGATAGCGCTGCAGCAAGGGCCGAACCAACAGGCTGCTCACGGCGCCGATCACGGTCGCCCCGATCAGCGCGGCCATCGCACCAAGGTGTGTGCCGCCGCCGACGGCACCGAGGGGCGCCCCATGCAGCAACACCGCCACGCCCGAGACGGCGCAAACCAGCCCCGTCAGCTTGGGCAGGCTGAACGCCTCCTGCCCGCTCAGCACGGCCAGCAGCATCGTGAACAGCGGCATGGTCGAGAAAACCAGCGCGCAGGTGGCGGCCGAGAGCACGCCGAGCGCGTGGTTCAGCAGCACGATCAGCACGGCGAACTGGCACACGCCCAGCCCGGCGAGCACCGCCGCATCCTTCCGGGCAAAGCGGGTGCGGGTCCGGGCGCGCATGCCGAGCCAGGCCGGCCCGATCAGCACGCACAGGCCAATCAGATAGCGCAGGAAGGCCAACGTGGCTGGCGACGCATCGGCCGACACCGCCCGGGTCGACACCATCGCCGCGCCCACCAGAATGCCAGTCAGCGCGGCCGCGACGATGGCCGAGGGGTCGCCCCTCACAGATCCCGCGCCCAGATCTGACCGACAAGATCCTTGCCGAAACTGTGATGGGCCTCTTCCTCCACGAGCGTGAAGCCGGCCTTTTCGTAGATCTTGCGCGCGTCGGTGAGGATGTCGTTGGTCCACAGCATCATCCGCTTGTAGCCCACCCCGCGCGCGAAGCGCAGGCACTCATCCACCAGCCGATGGCCGATACCCAGCCCGCGCGCGCTGGCATCCACATAGAGCATACGTAGCTGGGCGGTCTCCGCGTCATGCCGCACGACGAACACCGAACCCACCGCCTTGCCGTCCTTCTCCGCAATCCAGCAGCGCTCGGCGCTCGGGTCGTAGTCGCGCAGGTACTTGGCGACGATCTCCGCCACCAGCGCCTCGAACTCGCTATTCCAGCCRTACTCGCGCGTGTACAGCACCGCCTGCTGGCGCACGACCCAGCCCATGTCGCCCGCCTGCGGGTCACGCAGGATGTAGCTCGGGGTCGATTCGCCGAGCAGGGCTTCGATCTGCGTCATGGCGTCCACCAGTTGCTGCTGGGTGGACTCGGTCATGCGGCCCAGCATCGCGGTCACCTCGTTGCGCGAGGCCAGGTTCAGCACCTCGAAGGTGGCCCGGCCGGCATCGGTCAGCGCCAGCTCGCTGACGCGGGCATCGGCCTGCGAGCGGGTCTTGGCGACCAGCCCCTGCTTCTCGAAACCGGCGATCACCCGGCTCAGGTAGCCGGCGTTCAGGCCCAGCTCACGGCACAGGTCGGACGAGGTCAGGCCCGTGCGATGGGCCAGCTCGTACAGGATCCGGGCTTCCGTGAGAGAAAACTCGCTTTCCAGCAGATGCTCGTGCAACAGGCCAATCTGGCGGGTATAGAAGCGATTGAAGCGGCGCACGGTTTCCGCGCGCGCAAGAACTTGCGGATTGGGAGACATGTCGGGGACGATTTATTTGCCTGAGGCAAATTATTGGTTGCTTAAGGCAAGCAAATCAAGCAAATAAATCAAGAAATGCCGATTCAGCCCCGCGCGACTGCCCGCAGTACCAGCGCCAACTGCAGCGCGGTAGCGGCCACCGTATCCACCTCCGGCACATGGCCGTGACGAATCCAGTGCAGCGCCACGTGGATGATGCCGCCCGCCACGCCGGCCAGCAGCATCGGATCGGGCTCGGGCGCACCCGGCAGCAGCGTCCGGGCGAGCAGTCCGCCGAATTCGCGCAGGGACCGCCCCAGCGCCTCGTCCACCAACCGGCTCACGCCCCGGATCTCCACCAGGAACACCCGGGCCGAGCGGGGCTCGCACTGCAATGTGCCGAAATAAGCACGCAGGATAGCCAGCGCGCGATGCTCGCCATCGCCCCCGGCATCCTCGCCCGCCTGTTCGATGCGCAACAGCAACCGGTGCGTGACCGTTTCAAACGAAGCCAGCAGCAACGCTTCGCTATTGGCGAACGATTCGTAGAAGTAACGCTCGGTCAGGCCGGCGGCTTCGCACACGGCCTTGACCGTGGCGTTCTGGTAGCCGCGCTCGCCGTAGACCTGCACGGCAGCGGCAATCAGCTGGGCGCGGCGCTGGGCGCGCCGCTCTTCGGCTTCGGCGCCGCGATAGCGGCGGGCGGGGATCAGCTCGGCAGTCATGGGCGCCAGTATGACATTCCCTATTGTCAGATGGCGTCTGACAACCTATGTTGTCAGAACTCCCAAGATCCGGATGCCCGTCATGACCGCCCCCACTCCCGATGACGCAGTCCTCGATGTCCTGATCGTCGGCGCCGGCCTGTCCGGCATCGGCGCCGCCCGCCAGCTCCAGCAGCGCTGCCCCGACAAGCGCTTCGCCATCCTCGAAGCCCGCGACACCCTGGGCGGCACCTGGGACCTGTTCCGCTATCCCGGCATCCGCTCCGACTCGGACATGTACACGCTCGGCTACCGCTTCAAGCCGTGGCGCGGCGCCAAGGCCATTGCGGACGGCCCGTCCATCCTCAGCTACATCCAGGAAACCGCCGAGGAAGCCGGCATCACGCCCCACATCCGCTTCGGCCACAAGGTGGTGGGCGCGGCGTGGGACAGCCGCGACGCCTGCTGGACCATCGACGCCGAACGTGCGCAAAACACCACTCCGGCCGTCCGCGTGCGGCTGCGCGCCCGCTTCCTCTACGTCTGCGCCGGCTACTACAGCTATGCCGAGGGGCACCGCCCCGCCTTCCCGGGCGAGGAAACCTTCCGGGGCCAGATGGTGCACCCGCAGTTCTGGGATCCGTCGATCGACTATGCCGATAAGCGCGTGGTGGTGATCGGCAGCGGCGCCACCGCCGTGACGCTGGTGCCGGCCATGGCCGAGACCGCCGCGCACGTGACCATGCTCCAGCGCTCGCCCACCTATATCGTGACCCGCCCCGGCGAGGACGCCATCGCCAACAAGCTGCGGCGCCTGCTGCCGGAGCGGCTGGCCTACCGCGCCACGCGCTGGAAAAACGTGCTGCTGGGGATGTTCTTCTTCCAGCTCGCCCGCCGCCGGCCCGAGAAGGTCAAGCAGCGGCTGGTCAGCATGGCCGCCGCGCAGCTCCAGCCGGGCTTCGACGCCGCCACGCACCTGACCCCGCGCTACAACCCGTGGGACCAGCGCGTCTGTCTGGTGCCCGATGGCGACCTGTTCCAGTCGATCCGTAACGGCCGCGCCTCCATCGTCACCGATCAGATCGAACGCTTTACCGAAGATGGCATCGTGCTGAAGTCCGGCCAGACGCTGCCGGCCGATCTGGTGGTGGTGGCCACCGGGCTCAAGCTGAACATGCTCGGGGACATCGCCGTCCATGTGGATGGCCAGCCGCGCCGGCCGTCCGAACTGCTCGCCTACAAGGGCATGATGCTGAGCAACGTGCCGAACCTGGTGCTGGCTTTCGGCTACACCAATGCGTCCTGGACGCTGAAGGCCGACCTGACCGCCGAGTACGTCTGCCGGCTGCTCAAGTACATGGATCACCACGGCCATCGCTACGCCCTGCCGCAGGTGGACCCGGACGTGCAGCGCGTGCCCTTCCTCGATTTCAGTTCCGGCTACGTGCAGCGCGCCGCCGCCGTGCTGCCGCGCCAGGGCCACCGCAAGCCGTGGCGCGTGTATCAGAATTATCTGATGGACATGCTGACGATCCGCCATGGCCGCATCGACGATGGCGTGCTCCGCTTCGACACCACGCAGGCCACCACGATGCCCACCCAAGACCCCCTCGCCGAAGCCCAATCATGAATGCCTTGCTGATTTTCGTACTCGTCATAGCGATAGTGGTGCTGGTACCGCTGGCGCTGCTGTTCCTGTTCACCTGGCGCACGGCACGCAAGATCGAGGCGGCCCTGCCGCCCACCGGCCGGTTCGTCGAGGTGCCCGGCGCCCGCCTGCACGTGGTGGAGCGTGGCGAGGGGCAGCCAGTGCTGCTGGTGCACGGCCTGGCCGGTCAGCTCGCCAATTTCGACTACGGCATGATCGCGCCGCTGGCGCGTGACTTTCGCGTGATTGCGGTGGACCGCCCCGGCGCCGGCTACTCCACCCGCACGCCCGGCGCCCCGGCGGACCTGCGCGCGCAGGCCGACACGCTCGCCGCGCTGATTGACCATCTCGGGCTGGAGCAGCCGCTGGTGGTCGGCCATTCGCTCGGCGGCGCCATCGCGCTGGCGCTGGCCACCTATCACCCGGCGCGCGTGGGCGGGCTGGCGTTGATCGCCCCGCTCACCCATCCGCCCGAGGTGGTCTCGCCGGTGTTCAAGGCGATGGCCATGCAGAGCGCGCTGATGCGCAAGCTGATCGCCTGGACGCTGCTGATTCCGATGTCGATCCGCAACCGCGAGCAGGTCATGGAGGTCGTCTTCGGCCCGGACGCGGCGCCAGCGGACTTCCCCACGCGCGGCGGCGGCCTGCTGGGGCTGCGGCCCGGCCATTTCCTCGGGGCGTCCGAAGACCTGCACGGCGTGGCGCACAGCCTGCCGCCGCTGCTGCCGACCTATGGCGATCTGAAGATGCCGGTCAGCATCCTGTTCGGCCGCGAGGACCGCATTCTCGATTACCGCGAGAACGGCGAGGCGCTGGTCGCCAAGCTGCCGGCAGCCCGGCTGACATTGGTGGCCGGCGGGCATATGCTGCCGGTGACGGCCGTCGAGGCCAGTGTTGATTTCGTGCGTAACGCCGCCGCCAGCCTGCGCGCGGCGGTGCCCGCCTGACCTTCCTGCCCGTGATGACCGAGGAGCCTGCCATGGCCAGTTCCGCTTCCCCCTCTCCCGCCCCCTCGACTGCGTCCGATCCCTACCAGCGCGACCTGCTCACCGCCTTCCGCGCCGTGCGCAAACTGCTGGCGGACGGCAACGACACCGAGCAGGTCTTCCTCATCATGCGGGCGCTGAACGGCCCCGCCATGCCGAAGAACTACCGCCGCCTGCTCAGTACGCGGCAGGGGCGGCGGCTGGCCTACCAGCGCATCGAACTGGCCGAGCGGCTCACCGACCCGGCCTTTATCGCCAGCTTCGCGCCGGGCACGGTGGGCGCTGCCTATCGGCAATTTCTGGAAAAGACCGGCTATAGCGCCGATGGACTGGCCAAGGTGTCGAACCTGAACCAGGAGCCGGTGATGGAGGACGCCTATCTGTGGTTTGGGCGCCGCACGCGGGACATCCACGACATCTGGCACGTCCTGACCGGCTATCGCGCCGATGAGAGCCTGGGCGAGGCGGCGCTGGTGGCCTTCAGCTACGCCCAGACCGGCGGCACCGGCTGGGCCTTCATCGCCGTGGCCGCCGCCCTGAAAAGCCTGCGCGTCTCGCGCAGCACGGCCTTCGCCCGCGCGGTGCTGGAAGGCTACCGCCGGGGCCGCCGTGCCGGCTGGCTGCTGGGGGAAGACTACGAAACCCTGCTGCACGAGCCGATGGACGCGGCGCGCGCCCGGCTCGGGATTGCCGAACCGGCGCGCTACCTGGCCTGCAACCCGGCGCAGGCCTGGACAGCGTAACGAGCCGCCGATTTATGGCGTAGGCTGCACAATCGCCATGCCGACATTGCCCCTGCCCGAGGCGAATGGGCTGCCCGGCAGCGGCGTCAGCAAGCCAGTCGTCGCATTGATCTCGAATCCATACACCGGCCCCGTGTAGGACGGCGTGTAGAGGTAGCGGCCGTTCGGTTCGATCCGCAGGCGCTGGCCGGTGACGCTGGCGGGCGTGCTCCCGACACTGAAGTCGACCAACCCCGTCGCGAGATTGCGACGGAACACTTCGATGCTGTTACTCATCGAGCCAAGGACATAGGCGAACGAAGGCGCGAGCGCGACATCGGTCGGCCCGGCCGCGGCCGTCGGGAAGTCCGCGACCGCCGCGACCATCCCAGTGCTGGTGTCGATCAGGCCGATGCCGAGCGAATTGCTGAAAAGGTTCGCGAAGAACAGGGAACGGCCATCGGCAGACACGGCGCCCCCGCCCGGCCGGGCGCCAAGGCTCGGCGCGGTGTTCGGCGTGGACAGGACACCGGTCATCGCATCGAAAGGCATGCTCCAGAGCAGGTCCGGCATGGCGTTCATCGCGTAGACATACTGGCCGTCCGGGGACACGGTGAGCCCCGTCGTGACACTCGACATGCCGCTCGGCTGCGTGGTCGAAGGCGTCAGCGCGTACGTCGCGGCGTCGATGCCATACGTTGCCACGGATACGAGCCCACCAACAAACAGCCACTTGCCGGACGGGTGCATGGCGATAACCTCCGGACCCGGCAGGGTCAGGGCCGTCGCCCCGGGGATGGCCGCCAGCGCGCCGGTGACCGGGTCCAGCCGGAATCCGACGACCGTGCTGTTGTCCCCCGCTATCGCATAGCCCACCAGTCCCGAGGGCAGGAAGGCGATGTCGTTGATCTGGTTCACGCTCGGGAACGGACTGTTGGGCACGGCGGCCAGCACGCCGGTATTCGGATCGATCCGATAGACCGAAATCGTCAGATCGATGTTATTGGGCACCACCACGAACTGCGCCTGCACGCAGGTAATCGCCACGTTGGTGACGTTGGCGGCGGCGATGGTGCCGCTGCCGTTCTGCACCGTGCAGGTCTGGCCGGCCGGCTGGGCGAACACGGTGACGTTGTAGGGCGTGGCATCGGCCAGCCCGCTGGAGACGGTGAAGGCGCCGTTGGCGCTGACAACCGCCGTATCCCCATTCACGCCGGAAAGCGTCAGGCTCTTGCCCGCCGCCAGCCCGGTGACCGTACCGCCGACGCTGTAGGTAGGCGGCGGCGCGGTCGGACGCGCCAGCGCGGCGTTGGCGCACAGGCGAGTGCCCGTGGGGGCGTCCGCGCAGGCGGCCAGCACGGCCGAGCCGGCCAGCCTGGCCGAAGACGGGCTGCTGACCTGTGCCGAGTGGCCGTCCGCTGCCGGCGTCACGGGGAAGGTGACATCGCCCGTGGTCCAAGACCAGTTGGTCAGGTCGGCGATCCCATCGACACCGTCCGAGCGCCGCACGGCTGCGGTCACGGTCTGCGCCGCCCCGCCAGCGGTCAGGGTCAGGTTCGACGGCGACAGGGTCAGCGTGTATGACTTTGCCGGCGCGGCCTGCACGACCAGATGGGTGACCGAGGTAGCGCGGCTGCCATCGGCCAACGTCGCCGTGGCGGTGATGTCGACCTCCCCGGCGTTCCGGGTCTGCACGGTGGCGTAGGTGCCGACGAATACCGATGCCGAGACGCCCGTCGGCGCCTTGTCCGAAGCCGCCGTGACTACGGCGACCGATTCATCGGAAGACGTCCAGGCAAAGCTGGCGCCTTTGACCTCGCTCCCATCGGCGGCCAGCAAGGTCGCCTTCAGTGTCAAGCTGCTGCCAGCCACCGGCGCGCCGCTGGTGGTGTCGACCACCACCTTGGTCGCCGCTGGCGTGGCCGAGGGGGCCGGCGCGGCCTTGTCATCGGAACCGCAGGCGGTGAGCACCGCAGCGGCAAGCAAGGCAATGCCGAGCGCGCGTGCGCCGGCAGGAAGACGAAGGAACATGGAACCCGACCCCGTAATGTGATTGGAATGGTTTGATCCGACTGGCCTATGGCGCCGGCTGGACAATCGCCATGGCAGCGTTGACGTTGCCCGTGGCGAACGGACTGCCTGGCACCGGTGTCAGCGCGCCGCTGCCTGCATCGATGGCGAAGCCGTACAGCGTGCCGTTGAGGGACGGCGTGTACAGGAAGCGCCCGTTCGGCTCGATCCGCAGACGCTGGCCGCTGATGCTGGCGGGCGTGATGGCGAGCGGCAAGGGGCCAAACATGGGGTCGATCCGCATCGTCTGGATATTGTTGCTCCCTGTACCAAGGACATAGACAAACTGGCCCGACGGCGTGACAGCGACGTCGATGGGACGCGACACCCCAATCAGCATGTCCATGACGCTCGTAATCGCCCCTGTGGCATCGAGCGTGCAGCTACCGAAGCTATTGGTGTCCAGGTTAGCGAAGTACAGCGCGCTGCCATCGCGTGACAGGGCCGTCCCCATCGGCCGTGAGCCAAGCGATGATCGGGTGTAGGCGAACGTAAGGGAGCCCGTCGCCACACTGACGGGAGCGTGCCACAACGCGTCCGTCGCGATGCTCGTGGCATAGACGTTCTGCCCGTCGGCGGACACCGCGACCCCGCCCGCACTGGCCGATCCGCCTGGGGACAGGCTTGACGTCAACTCCGCGGCTTGCGTCACGGGATTGATGGCAAAGCTCGCCAGCGTACCTAGGCCGCCGACATAGAGATGCCGGCCTGTCGGATCCACCGCGACGACCTGAGGCGCGAGCGGCGTCGGGGCACTCGCCGCCGCAATCATGGTCAGCCTGCCGGTGGCGGCATCCAGCTGGAAGGGGACGATCGTGTTGTTATCCACCATCACCGCATAGCCCACCCGGCCGGACGGCAGGAAGGCGATGTCGTTGACCTGGTTCACCGTCGGGAACGGGCTGTCCGGCACGGCGGCCAGCGCGCCGGTAACGGGGTCGATCCGATAGACCGACAGGGTCCGGTCTCCGCGGTTGGCCACTACCACGAACTGGGCCTGCACGCAGGTGATCGCCACGTTGGTGACGTTGGCGGCGGCGATGGTGCCGCTGCCATTCTGGACGGCACAGGTCTGGCCGGCAGGCTGGCCGGACACCGTGACGCTGTAGGCCGAGGCGGCGGCCAGCGCGGTGGGCAGCGTGAACGCGCCGTCGGCACTGATCGCCAGCGAATCGCCATTGGGGCCTGTCAGCAGCAGGCTCTTGCCAGCCGCCAGTCCGGACACCGTGCCACCCACGGTGTAGGTGGGCGGCGGCGGCGTGGCCGGGCGAGCCAGCGCGGCATTGGCGCATAGGCGGGTGCCGGTGGGGGCATCGGCGCAGGCTGCCAGCACGGCGGAGCCGGCCAGCGTGGCTGAGGATGGGCTGCTGACTTGCGCCGAATGGCCGTCCGCTGCCTGCGTCACGGGGAAGGTGGCGTCGCCCGTGGTCCAAGTCCAGTTGGTCAGGTCGGCGATCCCATCGACCCCATCCGAGCGGCGCACGGCTGCGATCACGGTCTGCGCCGCCCCGCCAGCGGTCAGGGTCAGGTTCGACGGCGACAGCGTCAGCGTGTACGACTTCGCCGGTGCTGCCTGCACGACCAGATGGGTGACCGAGGTCGCTCGGCTGCCATTGGCCAGTGTGGCCGTGGCGGTGATATCGACTTCCCCGGCGTTCCGGGTCTCCACCGTGGCATAGGTGCCGACGAACACCGAGGCCGAGACCCCCGTCGGCGCCTTGTCCGAAGCCGCCGTGACTACGGCGACCGATTCATCGGAAGACGTCCAGCCAAAGCTGGCGCCCTTGACCTCGCTGCCATCGGCACCCAACAGCGTCGCCTTGAGCGTCAAGGTGCTGCCAGCCACCGGCGCGCCGCTGGTGGTGTCGACCACCACCTTGGTCGCCGCTGGCGTGGCCGAGGGAGCCGGCGCGGCGTTGTCATCGGAGCCGCAGGCGGCAAGCACCGCGGCGGCAAGCAAGGCAATGCCGAGCGAGCGCGCGCCGGCAGGAAGACGAAGGAACATGAAACCTGACCCGTAGTTGTCTTGAATGGTGGGGAGCCGACTGGCTTATGGCGTCGGCTGCACAATGGCCATGCCGATATTGCCGATACCCGTGCGGAACGGACTGCCCGGCACCGGCGTCAGCAGGCCAGTGGTCGCGTCGATGGCAAAGCCGTACACCAGGCCGACGAAAGACGGCGTGTACAGGAAGCGGCCGTTCGGATCCATGCTTAGGCGTTGCCCATTGACGCCAGTCGGCGTGGCCCCCAGGTCCCGGTCAATCAGACCCGTCGTGAGATCGCGCCGAACCACTTGAATTTGATTGGTGGTGAGCGCCCCCCCGGTCAAGACATAGGCAAACGGGCCCGACGGGGCGAGGACGACGTCGGTCGGCTGGAACATGCCCGAGGAGGAGAACCCGATCGCGCCTACGGCACGGTTGACAGCATCGATCACGCCGGCGCCAAGCAGGTTGGCGGTCATGCCCACGAAGTACAGGAAGTTCGCATCGGCCGACAGCGCCGCCCCGCGCGTACCCAAGCCAGTCGTTTGCCTGACGCTGGGCAAGCCAAGGTTGCCCAGCGACGTATCGAAGGGCATGGACCAGATCTCGCCGGTCCCGGTGTTCACCGAATAGACATACTGCCCGTCCGACGACACGGCGATCCCTGACGTACGGCCTGCCAGGTCGCCGCTGATATACCCAAGCCGAAGCGACAGCGCGTGGGTGACGGGATCGAGGCTGTACGGCATGACAGACCGGCCGGCGCCAATGATCAGCCACTTGCCCGAGGGGTGCACGGCGACGACCTCCGGACCCGGGTCGGTCGGCATGTTCGTGCCGGGGATGACGCTCAGCGCGCCGGTGGCAGGGTTCAGCTGGTAGGCCTCGACCGCGCTGTCATTGGCCATAACCGCATAGCCCACCAACCCGTCCGGCAGGAAGGCGATGTCGGTGACCGGCCGGGTGGTGGTGAACGGGCTGCCCGGCACGTCCGAGAGCGCCCCGGTGCCGGGATCGATCCGATAGACCGAAATCGTCGAGCCCATGCTGTTTGGCACCACCGCGAACTGCGCCTGCACGCAGGTAATGCCCACGTTGGTGACGTTGGCGGCGGCGATGGTGCCTACGCCGTTCTGCACGGTGCAGGTCTGGCCGGCGGGGTGGCCGGTCACGGTGACGCTGTACGCCGAGGCGGCGGCCAGCGCGGTGGGCAGCGTGAAGGCGCCGTCGGCACTGATCGCCAGCGAATCGCCATTGGGGCCTGCCAGCAGCAGGCTCTTGCCAGCCGCCAGTCCGGACACCGTGCCACCCAGGGTGTAGGTGGGCGGCGGCGGCGTGGCCGGGCGAGCCAGCGCGGCATTGGCGCACAGGCGGGTGCCGGTGGGAGCATCCGCGCAGGCGGCGAGCACCGCCGAGCCAGCCAACGTGGCCGAGGATGGGCTGCTGACTTGCGCCGAATGGCCGTCCGCTGCCGTCGTCACGGGGAAGGTGGCGTCGCCGGTAGTCCACGACCAGTTGGTCAGATCGGCGATCCCATCGACACCATCCGAACGCCGTACGGCTGCGGACACCGTCTGCGCCGCTGCGCCAGCCGTCACGGTCAGATTCGACGGCGACAGGGTCAGCGTGTAGGACTTTGCCGGGGCGGCCTGCACCACCAGATGGGTGACGGACGTCGCGCGGCTGCCATCGGCCAGCGTCGCGGTGGCCGTGATATCGACTTCCCCGGCATTCCGGGTCTGCACGGTGGCGTAGGTACCGACGAAGACCGAGGCCGAAACACCCGCCGGCGCCTTGTCCGAAGCCGCCGTGACCCCGGCGACCGACTCGTCCGAAGATGTCCAGGCGAAGCTGGCGCCCTTGACCTCGCTCCCATCGGCGGCCAGCAGGGTCGCCTTCAGCGTCAGCGTGCCGCCCGCCACTGGCTGGGCGCTGGTCGTGTCGACCACCACCCTGGTCGCCGCTGGCGTGGCCGAGGGGGCCGGCGTGGTGTTGTCATCGGAGCCGCAGGCGGTGAGCACCGCGGCGGCAAGCAAGGCGACGCCGAACGCGCGTGCGCCGGCGGAGAAGTGTGAAAGCATGGACCCAACCCGTTTTTTTTGATGTTTCGCCCGGCCTTGTTGACCGGTGCATTGCGCGCGACTGTAACAGCGCTGTCACGTTTTGACTGTCCCCAAATGGGGGGACTAGCGGGCGTAACGCCCACGGGGAAAACCCGGGTTGCAGCCCAACCCGGTCCCCATTTTGGGGCGCCGTTTTCCCGGGCTCGCATCCATATTGCGAAACCCGCCTATTCGGCCTATTACGTCAGGAAGCCCCGTTTTCTTGAATCGGCAACCTGGCAGCCCGGCTGCCCCGCGCATCATGCAAGAGCTTGCGTTTCGCACGCTGCTGTACCGCTTTTTCTTCTTCGGCTGGCTGTTCAAGGACGCCAGCCGGGGCGACCTGTTCGAGCGCGCGGCGGCGTGGCGCTTCAACCAGTCGCGCGCCCACTGGCTGCCCACCTATATGCGGCGCTGGCTCTGGTGCGGCCTGATCCTGTTCGCCCTCGGGGGCATCGCCGAATCCATGATGAGCGCGCCCGCGCTGTCGGCCATCTTCTACGTCCCTAGCGTGCTCAGCGTGCCGATCAATGTGGTGATCGGCGTGATCTGGGTGGGACTCAAGTCACTTCGAGGACCGTTGTAGGCGTCTCCCCCGCGTGCTGCACAGATCACCCTAATGCAGCAAAGGTCACGATTGTGTCATTCCTGACACATAGGCTTGCGGGTCTGCTGATGTGGCAGACCCGATCCAACCAGCCCTGACCCCATGAAACAAGCCAGTTTGACGACCGCCCTCGCGGCCGCGTGCCTTGCCGCGCTGCTGCTGGCCGCCTGCGGCGGCGACGACAACAAGCCCAGCCCGAGCCAGCCGCCCGCCGGCGATCCGCCGCCCGCCTCCGCGCCGGCCCCGGACAAGCGCTGCGCGCCCTGACCGTCCCTGACGGCACCTCTCTCCAACACTCCAGAACCCGAACAATGATCTCCCGCCGCAAGTTCTTGCAGGCGAGCATGGGCACGGCTTTCTCCGCCGCCGCCCTGGCCGCCTTTCCGCCCAGCATCCGCCGCGCGCTGGCCATTCCGGCCAATAACGCCACCGGCACCATCGCCGATGTGGAGCACGTGGTCATCCTGATGCAGGAAAACCGCTCGTTCGACCATTACTTCGGCACGCTCAGCGGCGTGCGCGGGTTTGGCGACCGCCTGACCATCCCCATGCCCAGTGGCCGCAACGTCTGGCAGCAGGCGCGCACCAACGGCTCGCTGATCACGCCGTACCACCTGAACGGCGCCGCCAACAACGCCCAGCGCACGGCCGGCACGCCGCACGCCTGGTCGGACAGCCAGGCCGCCTGGGACCACGGCCGCATGTCGCGCTGGCCGGTGGCCAAGACGGACACGTCGATGGGCTACTTCAAGGAACAGGAGATCCCGTTCCAGTTCGCGCTGGCCAACGCCTTCACGCTGTGCGATGCCTACCACTGCGCGATGCACACCGGCACCGACGCCAATCGCTCGTTCCACATGACCGGCACCAACGGCGCGATGCCGCTGAACCGGGCCTTCGTGAACAACGAGTGGGATGCCATCAACGGCGTGGCCGCCGACGCCAACATCGGCTACACATGGAAGACCTACGCCGAGCGGCTCGAGGAAGCCGGCATCAACTGGATCAGCTACCAGAACATGCCCGACGAATGGGGCGACAACATGCTGGGCGCGTTCCAGACCTTCCGCCGCGCCAACCTGAACTCGGGCTTCCCGGTGTCCAGCGGCGGCTCGCCGGGCGCCCCGTACACCAACACCGGGCAGGCCGTGCCGTACAAGGCCTATGACGCGGCCACCGACAACGCCGCCAATCCGCTCTACAAGGGCGTGGCCAACACGCTGCCGGGCACCCAGCCGGAGCAGTACCTCGACGCCTTCAAGCAGGACATCGCCAATGGCAAGCTGCCGGCGGTGTCGTGGATCAACGCGCCGTCGATCTACTGCGAGCACCCGGGGCCGTCCACGCCCGTGCAGGGCGCGTGGTTCCTCCAGGAAGTGCTGGACGCGCTGACCGCCAATCCGGACGTCTGGAGCAAGACSGTGCTGCTGGTCAACTTCGACGAGAACGAYGGCTACTTCGACCACGTGCCGTCGCCGTCCGCCCCGTCGCGCAATGCCGACAGCACGCTGGCCGGCAAGACCACGCTGACCGATGCCGACATGGCCGCCGAGTACTACACGCAGTCGCCGCCGGTAGGCAGCACCAGCCAGCCGGCCCGCGATGGCCGCGTGTTCGGCCCGGGCCCGCGCGTGCCGATGTTCGTGATTTCCCCGTGGAGCCGGGGCGGCTGGGTCAATTCGCAGGTGTTCGACCACACCTCGGTGCTGCGCTTCCTGGAGGCCCGTTTCGGCGTGCAGGAGCCCAACATCAGCCCGTTCCGCCGCGCGGTCTGCGGCGACCTGACCTCGGCGTTCAATTTCAAGACGCCGAACAGCGAGGCGCTGCCCACGCTCGCCGGCCGCGGCTCGCGCGCTGCGGCGGACGCCCTGCGCGTGGCCCAGCAGGCGTTGCCGGCCGTGCCGGTGCCCTCCGACATCAACCTGCCGGAGCAGGCCACCGGCACGCGTCCGTCGCGCGCCCTGCCCTACGAGCTGCACGCCAGCGCGCGCGCCCATGTGAACGGCCAGGTGGAGATCCTGTTCGCCAACTCGGGCACGCAGGCGGCCGTGTTCCACGTGTACGACCGCAACGACCTGAACAGCATTCCGCGCCGCTACATGGTGGAGGCAGGCAAGAATCTGTCCGATAGCTGGAGCACGTCGGCCGCCGCGCCGGGCCAGTACGACCTGTGGGTGCTCGGCCCGAACGGTTTCCATCGCCATTTCAAGGGCGATACGACGGTGCTGGGCGGCGCGCTCGGTGTGGCGGAGGTGCGCGTCTGCTATGACATCGCCAATGGCGACGTCTACGTCGACCTGATGAACACCGGCAAGGCCGCCTGCACCTTCCGCGTGGCCCCGCTGGCCTATCGCACGGACGGTCCGTGGGAAGCCACGGTGGCTGCCGGCGGCACGCAGACGCTGCACTGGTCGCTGAAGGACAGCGGACAGTGGTACGACTTCGCCGTGACGACCCCGCACGACAGCGCGTACTACCGCCGCTTTGCCGGCCGCGTGGAAACCGGCCAGCACACCATCACCGACCCGGCGATGGGCACGGTCTGAGCAGCTTTTAATCCGCAATAGCCATGCGGGGCTGTGACAGGAGGCTTAAACGTCACACACCCCGCATGTGCATCCCCCGACCTCCCGCAAGTCCCAGCACTCCGCACTTGCCCCTTATCGGTGGCAGATATTCCGGGTTTGTTGACATATCATCACGCCCGGCGTGACGGGTGGCTCCACCCGGCGCACGCCACGGCCGTTTGGTCACGGCCTTTCCGTTCAACACACGTTCGATACATAACAGGCTCCGGACCGGCAACTCACACGCCGGCGACGCGCCATTTCAGGGGAATACGATGAAACAGAACCGGTGGGCGCTCGCCCTTTCCATGGCCACGGCCCAACTGCTGACCGCCTGCGGCGGCGGCGACGATGCGGGCACCAGCGCCCCGGCGGCGGCTGCCCCGGCGGCGGCCACGCTCTCGGGCACGGCGGCCACCGGCGCGCCGGTCCAGAACGGCGCCGTCGATCTGCGCTGCGCCGCTGGCACGGCCTCGACCACGAGTGACGCCAACGGTGCATGGTCGGTTTCGTCCGCCGGTCTGGCGCTGCCCTGCGTGGCGCGCGTGACCGGCCCCGCCGGGCTGACGCTGCATTCCTACATTCAAGGTCCCGGCACGACCAACATCACGCCGATCACGGAACTGGTGGTCGCGGGCGCCGCGCAGAACCCCGACACCGGCACGGTGTTCAACGCGTTCAACCCCACGCTGGCCAGCCTGATGCAGTCCAACCTGGCCTCGGTGCTCACCCTCGTGCGCGCCCGTCTGGTCAACCTGGGCGTGGACACCAGCGGCCTGAACCTGCTGAACCAGCCGTTCAAGCCGGTGTTTGGCGATGCCTATGACGACAAGCTCGAAGCCCTCGCCATGCAGTTGGCCGCCCGCCAGACCTCGCTGGGCGCGATCTCGCAGGACGTGGCGCGTGGCGATGTGGGCAGTCCGGGCGCCGCGGGTGCCACGGGCGCAACCGGGCCGACTGGCGCCACGGGTGCGACTGGGGCGACGGGCAGCACCGGCGCCTCCGGCCCCTCGGGTGCCACCGGCACCACTGGCGCGGCAGGCCCCACTGGTGTGACGGGTGCCACGGGGGCCACCGGCGCCACGGGTATCACCGGCCCGTCCGGCCCGCAAGGCCCGACCGGCAACACTGGTGCTACGGGTGTCACGGGCGCGGCCGGCGCCACGGGGGCAACCGGTGCAACGGGTGCCACCGGCGCAACCGGTGCCCAGGGCCCGCAAGGCAATCAAGGCCAGGACGGCGCAACCGGCGTGTGCACGCTCGGCGAGGTCTGGCTGACCGCCCTGCCCTACCCGGAGAACTACGAGCTGGGCGGCATGGTCGCCAAGGGCCAGCTCCTGCCGATCTGGACCTATACGGCCTTGTTCTCGCTCATCGGCACCACGTATGGCGGCGACGGCACGACGAACTTCGCGCTGCCGAACCTGACTGGCCAGGCGCCGGCGAACCTGACCTATATGATCTGTACCGAGGGGCTGTTCCCGCAGCACATCTGACGGCAGCAGCACCGCCTCCGGCCACGGCAGCCCACGCCGCCGTGGCCGCAAGATGCGCCACCCAACCCACCCCACCCCACCCCAAGCTCCATGCCACGCATCTGCCTGAACATGATCGTCAAGAACGAGGCGCCGGTCATCGCGCGCTGCCTCGCGTCCGTGCGCCCATGGATCGATAGCTGGCTGATCGTCGATACCGGCTCCACCGATGGCACGCAGCAGCGCATTGCCGCGTGCATGGCGGGCCTGCCGGGCGCGGTGCACGAGCGGCCCTGGCGCGACTTCGCCCACAACCGCAACGAGGCGCTCACACTGGCCCGGGCACAGTGCCAGCCGGACGACTACATCCTGTTCATCGATGCCGACGAAATGCTGGGCGTGCCGGACGGCTTCCGCTGGCCGGCGCTCGGCACGGATGGCTACCGGCTGCGCTGCGAACTGAGCGGCTGGCAGTACCAGCGCAACGCGCTGGTGCGGGCGGGGGTGCCGTGGCGCTGGGAAGGGGTGATCCACGAATACCTGACCTGCGATACCCCGGCGGTCTGGGACGACCTGCAGGGCCCATCCATCGTGGTCTCGCGCGACGGCGCGCGGGCCCGCGACCCGAACACCTATCTGCGCGATATCGAGGTGCTGGAGCGCGCCGTGGCCGACGCCCCGGACAACACGCGCTACCGTTTCTACCTCGCCCAAAGCTGCCGGGACGCTGGCCGGCCGGCGGACGCCCTGCGCCACTACCGCGCGCGGGCCGCCATGGGGGGATGGGACGAGGAGCAGTGGTTCGCCACCTACCAGTGCGCGGCGATGCTCGCGCTGGACGGCGCGCCGGACGAGACGGTGACCACGGCCTACCTGGCCGCCTATCAGGCCCGCCCCACCCGCGCCGAGCCCCTGTGCGACCTCGCCCGCTGGCACCGCCAGCGCGGGGAATACGCGCTCGGGCACCTCTACGCCCAGCAGGCGGCGGCCATGCCGCTCCCCACCGACGCGCTGTTCGTCGATACCTCGGTCTACCGCTGGCGTGCGCTGGACGAGCTGACGGTCTGCGCCTACTACATCGGCGCCCAGGAACAAGGCCGCGCCGCGCTGATCCGGCTGCTCGCCGAAGGGGCGTTCCCCGAGTCTGAGCGCGCCCGAATCGAGGCGAATCGGCCGTATTACGGGATGTAACCCTCCCTCTGGTTCCCCTAGGGCGCTTCAGCGATACCCCTTCGGGTTCGTACTGGAATCCCGCACGTACGGATCGCTCGGCGCGATCCGGCAGGCGGCTTCGACATCGGCGGGCCAGAGTGGCACTTTGCTTGTGGCGCGGTGGACAAGACGGCCAATAAAGAAGAAGACGTGGAATGGGGACATGAACCACTTGAGGATAGGGTTCGATGCGTCTCTCGACACCAGCGCTATCCA
>NZ_JBFTJE010000025.1:0-81435 GCF_056395265.1 Cupriavidus sp. 10L43_2
TGTGCCGCCGATCTGTGTGCCGCCGATCTGTTACGGCACCACGGTGAGCGCCAGCGGCAGTGTGAGCAGCGGCAAGACGGATAGCACCTATGCATCCGTGGTGGAGCAAACCGGGCTCTATGCCGGCAAGGGCGGGTTCGATATCAACGTGGAGGGGAACACCGACCTGAAGGGCGCGGTGATCGCCAGCACGGCGGACAAGGACAAGAACACCTTGACTACCGGCACGTTGACGACGAGCGATATCGAGAATAAGGCCGAGTACAAGAGCGATACGTCGACGATTGCGGGGAGCTTTACGGCTGGCAGCAGCGTTCCAGCGAGCAATCCGATGGACGGCCCGGTCCAGCAGGCGCATACCAACTGGGGCAACACCGACGTGATGGGCGCCGCAGCCGCGACGGCAATCGCGACGCTGGCCGGCAATAGCAGTGCGCCGATCAAGGGCAACGCCGCTGGAACAACGCGGAGCGCGATTGCGGAGGGTACGGTAACGATCACGGACGCCGAAGGCCAGAAGGCGCGTACCGGCAAGACGGCGGAAGAAACCATTGCCAGCCTGAACCGCGATACGGAAAACGCCAACAAGAGTGTCGGCAAGATCTTCGACGCGGAGAAGATCAAGGAACAGCAGGCCTACGACCAACTGAAGCAGCAGACGCTTCAACAGGCTGCGCCCTATCTGTATGACGTGGTGGGCGATCAACTGAAGGGGGCGCCGGAGCCGGTAAAGGTGGCTGTCCACGGGCTGATCGGTGGGCTGGTGAGCAAGGCGCTGGGCGGCGAGTTTGGATCTGGAGCGGCAGGGGTTGCGGCGGCTACGGCGGCGATTATGTTGTTGGATGAGAACATGGGTAGCCTCGGCGTGGAACCTGGAACCCGCGACAAGATGTTGCAGGTTGTTGGTATGGCGATTGCCAAGATTGTTGGTGGCAATGCAACTGCGGCGACGGCAGGGATGGCGGATGCTTACAACCGGCAGTTGCATCCAGAGGAACGTGATCTGGCGAAGCGCATGGCGGCGAACAGCAACGGTAAGTACACCGTGGATGAGATCGAAGCCCAAATGCGCCTGTCCAACCGAGTAGACATGAGCGGCAAAGTGGTTGAGACAGGTGGGCCGGACCAGATTAATGCTGCTACAACGAAGCCTACAGATGATGGTGCTAAATGGATCAGCGTCGCTGGAACCACTCAAATCCGTGAAATACCGGCACAGGCAAACGCGGAGATCATTGCTTATATTGAGGCACAGCAAAAGCTCGCGTTAGGGGATGTACCCTACGAGACCCGTCAAGATTACTCGAGCGTTCCGAAGATCAGTTATACGACTCCCCTCCCGACCGCGCGATGCGGGTCTGGTCAAGCAGACTGCGTAGCCGGCTTAGCAATGCCATACGGCTCGGAAGAGCTCGCGCGTAGAAGACAGTTCGTTGCGGACGCCGCTAGCAACTTTGGTACTCAAGCGGGGCGCGTTGGTGCAATTTCGGGTGCCGTTGCGGGTGTGAGTAGCGCGAATCCCTTAATAGCCCTACCAGCCGGAGCTTTCTCCTATGCGATGACAGGGGCAAGTCTAATCGCCGGGGGGATCGAGCAAGTAGCAAGGCCCGACGTGGGGCAGTACACGGCCGAGTCTACGCTTGCAACGATGGGATTCTATTTCGGTGAGCGGTACCCCGTGGCAGGTCCAGTCATTAACGAAATGGGCGAAGCTGTGAAGTCGACTGATAGCATGGGTGCTATAAAGACATGGATAAATGATAAATGGAATGGAGTTTTTCAAAAATGAAGATATGTGTCGTAAAAAATGGGAATGTTAGCCCAATGTTCCGAACAATATTTATTGTGGGGGGGGTCGCTATTGGGTGGTCCGGCCTTTATTTTGAATGGCTCATGCCGATTCTAAGAGTCATCATGTTTATGGCTGGGTTCTTTTTAATGATAGTTGGAGGTGTTGCTTCTCGGGCGGCGTTGCTAGGAATTAGGCCATTTGAGAAGTCGGCGTGGAGGCGTGCAAAGGAGACGTACAAGGAGCGCGGTGAAGAGTGAGGGTTATTAATAAGATTCCAATTATTGTGGTATTACGCGCGCTGCTGGCAGCAGCGTTCTGGCGAGTGACCCCCACATCGATCTGGGCAAGACCGACGTGATGGGCGCGGCCGCCGCGACGGCAATCGCGACGCTGGCCGGCGACAGCAGTGCGCCGATCAAGGGCAACGCGGCTGGAACAACGCGGAGCGCGATTGCGGAGGGTACGGTAACGATCACGGACGCCGAAGGCCAGAAGGTGCGTACCGGCAAGACTGCGGAAGAAACCATTGCCAGCCTGAACCGCGATACGGAGAACGCCAACGAGAGCGTCGGCAAGATCTTCGACGCGGAGAAGATCAAGGAACAGCAGGCCTACGACCAACTGAAGCAGCAGACGCTGCAACAGGCTGCGCCCTATCTGTATGACGTGGTGGGCGATCAACTGAAGGGGGCGCCGGAGCCGGTAAAGGTGGCTGTCCACGGGCTGATCGGTGGGCTGGTGAGCAAGGCACTGGGCGGCGAGTTTGGATCTGGAGCGGCAGGGTTGCGGCGGCTACGGCGGCGATTATGTTGTTGGACGAGAACATGGGTAGCCTCGGCGTGGAACCTGGAACCCGCGACAAGATGCTGCAGGTTGTTGGTATGGCGGTTGCCAAGATTGTTGGGGGGGAAGGGGCGAGCGGAAATGCTGCTGCGGCGACGGCGGGGATGGCGGATGCTTATAACAGGCAGTTGCATCCGGATGAGCGGGCGCTGGCGCGGCGATAGCTGCGGCTAGCGGAGGGAAGTACACCGAGAAGCAAGTCAGTGACATTCTTCGGGCAGCCAGCAATGCGGAGCGGGGCGAAAACGTGACCACTGGGATGGTGGTGGACGGAGTCAGCAATCCGCAGGGTGTCTATGACAGTGGTGACGGCGGTGGGACGTTCACCGTGCCTTCGGGGGACGGGCGTACATTGGTGCAGTCTGTGCAGACTCAAGTTGATCCAGGGCTGGCCGCGTATGTTCAATTGATGACCGGTGGAAGCAATTCGCCGTATAGCTGGGATGCCGCGACGCTTGGGGCGGGTGCGCCTGTATTGGGCGACGGAGGAGAAAAGTACTCAGACTCTCGACCGTTTGTTCCCTCGGGCAATGGCTGTATATCGGCTGAGTGCATAGCACTGGGGAAGCCGCCAGTAGGTGTGCCTTGGTCGGTTGGCGCGGGCGTCTATTTCGGTTTGGGAGGCGAAGGCGAGATTGGGCTCGTCGGATGGACGCCAACTGATGTGAAAGTCGGATTCGGATTCGGTGCTGGAGGGCACGGTTGGGTGAAAGGTCAGTCCGCAGCGATTAAAGGCGACCTCTGGACGCAAGGAAGAGACGCTAATAGCGGGGAGTATCGAATTGGAACGTCGATAGGCGGGTCGGCCCTTGGTGTGGGCAGCGTTGAGACGTCCATCTCGGCTGGCGGCTGGTCCAATGTTACTGGCGCCGGCAAAGGAGTTGGAACATACACTCAAATGAAGGCGGGGGTGGCTGTAACACCCTCATATGGGCTGGTCCTTGAAGGTAAAGTCAATTTTATTGAGTTCACATATAAGCGAGGATTGAATGCTGGCATATAAAGATGACCTGCTAAGGTTTCATAGGGCTAGATGGATTTTAATAGGTGTAACCGAAATATTCATTTCCGTTTACTCCACGTTATTTGTAATTTCTGCGGGAATAATCTGGAATTTCGTCGTAGTGTTGGGGTATTTGCTGTGGATGTTTTATTGGGTATTTACGAAGTATAAATGTCCAAAATATAATTATATTCCTAGGTTGAGAGGGTTTAATGCCGTGGATTTGGCTCCGAAGACTTGCTGGAAGTGTGGCTTGAATTTTTACAATGGGGAGAGTCCTGGCAAGGACTCGTGAAAGCCTGATTTTCCAGCCACGATATCGCATATACCTGAAACAGGAGTACGCCTTTGAGGCGTTCCTGGCCCGAATTCGCCTGAAATGCATTCCATAACATTGCGGCTAGCGGTCGCGGCGTCGCTTGCGACTAGCATCGGCTTGCCTGTGTTCCCCGTTCTTGCACAGGCTCTTCCGTCACAATCCGCCGCCCTGACCAACGCCGAGCAGGACCAGCGTACGCGCCAGCAACAGGAAGCCCGTGAGCGCGCCGCGATCGTACAAGCGCCGGCCGTACGCGCCGAAGCCATCGCCGCAGCGGAGTTCCAGACGCTGCCCGAGGAAGCGCCGTGCTTCCGCATCGGCCGCATCCTGCTCGAAGTGCCGCAGGACCTGCCCGCCGATCTGCAGATCAGCGGCGCTTCCGCGCTGCCGATGGACCCGTTCGCCTTCGCGCAGCAATGGCTGGACCACTACACCGGTGCGTGCGTCGGCAAGGCCGGTGTGGAACTGCTGGTCAAGGGTATCTCGCAGGCGCTCCTGTCGAAGGGCTACGTCACCACGCGGGTGCTGGTGCCGGAGCAGGACCTGACCACGGGCACGCTAAAGCTGGCGCTGATTCCCGGTGTGGTCGGCGAGATTCGCTTCGCGGAGCCGGATCTATGGGGCACGTGGCGAACCGCGTTCCCGACCGGCCCTGGCGAACTGCTGAACCTGCGTGACCTGGAGCAGGGCCTCGAGCAGATGAAGCGCGTCGCCAGCCAGGATGTGGATATGCAGATCGTGCCGACTGCCACGCCGGGGCGCAGCGACGTCGTGATCGCGATCAAGCGCAACAAGCCGTGGACGGTGGTGGCGTCGGTCGACAACTCCGGCTCGCGTGGCACCGGGCGGTGGCAAGGGAATCTGAGCCTGGGAATCGATAATCCGCTCGGCCTGAACGACATGTTCAACGTCGGCTATAACCAGGACCTGATGCTGAGCAACAAGGAGCATGGCACGCGGGGCTGGAATGGCTATTACTCGGTACCTTGGGGTTACTGGACGGCCACGGTGTCCGCCTATAGCAGCAACTATTTCCAGCAGATCGCGGGGGTGAATACCACGTTCATATCGAGCGGGAAATCACAGAACGTTGATCTGAAGCTGCATCGCGTCCTGCATCGTAACCAGAACGATGTATTTGGTATGCAGGTCCGGCTAACGCGGCGCTTTGGCAAAAGCTATATCGAGGACACGGAGATTCCGCAACAGCGCCGCAACAACACGATCCTCGAGATTGGCGTAACAGATCGTCATTACTTCGGCCAATCGCAGCTAGACGCGTCATTCGGGTTTCGGCAAGGCATCGGCGCCTTGGGTGCCCAGCCCGATGCGTTGTCCGCCGAAGACGGTCCCACGTGGCGCTATCGGATGATGGTGCTGGACGCCAACCTGTCAGTGCCCTTCAAGATCGCAGAGCAGGGCTTCCGCTATGTGACCACGGTTCGCGGGCAATTCACCAATGATCGACCCTATTACGTTGACGATCTGACGATCGGCAGCCGCTATACCGTGCGCGGCTTCGATGGTGAAAGCCAGCTGGCTGGCGAACGCGGCTTCTACTGGCGCAATGAACTGCAGGCGCCACTCGGCGGCACTGGGCAGGCCATCTATGCCGGCATCGATTATGGGCGGGTATATGGACCCACTACCGCCGCCCTGGTCGGGACACAACTCGCGGGCGCGGTTGTCGGTCTCCGTGGTGGTCTCGGCTCCCGTTTCGGCAGTGTTTCCTATGACGTCTTTGTTGGAACACCTGTGTACAAGCCTGAAGCGTTCCATACCGCAGGCGTCACGGGCGGGATGCAACTCGTCTATCAGTACTAAAACGCCCCTGAAGACGGCATCAGACCGTTCTCTTTTCAATTTCCTATGGATGGGTCATTCATGAAGAAGTCACTCGTATTGACAATGGTTTCTGCCGCGGTGGCGATTGCGGCTTGCGGTGGTGGGTCGGACGACACCGGCAGCGCCGGTACATCCGCCGCACCGACGGACAACGGTCCCAAGGCGAGCAGCCGTTGGAGGCAGCGTGTTTGATGGCACCGGCACGACTTACACCAAATATCGCCGGTTCTCCTACTCGGATGTGACGTCGGGGGCATCCGGTGCGCCGAATCTGGTCGGGATGTTGCCGAACGAAACCCGCACCGTGACGATGAGCGAATTCCAAAAGTCCGCCTGTCGACCAACCCACAACCGGCCTTTTCCACCACGCCTAGTCGAACCGTGCAGTTGACGATCCAGTACCTGGGCCGGGAAGATGTCTCCGCCATGGGCAAGGCCTACCCAAATGCCTGCAAGGTGAAAGTCCGGTACGAGCGAGCAAACAGCCTGTTTCCCACGCTCGAAAGCACGGTCTGGCTCGCGCCAGGCGCGGGTCCGGTCAAGTTGACCGGCGCCCCGTTGCTGGGCGTGGAGACCATATCGGCCGAGACATCCGGCGTCGCCGTCAGCAACTGATTGCCGAAATGGGGTAACAGGCCGAAAGTGTGAGGGCGGCCCCATCTCTACCGCTGGCCACCCTCCCGCAACACCTCCGCCAACTTCCCCCGCACCAGTCCCAGCAAACAGTAAGCGTTATACGAAGGCTCGGACGTCTCGCTTTGCTTCTCCAGCAATTCCAGCACCCCGTCGAGGCCGGCCAGCACGGCCTCGGCATTGGCCGCGCGGCTCGATGGACCGGTTGTCGTCCCGGCGGGCGAAGGCAGTTTAGATTCGGACATACGCATCTTAGATCTGGGAGGTGGGCTGTTCAGTCGGATCAGTCTTCCCCATCCCACCCCGCCAGTCCATGAGACGATTCGCATTCTGTGGATCCCGGCACCTATACTCGACGGGCGCCCCAGAAGACAAGGCAAGCTATGACCCTGCCACCGCCCGCCCAGCAAGACGCCGCGTCCACCCCGCCCAAACCTCCCACGCCGCAAGTCGTTCCTTCCGGATTCCGACAAGGCATCATCACGGCGATCACGGTCCTACTTGGCTTCTCCCTGGCGTTCTGGAAATTCTGGGGGCTCGAGACACCGGGGCGATGGGGCACGCTCGCGATTCTCGCCGCTGCTGCACTGCTGATCGCCGTGGCGCTGCAGATCGTCGCGCTGTTTCGCGCGCTGCGCATCGAGGATGACGCCGTCGATGAATATCGGCAGACGGTGCGCTGGTTTATCGGCTCGGCCGTGGCCTTGCTCGTGGGGTTGGCTGTCGCGATGGTCGACGCCGCGTTGTAAAAAACAGCGCCCAAAACTTCAACCCGCGCAGGAATTCCACCCCGCACCGCATCACGTTTCTTGGTGTTCTTACACACCAGGCCTCAAGACAATGTGCCTTACATCACAGACGCGCGCAGTTCTTTCAAGCCATCGTTGCGAATTCGCACGCCCGTTGTAAAGCCCAAAACTGCCTCCTAAGCTGGCCTCAGGCAGCTGATCCATGACAGGGCTGTCTGGAACATTAAAAACATTAGGAGACTCCCCATGAAATCCATCAGGAGAATGCTCGGCGTTGCGCTCGCCGGCATTATGCTCATCGGCCTTTCGTCGTGCGGCGGAGGCGGGGATGATGACCCGGGCATCGCGCCCACCGTCCAACTGCTTTCGTCGCAACCCGACTATGTGACCGGCGGCAATGCGCTGATCGACATTGGCGTGCCCACCACGGTGAACAACGATCGCCCCCTCAAGGTTTCGCTGAACGGCAATGACGTCAGCGCCCAGTTCAAGACCAGCCCCACCGATTCCTCCCACCAGCAAGCCGTGCTGACCGGGCTCGTGAATGGCACGAACTCCGTGACCGCCAGTGTGGGCAAGGCTTCGAAGACCATCACGATGACCAACTACCCGATCACCGGTCCGGTGATTTCGGGGCCGTGGCAGACGCCGTTCATCTGCCAGACCAGCACGTTTGCGTTGCCGGATGGCTCCACGCTTGGCGCGCCGCTCGACGAGAACTGCAGCGTGGCTACGCGCGTGACCTATCTCTACCAGTCCACGCAGGGCGGGGCGCTGAAGCCGATGACCGACACCAGGACGCGCCCAGCGGACGTGGCGACGGTCACCACGCTCAGCGGCACCCAGGCGCCCTTCATCGTACGTGTGGAAACGGGCACCGTCGATCGCGGTATCTACCAGAACGCCGTCCTGCATGACCCGACGACGGAATCCGCGCCCACGCCGACTTCGCCGCCTAAAGCCTGGAACCGGCGCCTCATCGCCGTGGAAGGCTTCGGCTGCCCCGGCGGCTGGTATATCCAGGGCGGGGCGATTGGCAACATCCAGAGCGCCGGTTTCGACTTCAGCCTGTTGAACACGCAGCGGCTGGCCGAGGGCTATGCGACGTTCGCCAACACGCTCCAGCATGCGTCGAACAACTGCAACGCGGTGCTGGCCAGCGAGGCGGCGATGATGTCGAAGGAAGCCACGATCGAACGCTTCGGCGTGCCGGCGTTCACGGTGAGCGCGGGTTGCTCGGGCGGCTCCTATGGCAGCACGCAGCCGGCAGACCGCATCCCGGGACTGTTCGACGGCGTGCTCATCTCGTGCACCTTCCCCGACCCGCTGTCGATTGCTTTCGCCGGGTCTGATGGGCACCTGATCACGCACTACATCACGCTCTTCCCAACGGCGCTGACAGACGCGCAGATCGCGGCCGTAACCGGCTACAAGAGCCGCAAGGCCTTCGAGGACGCCGCCAACCAGGCTGGCCGGACCGATCCGGTGCCGGCGCGTGTGGACTACGCGGGCTACAACTCCGGCGTGTTCAACAGCGTGGTGCCGACGTCGGTGCGCTATGACCCGGTCAACAACAAGACCGGCGTGCGTCCCACGGTCTACGATGCCGCGAAAAACATCTACGGTGTCGACAAGGCCACCGGCTTCGCGCTCAGGCCCTACGACAACGTGGGCGTGCAGTACGGCCTCGCGGCGTTGAACAGCGGGGCGATCACCACCACGCAGTTCCTGGACCTGAACGAGAAGGTTGGCGGCTATGACCAGGATGCCAACTACGTGACCAATCGCACCGCGGGCGACCCCGGCGCTATCCTGCGGGCGCAGCAGAGCGGCCTGCAGATCGGCACCAACGGCGGGCTGGCGAGCATCCCCGTGTTCGACGTGACGGGTATCTACAACGACGACTCGGGTTACCACTACCAGTACTTCCACTTCGCCCTGCGCGAGCGGATGGTGGCGGCGAACGGCGACAGCAACAACCACGTGATGTGGCGCGGCAATCCCGTGCCGGCCGATACGGCGTGGAACACCTTCATCCAGTGGGTGGCGGCGTACAAGGCCGATGTGACGACCACCGCGCAGAAGGACAAGGTGGTCACCCACAAGCCGGCCACGGCGGTGGACGGCTGCTGGAGCGACGCCGCGACGTTCGTCAACGAGAAGCAGACGCTGAGTGCCATCGGCAACACCACCTGCAACGGGCTGTTCCCCTCGTGGACGGCCTCGCGCATCGCGGCGGGCGGACCTGTGGCGGGCAACATCATCAAGTGCACGCTGAAGCCGATTGCGGCGTCTGACTACACGGTGATGTTCTCGGGCGCCGAGATGACGCGCCTGCAGGCCATCTTCCCCAGCGGCGTATGCGACTGGTCGAAGCCGGGCGTCAACCAGTCCGGCGTGGTCCCGAACGGCTCGTTCGGCCCATCGCCGGTGAACGTGGTGTTCGATATCACCAAGTCCTAGGAGCGGGTAGGCGTAACAGGGGCGGACCGGCCGCAGAGCCGGCTCCCGCCCCACTTCATTTCCGAGCCGGTCAGAACCTTCCTATTCCCCTCCGGATCCCCCCCGAAAGCGGCGGATCTCGCCGCATCCCTTCCTTGATTTGCGCCAAAGATTTCTTCCTCGAATGGAGCGAAGGTGCCAGCCATCGTCTCTATAAGGAGGAAGGATCATGCGGGATATACGCTACGCACTGTTGAACGGGAACGCCACCACGACAGGTGGCGTGCTGATCGCGCTCAACACGTACACGATTCACCACGGCGTCAATGTTGGCGTGGAAGGCGACCATGCGACCTGCCCGGCGTGCAAGGTCGGCGGGCCGGTGTACAACGACTGCGATCCAAGATACTCGCTGCATGGGAAGCAGATTCTGGTTTCGGGGGCGCGCGTGTTCTGCAAGTGCAAGGAGCACCCGCGCGTGCTGCCGTCGCAGCATATCTTTTCGATCGAAGTAGACCGGTCGCCAGAGCAGGAGGAGGAAGCCGCGGTAGCCGCCACGCCGAATCCCGGTGTAACGCACTTGGCTGCGGAAAAACCGTCGACGAAGGAATACCTTCTGCGGCCGCGCGGGACGTTGTACTGGGGCGGAGCTGGGCTCGACGGAGACTACGTGCGGCCACAACTGGAGGCGTTCCGGAAGGCGGGGATCGAGCACTGTTTCGCTGGCTTGACGAACTCGGCGACAGCGGATTTGCCAGAGGGAACGGCGCCGGTTGGCATGATCCTGGACGCGATCAGATCCGGATTCAGTGTGCGCTATCGCGACGATGGCGAGTGGACGATTACGAGCGGAATGGTGCCTGAGGCGCCTCAGTTCAACCTTGTCGGCTACAGCTATGGCTCATTGCTCGCTGCGCAGACCGCGTGGTCATATGCGCGAGGAGGGCACGTGATAGACCATCTCGTCTTAATCGCGTCACCGATCGATGTCGAATTCCTGTCGGACCTACTTGCGCACCCGAACATCAGAAAGGTCGTGACGATCGATCTCGGGAGGCACGGTGACCCGATCTACGCGGGCATGCCTTGGGGTGAATTGATTGCCACTTCACCTGTTCTTGCAAAGCAGTTCATTGCCAATAAAGGGGAAGGCCACTTTTACTACGCGCATGTGATGGATGACAGCCCACGCCGCTGGACGGAGTTGGCAAAGCGACTGCGCCAAGAGGGGCTGCGATGAGGCCGAAAGCTGTGCTCCTGAGGGTTATGCAAGGGATCGCCGTGCTGTTTGCCCTGGACGGCATGATCTATTGCATCGCATTGATGCTGACACCGTTCAAGCGCAACGATCTGTACGTCGGACCTGCCGCCGCCTACTTCGCCATTGCCGCGTTCTTCGGACTCTTGCTTATCCTTGCCGGGCTGGTGGTGCTCGTGATCGCTTTCCTGAGGCGCCATGTTTATCGATGGCGAATGGTGGGGATGTTACTAGCCGGCATGCTCTTCTTGGTGATGTCGTACGCCGTCTCCGTGTTCTGGATTCGGGATCAGCTCAAACAAAAAAACCCCGGCAGCAATGCCGGGGTGGCCAGTACTACCGGTGTTTTCGGCGCCGGCACCTTCAAGATTCAGACGTCTAATCGGCCTGGATATTGAATTCCTTCACGAGTTTGGTGTAGCGCGCGGTGTCCGCCGCAATCAGCTTCTGGAGCACGGCGGGCTCGCCGCCGACTGGTGTGACGGCGATGGTCGCCATCCTGGCGATGACGTCGGGCTGCTTGAGGATCTCGTTCACATGGCCGTTCAGCGTGCGGACGATTTCCGGCGGCAGATTCTTCGGGCCCAGCATCGCCTGCCAGGCGCCAATCTCCACGTCCTTGTAGCCCAGCTCGCCCAGCGTCGGCACGTTCGGCGCGAAGGGGGAGCGCTTGGTGTCGGCCACGGCCAGCGGCACCAGGCTGCCGTTGCCGACGTACTGCGCCACGGCGCCGTAGGTGACGTAGGTCATCGGCACCTGCCCGCCCAGCACGTCGACGATGGCCGGCGCCGTGCCCCGGTACGGCACCTGCGCGATCTTCACGCTGGCCGACTTGTTGAACATCTCGCCCATGATGTGCATCGGCGAGCCATTGCCCGGCGTGGCGTACGTCTCCAGCTTGCCGGCCTTGGCGCGCGCCACGAGGTCGCTCATCTTGGTGATGCCGGTGGTCTTGGCCACCACCACGAACAGCGATTGCGTGCCGAGCTGCGCAATCGGCGTGAAGTCGTTCTGCACGTCGTAGGTGGCGCCGGTGCCGGACTTCAACACCAGCGGGGCGATCGACAACGTGTTGGGCGCCATCAGCAGCGTGTAGCCGTCGGCGGCGGCGCGCGCCACGTAGGCGCTGCCGATGGTGCCGGCGGCGCCGGTGCGGTTCTCCACCACTACCGATTGCTTCAGCCGCGCGCCGAGCTTGTCGGCCATCAGGCGGGCGAGCACGTCCACGTCGCCGCCGGCGGGGTAGGCCACCACGATGGTGATCGGCTTGTTGGGGTAGCCGCCCTGGGCCATCGCGGGCAGGGCGGCGAGCAGGGCAGCGGCGCCGAAGGCCGCACCCATGGCGGCGAGAACGTTGCGGCGGACAGTCTTCATGGTCGAAACACCTCTTGTCAGGGTTCGCGCCCGATGCGGGGGCATGGCGGCGCGAAGGAGTCGGGGAAACGGTGCTGTGCCGGATTTCCCATCGGGCTTGTGGCGAGCGGCGCGCAAGGCAGAGGACACGCTGCCCGGCGCCGCGTGCGTCCGCCGTTCTTAGAAGATGTGCTTGATGCCGAGCATGGCGCCAAACTGCTGGCCGCCCGGCTTCGTGTTGGCGCCGGCCTGCGCGCCGCTGACGGACAACGTCAGGTTGCCGTCGTTGTTGATAAAGCCGGCGGTCGCATACACGGCCGTGCGCTTGCTGAAGTTGTACATGCCGCGGATGGCGTACAGCATCGACTTGTTATCACTGCTGTTGTAGTTCAGATAGTAGACCTGGCCGGCCAGCGTGAAAGCGGGCGTGATGTCGTACGCGGCGCCGATGTAGTACAGCGCCGAGATCGGCGTGGCGCTGCCCTGGTTCTCGCGGCGGATCACGCCGGCGCCGATCTTGGTGCGATCGAGCAACACGTAGCCAGCCAGCGAGGCGCGGTCGTCACGGAGGCTGCTGCTGGTCAGGCCGGCGAAGGCGCCCGGACCGCCGCGCTGCGAGTCATACGCGGCGGTAATGCCCCAGGTCTTCTGGTCCCAGCCGATCATGGCGGACCACTCGCGGCACTGCGACTTGTCGGCCGGATTCTCGCCGGCGCAGTTCGTGCCGGCCGGGCTCGGACCGGCGTTGGCCACGTCGCGGCCGAAGCTGTACGTGCCGCCCACGGTCAGGCCGCCGAAGGTGCCCTTGTACGCGATGGCGTTGTCGGCGCGGGTGTTCGGGATGTAGCTGTCCAGCGAACCGGAGCCGAACGCGTTCGGCCCGAGGATGTCCGGATCGAGCACGGCCCAGAACAGCATGGTGTACTGGCGGCCGAACGAGACCTGGCCCCACTTGCCGCTCAGGCCGACCAGCGCCTGGCGCCCGAACAGGCGCCCGCCCTGGTTGGCGGTGCCGGAATCCGGCGCGAAGCCGGACTCCAGCACGAAGACGCTCTTCAGGCCGCCGCCGAGATCCTCGGTGCCGCGCAGGCCCCAGCGGGACGGCACGGTGCCGGTCAATGTATTCATGCGGGCCACGCTGTTGCCGGCCGCGCCGACGTTGTTGACGAACTCGACGCCGGTGTCCACCACGCCATACAGTGTGACGGACGATTGCGCCGAGGCCAGCAGGGGCGCTGCGGCCAGCAGGCCTGCCGCGTACTTTCCGATCTTCATCTACCGTTTCCTTCTCTAGTTTTCGTGGGCTCGTCTGCGTTTCCGTCCGGCCGGGGCATGTTGGGGGACCGATCCGTCTTTGAGTTTCATTAGTAAAACAATGAACTACATAGGAAACGTTCAGCGAAATATAGACAGGAGAGCCTGCGGCGTAGATCAGGGGGAACCCTAGTGAGGCGACATGGCGACGCCGTGGCATGGCGCGGATACCACAAAGGCCTGGAATCGTTGTGGTGCGCGGCTTCCAGGGCAGCGCACCGCCTTTGCGAAAGTGGCCGGGCGGGCGAAGTCAGTCCTCGCTCGGCAAACCGAGGCAGCAAGCCGCTTTCGGGTGAAATCTGACGATGCCCCGTTGCGGGGCATGCCGAGGCCGTCCGGACTGCGCGCGGCGGCGGCGCTTCAGACGTGGATTTTTTCTACTTGTTTACCCTGATCCCACCCCTCCCGGAACCCGGCCTATAGTCGAGGAGTTTTATTTATAAATACAGGTTTCACATATGGAACAAAACGCGCCCCATCGAGCACTTGAACCGGGCGCCGACCTGCTGGCGGCGCTGGACAACCATTTCGCCGCGCGTACCGTGATGGTCGATGCGCAAGGCACACGCGTGTCCTGCCGCGTCGGTGGCGCGCATGGTCCGGTGATCGTGTTGCTGCACGGCATCAGTTCCGGCGCGGCATCCTGGCTGCCCTGCGCGAGCCTGCTCGCCGCCGGCGCGCGGGTGATTGCCTGGGATGCGCCAGGTTACGGCGATTCCACCCCATTGCCGATGCCCGCCCCCACGGCCCGCGACTACGCCGCGCGGCTCGAGCAACTGATGGCCGCTCTCCAGATCCGCCCGGACCTGATCGTCGGCCATTCGCTCGGCGCGCTGATGGCCGCCGGCTACGCCGCCCAGGCCGCGCCGGACATGCAGCCGGCCAGCTTCCTTCTATTGAGTCCCGCACTCGGCTATGGCGCGCCGGGTAATGAGGCCAAGTCGCGCGAGGTCTCGGCCCAGCGCCTCGAAGCGCTCGACACCCTCGGCGTCGATGGTCTCGCCCAGCGCGGCCCCACCCGCCTGCTCAGCCCGGCTGCCACGCCCGATGCCCAAGCCTGGGTGCGCTGGAATATGCGCCGCCTGCATCCGGACGGTTATCGCCAGGCGGTCGCATTGCTCTGTGGCGATGACATCGATGAATACCTTGCCGATGCCTCCCGCCCCGTGGATGTCGGCTGCGGCGCGCAGGACGTGGTGACCACGCCCGCCGCCTCGTCCGCGCTGGCCGGGCGATGCCAGTTCCCGTTCCACCTGATCGCCGACGCCGGCCACGCCTGCTACATCGAGCAGCCCCAGGCCGTCGCCCAACGGATTCGCGCCACGCTGCACGACTAAGGCGAGGGTTTCAGCACTTCTCCGCCACGAACCGGCGCTTCACGGGGTTAACCCCAGTCAATTTTTGAAGCGTCGTTGTCTATAGTCGTACCTGTGTTCAATATTTAAACTCGTGTTTCACAGGTAAAACAAAGCGAGCCTGAGAACGCGAGCGCGGTTGAACCCGCCGTCCCCAACAAAGCCAGCCATGGAGCAAAGCGCAATGGAAAGCCTCTCGTACAACCCGAACCTGGTGCCGTGGGAGCGCCCCGCGCCGAACAACGTAGCGGGCAAGGGCCATATCGAGCAGCCGGGCAAGGTGGCCAACATCGTCTGGCAGACCCGTGCGGCGGCCCCCACCGCGTACGAGAACGCGCTCGCCGATGCGCTGGAGGCGGCCTTCGAGGGCGGCGCCAAGAACCCGGGCGACATCGTCCGCGCGCTCAACCGCACGAATTTCCTGGCCGCCGATGGCCAGCCGTGGACCGAGGAAGCCTTCCTCGCCGAAATGCGCCGCCTGGGCGCCTGACGCCGGAACCCCAGCGAGACAAGACATGGAATCGAACAAGCAAGCACGTGCCGAGGCGCGTCTGAACAGCGGCCTGCGCAACTACTGGTATCCGGTGGCGGCGTCGTGGCAGGTCACCCACGCGCCCATCGGCATCACCCGCCTGGGCCAGAACATCGTCGTGTGGCGTGATAACGCCGGCGCGCTGCACGCACTGGAAGACCGCTGCCCGCACCGTGGCGCGCGTCTGTCGATGGGCTGGAACCTCGGCGACCGCGTGGCCTGCTGGTACCACGGCGTGGAAGTGGGCGGCGACGGCCAGGTCAAGAGCGTGCCGGCCGTGGAGAGCTGCCCGCTGGAAGGCCGCACCTGCGTGCGCAGCTACCCGGTGCAGGAGCAGGCCGGCGCGATCTTCCTGTGGTTCGGCGACAGCGCCCCGGCCGAAGCCGATGCCCTGCGCCTGCCCGAGGAACTGGTCAGCGACGAACACACCAACTTCCTCTGCGTGGCCCACTGGGACTGCAACTACCGCTACGCGATCGACAACGTCATGGACCCGATGCACGGCGCCTACCTGCACGCCGTCTCGCACTCGATGGCCAGCGGCGAGAAGTCGGCCGTCATGCAGATCCGCGAGACCGACAGCGGCCTGATCTTCGAGAAGACCGGCCAGCGTGGCGTGAACTTCGACTGGGTGGAATTCGGCGAGACCGGCACGCTGTGGCTGCGCCTGTCCATCCCCTACCGCGACAAGGTCGGCCCCGGCGGCCCGTTCGGCATCGTCGGCATGGCCACGCCGGTGGACGAGGATCACTGCCTGGTGTTCTTCTGGCGCACCCGCCACGTGCAGGGCTGGGAGCGCGACGTGTGGCGCTTCCTGTATCGCAACCGCCTGGAAGGGCTGCACTGGGACGTCCTCGAGCAAGACCGCGTGGTGCTGGAGTCGATGGCGCCGAACGCGCGCGACCACGAGATGCTGTACCAGCACGACGCCGGCATCACCCGCGTGCGCCGCCTGCTGAAGCGCCGCGCCGATGCCGAAGTGGCCAACGAACCGGTGGCGATGCTGCAACCGGCAGGCGGAGTCCCCAGCCATGCGTGACGCCGCAACCGCCAACCTGCTGGCAGGGCGCAAGGTGCTGGTCACCGGCGCCGCGCGCGGCCTCGGGCTGGCCTTCGCCACCGCGATTGCCGAAGCCGGCGGCGCCGTGGCGATGGCCGACATCCTCGCGGACCGCGTGCAGGAATCGGCCGCCGCCTTGCAGGCGCGCGGCTTCAACGTGGTGCCGCTGACGCTGGACCTGAACGACCCGGCCTCGGTGCAGGCCTGCGCCGCCGCCGCCGCAGAGGCCCTCGGCGGCCTCGACGGCCTGGTCAACAACGGCGCGGTCACCGATTCCGGCGGCCGGGACCTGACCGCGCTGGACGTGGCCACCTGGGACCGCGTGATGAGCGTGAACGTGCGCGGCACCTGGCTGATGACCGCCGCCTGCACGCCCGCGCTGCGCGCCAGCGGCCGGGGCGCCGTGGTCAACCTGGCCTCGGACACCCCGCTGTGGGGCGCGCCCAACCTGCTCGCCTACGTGGCCAGCAAGAGCGCCATCATCGGCATGACCCGCTCGCTGGCCCGTGAACTGGGCGATGCGCAGGTCACGGTCAACGCCGTGGCGCCGGGCCTCACGCTGGTGGAAGCCACCGAATACGTGCCGCAGCACCGCCACGACCTGTACCGCAACCAGCGCGCGCTCCAGCGCGAGCAAGTCCCCGACGATGTCTGCGGCGCCGTGCTGTTCGCGCTGTCCGACCTCTCCCGCTTCGTCACCGGCCAGACCCTGGCCGTGAACGGCGGCTTTGTCATGCACTGAAACCAAGGAACCCGATCCAATGAGCGATATGTCCCAACAGGAAAACATCAAGCGTAGCTGGGAGCAACCTGCCGACGCCTCGTTCGACCAGTGGATGGAAAGCCGCGTGGCGCGCTTCTCCACCCGCCGGTACGACTGGGATGCCCTGAAGTTCCAGGCCGACTACGACCCGAAGTACCGCCGCGCCCAGATGCGCTACCTCGGTACGGGCGGCACCGGCGTGGCCGCGGACACCAACACGGTGCCGTCGGAGCATTTCACGTTCTCCACGATGATCATCCCGGCCGGCCACGAAGGCCCGTCGCACCTGCACACCGATGTGGAAGAGGTCTTCTTCATCCTGCGCGGCAAGATCAAGCTGGTCCTGGAGAAGGACGGCGAGCGCTTCGAGACCATCCTGACCGACCGCGACCTCGTGTCGGTGCCGCCGGGCGTGTACCGCGAGGAAATCAACATCGGCGACGAAGACGCGCTGATGTGCGTGATGCTCGGCGCCAAGAAGCCGATCACGCCGACGTACCCGCCCGAGCATCCGCTCACCCAGGTCAAGCGCTGAACCGCGCCGATCGTCGATCCATCCAGCCATCCGCCATGAGCACCCAACCACTGCCCGCCGAGATCCAGGACCGGTACATCGTGCCCGGCCTGGAGCGTGGCCTGCGCCTGCTGGCCGAGTTCAGCGCGCGTGACCGCGTGCTGTCGGCGGCCGACCTCGCGCGCCGGCTCGACGTGCCCCGCTCCACGGTGTTCCGCCTGCTGGCGACGCTGGAAGCCACGGGCTACGTGGAGCGTGCCGACGGCGGCCGCGAATACCGGCTGGGCCTGGCCGTGCTCCGGCTCGGCTTCGACTACCTGGCCTCGCTGGAGCTGACCGAACTGGGCGCGCCGCTGCTGAACAAGCTGCGCGATGAAATCGAGTACCCGTGCAACCTCGTGGTGCGCGATGGCCGCTCGGTGGTCTACGTCGCCAAGTCGGCGGCGTCGCGCCCGTTCGCCAGCAATGTCAACGTGGGCACGCGCCTGCCGGTGCATGCGACCGTGCTGGGGCGCGTGCTGCTGGAAGACCTCTCGCTGGCGCAGCTACGCGAGATCTATCCGGAGCCGCAGTTGCAGATCTACTCGGACAGCACGCCACGCACCGTGGACGCGCTGTTCGAGATGGTGCAGCAAGACCGCTCGCGCGGCTACGTGCTGCACGAAGGCTTCTTCGAAGCCAGCATCTCCACCATCGCCGCGCCGGTGCGCGACCGCACCGGCAAGGTCACCGCCGCGCTGGGCGCCACGATCCCGGCGTCGCGCATCGACCCGGAGCAGCTCGGGCTGATGGTGGAGCGGGTGAGGGAATCCGCGCGCGAGCTGTCGCGGCTGCTGGACTACCGGCCGCATCGCGCCAACGGGCACGGCAAGGTCGTGTCTTTACATCGGGAATGAGCAAAAGAGGGGAGTGAGGACGATGTCCATGATTCAACTCGACGGCAAAGTGGCCGTCGTGACCGGCGGGTCCTCCGGCATCGGGCTGGCGACCGTCGAACTGTTGCTGGAAGCCGGCGCCGCCGTGGCCATGTGCGGCCGTGACGAACGGCGCCTGCGCCAGGCCGAGGCCTCGCTGCGCGCGCGTTTCACCGGCTGCCGCCTCTACGCGGCCCAGTGCGACGTGCTGCAGGCTGCGCAGGTCAACGCCTTCGCCGCCGACGTGGCGCGCGAACTCGGCCCGGTGGACATGCTGGTCAACAACGCCGGCCAGGGCCGCGTGTCGACCTTCGCCAGCACCGAGGACGCCGCGTGGATGGAGGAGCTGCAACTGAAGTTCTTCTCCGTGATCCACCCGACCCGCGCCTTCCTGCCGCAACTCGAGCAGTCGGGGCAGGGCGCCGTGGTCTGCGTGAACTCGCTGCTGGCTACCCAGCCGGAGCCGCACATGGTCGCCACCTCGGCGGCGCGCGCCGGCGTGCACAACCTCGTGCGCTCGCTGGCCACCGAATTCGCGCCGCGCGGCGTGCGCGTGAACGGCATCCTGATCGGGCTCGTCGAGTCCGGCCAGTGGCGCCGCCGCTTCGACGCGCGCCCGGAGGAAGACCGCCACCTGGACTGGACCGCGTGGACCGCGCGTCTGGCCCGCCAGAAGAACATCCAACTGGGCCGTCTCGGCCTGCCGCAGGAAGCCGCGCGCGCCATCCTGTTCCTTGCCTCGCCGTTGTCTTCGTACACCACGGGCAGCCACATCGATATTTCCGGAGGACTCTCCCGTCATGCGTAACGAACAACAACAAGTCACCGTGGGCTGCGCCATCGCGGCCTTCCTCGAACAATGCGGTGTCAAGGCTGCCTTCGGCGTGATTTCGATCCACAACATGCCCATCCTCGACGCGATGGGCGAGCGCGGCAAGATCCGCTTCGTGCCGGCGCGCGGCGAAGCGGGCGGCACCAATATGGCCGATGCCTACGCCCGCACCACGGGTGGCCTGGGCGTGTGCCTGACCAGCACGGGCACGGCGGCGGGCAATGCCGCCGGCGCGATGGTCGAGGCCCTGACGGCCGGCACGCCGATGCTCCACATCACCGGCCAGATCGAAACGCCGTACCTGGACCAGAGCCTCGCCTATATCCACGAGGCCCCGGACCAGCTCACCATGCTGAAGGCCGTGTCGAAGGCCGCCTTCCGCATCCGCAGCGCCGACACCGCGCTCTCGACCATCAAGCTGGCCGTGCAGACCGCGCTGACGGCGCCGACCGGCCCGGTCAGCGTGGAAATCCCCATCGACATCCAGGCCGCGCTGATCCCGATGCCGGCCGACCTGCAACCGCTGCCGGTGCCGCAGCACCAGCCCTCGGCCCATGCGCTCGACGCGCTGGCCGACCAACTCGCCAAGGCCCGCCGGCCGATGCTGTGGCTCGGCGGCGGCGCGCGCCACGCCAGCCAGCAGGTCAAGCGCCTGCTGGACATGGGGTTTGGCGTGGTCACCTCCACGCAGGGTCGCGGCATCGTGGCGGAGGACGATCCGCGCTCGCTGGGCGCCTACAACCTCCACAAGCCCATCGAAACCTTCTACCAGACGTGCGATGCGATGCTGGTGGTCGGCTCGCGCCTGCGCGGCAATGAAACCCTGAAGTACGAGCTGAAGCTGCCGCGCCCGCTGCTGCGTATCGACGCCGATCCGGCCTCGGAAGGTCGCTGCTACCAGAGCGACCACTTCGTCAGCGGCGACGCCGCGCTGGCGCTGGATGGCCTCGCCGATCGGCTTGAAGGCCGCCTGAAAGTGGACTCCGGCTTCGCCGCCGACCTGCGCCGTGCCCACGACGTGGCCGTGGGCGCGCTGGTGGACGGCCTCGGCCCGTACAGCGCGCTGGTGCAGGCGCTCCAGCAGGCGGTGGGCCGCAACTTCAACTGGGTGCGCGACGTCACGGTGTCCAACAGCACCTGGGGCAACCGTCACCTGCAGATTTTCGATTCCCGCGCCGGCGTGCACGCGCTCGGCGGCGGTATCGGCCAGGGCCTGGCCATGGGCATCGGCGCCGCCATCGGCGCGGCGGCCACGGCTTCGGGCAAGAAGACCTTCACGCTGGCCGGCGATGGCGGGTTCATCCTGAACCTGGGCGAACTCGCCACGGCGGTGCAGGAGCGTGCCGACATGGTCATCGTGCTGATGAACGACAAGGGCTACGGCGTGATCAAGAACATCCAGGACGCGCAGTACGGCGGTCGCCGCCACTACGTGGACCTGCACACGCCGGACTACGCCCAGCTCTCGAAGTCGCTCGCGCTGCGTCACCGCCGTGTGAGCAACCTCGCCGACATCGGCGCGGCGCTGGAAGAGGCCACGGTCGAGCCGGGCCCGTTCCTGCTGGAAATCGACATGCTGTCCATCGGCAGCTTCAAGACCGTGTTCGCCGGCCCGCCGGTCAACAAGCAGCAGCCGATTGCAAGCCCGACTTCCAGCCCCGTATCGACCCCGGCGGCAGCAGCCGCTGCGGCGGCGGCTTAAGCCAACCAGGAGAACGTCCATGCTGCATGTGTCCATGGTGGGTTGCGGGGCGATTGGCCGCGGCGTGCTGGAACTGCTGAAGTCGGACCCGGATGTCGTGTTCGACGTCGTGATCGTGCCGGCGGGCACGATGGACGCGGCACGCGGCGCGCTGTCGGCGCTGGCGCCCAATGTGCGCGTGGTCACCGGGCTGGCCGATGGCGACCGTCGCCCGGACCTGCTCGTGGAGTGCGCGGGCCATCGCGCGCTGGAGGAGCATATCGTGCCGGCGCTGGAGCGTGGCATTCCGTGCATGGTGGTGTCAGTCGGCGCGCTGTCCGAGCCGGGCATGGCCGAGCGCCTGGAGGCGGCAGCCCGCCGTGGCAACACGCAGGTGCAGCTCCTGTCGGGCGCCATCGGCGCCATCGACGCGCTGGCTGCCGCCCGCGTGGGCGGTCTGGACGAAGTCATCTACACCGGCCGCAAGCCGGCCCGCGCCTGGGCCGGCACGCCGGCGGCCGACCTGTTCGACCTCGACGCCCTGACCGAAGCCACGGTGATCTTCGAAGGCACCGCGCGCGACGCCGCGCGGCTCTATCCGAAGAACGCCAACGTGGCCGCCACGGTCTCGCTGGCCGGGCTCGGCCTGGACCGCACGTTGGTCAAGCTGCTGGCCGACCCGCACGCGGAGGAGAACGTCCACCACGTGGAAGCACGCGGCGCGTTTGGCGGCTTCGAGCTGACCATGCGCGGCAAGCCGCTCGCGGCCAATCCCAAGACGTCCGCGCTGACCGTGTTCAGCGTGGTGCGCGCCCTCGGCAACCGCGCCCACGCGGTGTCGATCTGAAGTGAATCTGACATGAGCACACAACAAGTCCTCCCGATCTGCATCGCCGGCGCCTGGCGCCTGGGTTCGGGCGACCGCTACGCCACTCGCTACCCCGCCACCGGCGAAGTCGTGGCCGAACTGAACGCGGCCAGCCTGGCCGATGTGGAAGAAGCCGTGCAGGGCGCCCATCGCGCCTTCCTGACCAGCGGCTGGGCGCAGCGCAAGCCGCATGAGCGCGCCGCCGTGCTGTACCGCGTGGCCGAGATGATCCGCGCGCGCGCCGAGCCGCTGGCCCAGCGCCAGCGCCTGGACAATGGCAAGCCGATCAGCGAGACGCGTGCGCTCGTCGCCAGCGCCGCCGGCACGTTCCAGTTCTTCGCCGCCGCCTGCGAAACCATGGAGGAATCCATCACGCCGCAGCGGGGCGACTGCCTGACCATGAGCGTCTACGAGCCGATGGGCGTGGTGGCCGCCATCACGCCGTGGAATTCGCCGATTGCCAGCGAGGCACAGAAGATGGCGCCCGCGCTGGCCGCCGGCAACGCCGTGGTGGTCAAGCCGGCCGAGGTAACGCCGCTGATGGCACTGGAACTGGCCGCGATCTGCGAGGAAGCTGGCGTGCCCCGGGGCCTGATCAGCGTGCTGCCGGGCAAGGGCTCGGTGATCGGCGACGCCATCACCAAGCATCCGCTGGTGCGCCGCGTGTCGTTCACGGGCGGCACCACCACSGGCAAGCACATCGCCCACATCGCCGCGGACAAGATGATGCCGGTGTCGCTGGAACTGGGCGGCAAGTCCCCGACCATGATTTTCGACGACGCCGACCTGGACCACGCGGTGAACGGCGTGCTGTACGGCATCTTCAGTTCGTCGGGCGAATCGTGCATCGCCGGCTCGCGCCTGTTCGTGGCACGCGCGCAGTACGAGCCGTTCATGGACCGTCTGGCCGCCGCCGCCGCCAGGCTGCGCGTGGGCGATCCGGCCGACGAACGCACCCAGATGGGCCCGCTGATCACCGACCGGCACCGCGACAGTATCGAGTCCTACGTGGCGACGGGCGTGGAAGACGGCGGCCAGCTGCGCACGGGCGGCATGCGCCCGGACGTGGCGGGGCTGGCCAACGGCTACTTCTACACGCCGACCATCATCGAAGGGCTCGATAACCACGCGCGCATCTGCCAGGAGGAGATCTTCGGGCCGGTGCTGGTGGCGATGCCGTTCGACGACGAGGACGACCTGATCGCCCAGGCCAACGACAGCATCTACGCCCTGGCCGCCGGCATCTGGACGCGCGACTACAAGCGCGCCTGGCGGGTGGCACGATCCGTGCAAGCCGGGAACGTGTGGATCAACACCTACAAGCAGTTCTCGATCTCGACGCCGTTCGGCGGCTGGCGGGACAGCGGCCTGGGCCGCGAGAAGGGACGACTGGGCATCCTGCAATACATGGAACAGAAGGCCGTGTACTGGGGCCTGAACGAACAACCGCTGCCGTGGGCCAACTGAGCCCGGGTATCAACCGGCAGGACGGAGAAGCAAGATGAAGGTATTGGGAATCGACGAAATCACCTACGGCGCCGACGACTTCGACGCGTGCCGAGGCTTCTTCAGCGACTGGGGCCTCACGGTCAAGCGCGACGACGCCGAGGCGCTGGACTTCGAAACGCTGAACGGCTGCCGCGTGCTGGTGCGCAAGATCGCCGATCCGGCGCTGGCGCCGGCCATCGAGGACGGCCCCACGCTGCGCGAGGTGGTGTGGGGCGTGGCGGACCAGGCGTCGCTGGAGGCGATTGCCGATGCCATCGGCGCCGAGCCGACCTTCGTGCGCCAGCAGGACGGCGCGCGCGTGGGCTGCACCGACCCGAACGGGCTGGCCGTGCGCTTCCAGGTCTCGCGCAAGCGCGAGGTGGAGGTGGAATGCGCGGTGATGAACACGTGGAACGACAAGCCGCGCCTGAACCAGCGCAGCCCGGTCTACGAGCGCGCCGCGCCGATCGAGGTGGGCCACGTGGTGTTCTTCGTCACGGACGTGCAGGCCACCGAGCGCTTCTATGTGGAGAAGTTCGGCTTCGTGCAGTCGGACAACTATCCGGAGCGCGGCGCCTTCCTGCGCTGCGCGGCCGAGGGCGGCCACCACGACCTGTTCCTGCTGCAGCTGCCGCAGCCCAAGCGCGGCCTGAACCACGTCGCCTTCACGGTGCGGGACATCCACGAGGTCTTCGGCGGCGGCATGCACATGTCCCGCACGGGCTGGGACACCCAGCTCGGCCCGGGCCGCCACCCGATCTCGTCCGCCTACTTCTGGTACTTCAAGAATCCGGCCGGCGGCCTGATCGAGTACTACGCCGACGAGGACCAGCTCGACGCCCACTGGGAGCCGCGCGCGTTCGAGCCGGGCCCGACCGTGTTCGCCGAATGGGCCATCGAGGGTGGCATCGACGGCAATACGCGCCGGCAGAAGAACGCCGGCGGCCCGCAGGGCAAGTTCCTCACGGAAAAGCGTTGAATCGGTGTTGAAGTCGCTGTTGCCTCTGGCGAGGCAAGCATTGAGAAGGAAGCAGTCATGAGTGCCAGTCAATCCCTGACGATGCGCGTGCAGGCCATGCGGTTCGAGGCGCGCGGTGTGGTCAGCATCGAGCTGCGCGACCCCAGCGGCGCCACCTTGCCCGAATTCAGCCCGGGTGCGCATATCGACCTCCACCTGGCCAACGGCCTGGTGCGCAGCTATTCGCTGTGCGGTGCGCCCGAGGCGCGCGACCGCTACACCGTGGGCGTGCTGCAGGACCGCAACAGCCGGGGCGGCTCGCGCTTCGTGCACGAGCAGCTGCGCGTGGGCAGCACGCTCACCGTGGCGACGCCGCGCAACCACTTTGCGCTGGACGAGGATGCCGCGCACACGGTGCTCGTGGCCGGCGGCATTGGCGTCACGCCCATCGTCTGCATGGCGCGCCGGCTGGCCGAGCGCGGCCGGGCGTTCACGCTGGTGTACTGCGCCCGTTCGCGGGAGGAGGCGGCCTTCGTCGACACCCTGTCGGTCTATGGCGACGCCGTGCGCTTCCATTTCGATGACGAGCAGGGCGCGCCGCCGGACCTCCAGGCGATGCTGGCCGGGCAGGAGGCCGGCACGCATTTCTACTGCTGCGGCCCCGGCCCGATGCTCAACGCCTTCGAGGCCGCCTGCGCGGCCCACGGCTACGCCAACGTCCACATCGAGCGCTTTGCCGCCGACCCGGCCACCGAGGCGGTGCAGGAGGGCGAGTACAGCGTCACGCTGCAACGCACGGGCGCCAACGTGCGCGTGCCGTCCGGCAAGTCGCTGCTCGATGCCCTGCTGGAAGCCGGCGTGGCAATGGAGTACAGCTGCCGGGAAGGCGTGTGCGGCTCGTGCGAGACCGCCGTGCTCGACGGCTGCCCTGACCACCGCGACAGCGTGCTCAGCAACAGCGAGCGCGCCGCCAACAACACCATGATGGTGTGCGTATCCGGATGCAAGGGCCAGCGGCTCGTGCTGGATCTCTGAGCCGCCGAGGAAACCCCCACCGATGTATATCGATAGCGTAGACGGCGCGGCATCAGCCAGCGCCACGGCCCCCGCACACCCCCAGGCCAACCCCCGCGCCGTTACGCGCGGCCAGATCATCGCCCGTATCGAGCGGATGCCCGGCAACGCGATGCATATCCGCGCCCGGCTGCTGATCGGCCTCGCCACCTTCTTCGACGGCTTCGACGTGATCGCCATCGCGGCCACGCTGCCGCTGCTGATCGCCAACTGGTCGCTCACGCCGGGCCAGATCGGCTTCCTGATCGCGGCGCCCTCGGTGGGCCAGCTGGTCGGCGCGCTGCTGTTCCCGGCGCTGGCCGAGCGCTTTGGCCGGCTGCGTTCGGTGGGCTGGAGCGCGGGCATCATCGGCCTGATGAGCATTGCCTGCGGCTTCGCGCCGTCGTTCGAGATTTTCGCGCTGCTGCGCATCATCCAGGGGCTGGGGCTGGGCGGCGAACTGCCGGTGGCGGCCACCTATATCAACGAGGTCACCCGCGCGCATGGCCGGGGCCGCTTCGTGCTGCTGTACGAGGTGGTGTTCCCGATCGGGCTGATGGTGTCCAACGCGATGGGCGCCTTCCTGGTGCCGCGCTACGGCTGGGAGGTGATGTACTTCCTGGGCGGGGTGCCGATCGTGCTGTTCTTCGTGCTGCGCAAGCTGATTCCCGAGTCGCCGCGCTGGCTGGCCGAGAAGGGCCGGCTGGGCGAGGCCGACGCGGCGCTGAGCGCCTTCGAGGCCCGCGCCAAGCAGCCGCTACCACCAGTGGGCGATACCTCGGCCTTCGACGCCATGGCGGCCCGCCACCCGCGCCGCCGCGTGCGCGACCTCGTCGGCCGCGCCTATATCGGCCGCACGCTGGCTGTGTGGATGCTGTGGGCGACCTGCGGTTTCATCCAATACGGGCTGTCGACGTGGCTGCCCACGGTCTACAAGACCGTCTACCACGCGCCGCTGCAACTGGCGCTGAACCTCGCGGCGGGCGCCTCGGTGCTGGGCGTGGTCGGGTCGCTGATCTGCGCGATGGTGGTGGACAAGGTGGGCCGCAAGCCGGTGATCAACGTGTCCTTCGTGCTGTGCGCGGTGTCGCTGGTGCTGGCGGGCGTGTTCCACGCCTCCACGGTCTACGTGGTGGCCACGTTCTGCGCGCTGGCGATGGGCTTCCTGGCCTGCGGCTTCATCACGGCCTATGTCTACACGCCGGAGCTGTACCCCACCAGCATCCGCGCCATGGGCTGCGGGCTGGGCGGCGCGTGGCTCAAGATCTCGGCGATCTTCGCCCCGGGGCTGATCGCCAGCACCATCGGCAGCGGCAACCTGAGCCTGGCGTTCTACGGGCTGGCTGTGGTGCCGCTAGTGGCCGCCGTGACGGTGTTCTTCCTCGGCATCGAGACCAAGGGTCAGGTGCTGGAGGCGCTGGAGGCCTAGCCTCGGCAACGCTGAAGGGGGTCAGTCGCGGCCGGCGCCGGTGCAGATGCCGTGCAGCTTGCGCAGGCCCGTGTACAGCCCGTGGCGCTCCTCGGGCGTCAGCAGGCGGATCACCGATGCCTGCCCGCGCTGCGCCAGCGGAATCACCTGCGCATGGAGCGCCTCGCCAGCGGGCGTGATGCGGCAGATCAGGCGCCGGCGCGGCGTGCTGCCTTCCGACTCCAGTGTGACGAGCCCCCGGTCCTCCAGCAGCCGCAGGGTGCGGCTGACCAGCGCCTTGTCCGAGGTGGACTGCTTGACCATCTCCGCGAAGGACAGCTCCTTGCCATGCGCCAGCAGCGCCAGCATGCGCCATTCCGGCACGGTCAGTTCGAACTGCGTGGCGTACGGCTCGGTCACGCTGCTGCGCAGCGCCGTCACTAGCTGGCTCAACATCGTCGTCAGGAAGTCGTTGACGGTCAGTCCCGTGCCCGCCTCGTCGAGTTGGGACCAGGGATCTGCGGCCGGAGTGGCTTGTTCGTGTGCGGAGGTGGGGCTGGACATGGCGAAGTGGAAGGCGGGAAAGGATGCCGCGGAATGTCGCGGGATGCCGCAAGACGGCCGGAAACCGGCGGCGATTGTCTCACAGCTGGCGGGGCCCGCAACTTTGTACCACGCAGCAAAACACGACAGATCACAAGGGCTATGTCAATCCGGGATTAACTTAAGTTGAGTCATCAACAAAGTCGCCCTAATCTGAATTCGTTCCTGATGTGAATCCGGGTTTCATAGATAAAACATATCTGCTAGGGTTCGGAGTGGAGACGTGCGGGGGCTCGTGCTGTGCGCGACGCCGCATGTTATACGGATCCGTTGCCAGCCGGCTGAAGTGCGAAAAGCCGGCGGCAGGACCGAACGCTACGCAGAGAGAGACCATGAACCAGGACCTTCCCAGAGAGGAAACGCAGCAGGAAACGCAGCAGGAAGTACAGGACACACAAGATAAGTACATCGTGCCGGGGCTCGAACGCGGGCTCAGGCTGCTGGGCGAGTTCAGCAGCAAGGACCGCACGCTGTCGGCGGCGGAGCTGGCGCGGCGGCTGAAGGTGCCGCGCTCGACGGTGTTCCGGCTGCTGGCCACGCTGGAGATGATGGGCTTCGTGGAGCGGACCGACGGTGGGCGCGAGTTCCGCCTCGGCATGGCGGTGCTGCGGCTGGGCTTCGACTACCTGGCCTCGCTGGAGCTGACCGAGCTGGGCCGGCCGTTGCTGGACCGCCTGCGCGACGACATCCACTACCCGTGCAACCTGGTGGTGCGGGATGGCCGGTCGATCGTGTACGTGGCCAAGTCGGTGGCGGCGCGGCCGTTCACCAGCACGGTGAACGTGGGCACCCGCCTGCCGGCGCATGCCACGGTGCTGGGACGCGTGCTGCTGGAAGACCTCTCGCTGGAGGCGCTGCGGGAGCTGTATCCGGAGCCACGGCTGGAGGTGTACTCGGACAGCACGCCGCGCACCGTGGAAGAGCTGTACGAGATGGTGCAGCGTGACCGCCAGCGCGGCTACGTGCTGCACGAAGGCTTCTTCGAGGCCAGCATCTCGACCATCGCCGCGCCGGTGCGTGACCGCACCACGCGCGTGGTGGCGGCGCTGGGGGCGACCATCCCGGCAGCCCGGATCGATCCGGCGCTGCTCGATTCGATGGTCGAGAAGGTGCGCGAGGCGGCAGGGGAGCTGTCGCGCCTGCTGGATTACCGGCCGACCCTGCAGGGCAGGGTGGCCAACGAATGACGCCGGGCTGATGCCCCGGCGGATGGCGAAATCACGGAAGGAACGGGGCTGGCATGAGGAAAGCACGGTGGATGGGGATGGCGGCAGTGCTGCCGATGGTGGTGATGGTGGCGATGGGAGCAGCGGGTATGGCACAGGCCGCCCCGGCCTGTCACACAGTGCGGATCGTGGTGCCGTTCCCGGCCGCCGGCCCGGCCGACCAGCTTGCACGCACGCTGTCGCAGGGGCTCCAGCAGCTACCCCACCGCAAGGCCGCCACGATGGTCGTCGACAACAAGCCCGGCGCCAACGGCAATATCGGCATCGACGCGGTGCGCCGTGCGACGGGCGATGGCTGCACCTGGCTGGTGGTGCCGGCCGGCAACCTGACCATCAACCCCACGCTGTTCCCCGCGCTGTCCTATCAGGTCACGCGCGATTTCCGGCCCGTCTCGCTGCTGGCCAGTTCGCCCAACGTGCTGGCCGTGAACCCGGCGGTGAAGGCGCGCACCGTGCCGGAACTGATCGCGCTGGCGAAGCAGGCGGATCAGGCGAAGTCGCCGCTCGGCTACGCCAGCCCCGGCGTCGGCAGCGGCCTGCATCTGGCCGGCGAGCTGTTCCGCAACAAGGCCGGCGTGACCATGCTTCATGTCCCTTATAAAGGCACCACCCAGGCCGTGACCGATGTGGTGGGCGGGCAGGTGCCCGTGCTGTTCGGCACGTGGCCCACGCTGGCGCCGTTCATCCAGTCCGGCGCGCTGCGCGCGCTGGCCGTCACCCAGTCGAAGCGCTCCCCGGCGGCGCCGGACGTGCCGTCGCTGGCCGAGCAGGGCATGCCCGGCATCGACGTCAGTTCCTGGTACGCCCTGCTGGTGCCGTCCGCCACGCCCCAGCCGCTGGCCGATGCGCTGGCCGCCGATGTCCGTACGCTGTTCGCCACCGCGAGCGTGCGCGATGACCTGAAGCGCCAGGGCCTCGAGCCCGTGGCCAGCACCCCCGACGCCCTGGCCGCGCGCATCCGCGACGACACCGCGGCGTGGGCCACGCTGATCCGCACGTACCACATCACGGCGGAATAGCCTCCGGGCGTCCCTCAGACGCCCCTCCCCAAGTTTCCAACCCAGTCGTACCTGGCCGCACCCTGCGCCGTGCAGGGTGGCCTGCGGCCGTCATTTCAGCGTGACTTCTTGCACGAGCGAGGGCAATCATGGATTTTGTGTTGAACGGAAAAGCGACCCGCTTCGACGGCGACGGCGATACGCCGCTGCTGTGGGTGATTCGCGATGACGCCGGCCTGACCGGCACCAAGTACGGCTGCGGCATCGGCGCATGCGGCGCCTGCACCGTGCATGTGGATGGCAACGCGCAGCGGTCGTGCGTGACGCCGGTCTCCAGCGTGGCGGGCCGCAAGGTCACCACCATCGAAGGGCTCTCGCCGGACCGCTCGTCCAAGGTGCAGCAGGCGTGGATCGCCAAGGACGTGCCGCAGTGCGGCTACTGCCAGTCCGGCATGGTCATGGCGGTGACGGCGCTGCTCAAGCAGAATCCGCACCCCACCGACAAGGAGATCGACGCCTCGGTCAGCAACCTGTGCCGTTGCGCCACCTACCACCGCATCCGGGAGGCCGTTCATGCTGCCGCAAAGTAACCCCATCGCCAGCCCCGCGCGGCGCGGCTTCCTGAAGGGCGGCATGGCGCTGGCCGGCGCGCTTTGCATTCCGCTGCCGGCGCTGGCCTCCCGCACCGTGGACAGCGGCCCGCACGGCACGCACGAGATCACGGACTGGATCTGGATCGAGCCGAACGGCAAGATCACGCTCGGGCTGTCGCAGTGCGAGTGCGGGCAGGGCGTCTATACCGGCATGCCGCAGGTGCTGGCCGATGAACTGGACGCCGACTGGCAGCAGGTGGCCGTGACCTTCGTGACCGGCCGGGACGCCTACCGCACCGGCGCCGCGTACGAGGAGCCGCAGCAGTTCGTTGGCGCGTCGATGTCCGCCACGCTGTTCTACCAGCGGCTGCGCGTGGCCGGCGCGCAGGCGCGCGAGGTACTGGTGATGACCGCCGCCAAGCGCCTGCAGGTGCGCCCGGGCCAGTGCTACACGGAGAAGGGTCGCGTCTATCACGGCGCCACGGGCCGCTCGTTCAGCTATGGCGAGCTGGCCGAAGAGGCGGCGAAGCTGCCGCTGAACCCCACGCCGCGTCTCAAGAACGAAGCCGCGCACCAGCTCATCGGCAAGGACCTGCAGCGGCTGGACACCCCGGCCAAGGTCGATGGGTCCGCCGAATTCGGCATCGACGTGAAGGTGCCGGGCATGCTGTACGGCGCGCTGAAGTTCGCCCCCACCGTGACGGGCAAGGTCACCGGCCTGCGCAACGCCGAAGCCGTCAAGGCCATGCCGGGCGTGCAGGCCGTGGTGCAGGCGCCGGACGCGGCCATCGTGGTCGCCACGAGCTACTGGCTCGCCAAGAAGGGCGCCGATGCGCTGGAGCTGGAGGTCGATCCCGGCCCGTCCAGGTCGCTCGACAGCGACCAGATCCTGGCCGCGCGCCAGGCCGCGCTCGGCGCCCCCGAGGCCGTGGTGGCGACGCAGCTGGGCGACCCGGACGCGGTGCTGGCCGCCGGCGGCAAGCTCGTCGAGGCCGATTACCACACGCCGTACATCGTCCACGCCACGATGGAGTCGGTGAACGCCACCGTGCACGTGCGCGAGGACGCCATCGAGGTCTGGGGGCCGATCCAGGGCCAGGACTTCGTGCGCAACGCGCTCGGCAAGCTCTACCAGCGCAAGCCCGAGACGATCATCGTCCACACCACCTTCCTTGGTGGCAGCTTCGGGCGCAAGTTCCTGCCGGACTTCGTGGTGCACGCGGCGCGCGCCTCGGCGGCGGTGGGCAAGCCGGTCAAGGTCATCCGCTCGCGCGAGGACGACATCCGCCATGGTTTCTACCGGCCCGGGGTGTCGGGGCGCTTCCGCGCCGTGCTCGACGACAAGGGCCTGCCGCGCGCGCTGCATGCCCGGCTGACCGGCCAGTCGCTCTACGGCGTGATCAAGGCCGAGCGCATGGCCAAGCAGGGCGGCTGGGACGAGACCATGCTGGAAGCGCTCTACGACTGCGTCTACCGCGTGCCCAACCTGAAGGTCGACATGATCGACATGAAGCAGCCGATTCCGGTCAGCTTCATGCGCAGCGTGGGCTCCACGTCGAGCATCTTCATGCTGGAGAGCTTCGTCAACGAGATGGCCGACGCGGCCGGCATGGACCCGTACCGCTACCGCCGCGCGCTGCTGGCGCACAACCCGCTGGCGCTGCGGGTGCTGGACGCGGCGGCCAAGGCGGCGAACTGGGACCGCAAGCCGGCGCCCGGGGTGTCGCGCGGGTTCACGTTCAACCTCTACACGGGGCGGGGCGAGGCGTTCCAGACCTATGTGGCGATGGCGCTGGAGCTGGAGCGCAGCGGCAAGGCGTTCCGGGTGCGGCGCGTGGTCTGTGCGGTGGAGTGCGGGCGGGCGATCAACCCGAACCTGATCCGCGCCAATATCGAGGGCGGCATCGGCTTTGCGCTGACCAACACGCTCAAGAGCGAGATCACGTTCAAGGCGGGCGTGGTGCAGCAGAGCAACTTCCACGACTATCCGCTGCTGCAACTGGCGGAGATGCCGAAGATCGACGTGGTGATCGTGCCGAGCGACCGGCCCCCGCAGGGCTGCGGCGAGGTGTCGCTCGGCCCGGTGGCGCCCGCCGTGGCGCACGCGCTGTACTTGGCGACCAAGGCCCGGCGCAGGTCGATGCCGATGAAGCTGGAGGCTTGACGGTGGCCCGCTAGCGGGAGAGGGGCCGGGGGAGAGGGGCGGCGTATCCCGAAGCCGTTTAGCGCTTGCCCGCCCGATACCCCAGCAGCGCCGACAGGTCCTTCGCTGCCGCTTTCACTTCCTTTTCCACCCGTTCGCGCAGCGTGCCGTCCGCTTCGAAGCGCTGCTGCGGGCCGGCCACGCTGATCGCGGCGATCACGTCACCCGTGGCATCCATCACCGGCGCGGCGCAGGCGTCGATGCCCGGCTCGAAGGCCGAGAAGCTCCACGCGCAGCCGCGCTCCAGGTCCGCGCCGAGGATCTCCGCCAGCCTGGCGTGCGTGGCGGGGCTCTGGCCGGTCACGGTGGGCAGCGGGTCATCGCCCAGCCGCTCGCGCAGCGCCTCGGGCGACAGGTGCGCAATCAGCATCCGTCCCGGCGTGGTCAGGTGCGCCGGCACGCGGCTGCCGACCTGGATGTTGCTGACCAGCCCGGTGTTGGGCATGTCCCGCAGCAGGTAGAGCACGTGGCCGCCGTCCGGTACCGCCAGATAGGCCGACAGTTGCAGTGAGCCGCTCAGCTGCGCCAGCACGCGCCGCGCGAAGGTGGTGAGGTCGTTCGCCGCCAGCACGCGTGACGCCAGCTTCAGGAACGAGAACCCCACCGTGTGCCCGCCCTGCGGCAGCCGCTCGACCATGCCCTCGTGCTCCAGCGTGGCCAGCAGGCGCATCACCGTCACGCGGTTCACGTCGATGCGCCGGCCCACCTCGCTCAGATTGGCCGTCGAACCGCCTTCGGCAATGAAGCGCAGCAGCCGCAGGCCGCGCATGACCGGGGTCACGAGCGCCTGCGACGCGCCGCTGGCATCGTCGCTATCGAACGCATTGGGGTTGTCGAGGGAGTCGTCTGGCGCGGCGGTCTTGGGCATCGGCACGTGGAAAAGAAAAACGGAACGGGTGCAGGCAGGATCAGCCGAGCGCCACGTTCCAGGCGTTGTAATCGTACACCCAGTCCGCGTTGCCGCCGGCCTTGAGCCACTCGTTGCCGCGCGAGCCGATCTGGATGCGGCTGGTGCGGTCATGGCGGGCCGCCTGGTAGCGCGCCAGCGCCTCGGGGATGGTGTCGTCGCTGGCCTCGGCCAGGCAGCGCGCCAGCACCACGCCGTCCTCGATGGCCATGCCGGCGCCCTGCGCCATGAACGGCATCATCGGATGGCAGGCATCGCCCATCAGCGCGATATGGCCGGTCGACCAGGACGGCAGCGGGTCGCGCACGTACAGCGCGGAGATCAGCACGTCGTCGCAGGCGTCGAGCAGTGCGCGGGCATCGGGATGGAAGCCGGCGTAGGCGGCGCGCAGGTCCTCGACCCGGCCCGGCGTGGTCCAGGACTCGTTGCGCCAGCTGTCCTGCGCCACGGTGGCGAACACGAAGATCTCGCGGCCACGATTGAGCGGGAAGGTCACGATCTGGCTGGTCGGCTCGGGCCCCCACCACTTGGTGAAGGCGCCGAGATTGGGCACGCCGGCCAGCTTCTCCGCCGGCACCACGGCGCGGTAGGCCACCACGCCGGTGAAGATCGGGTGTTCCTCGCCCAGCAGGGCCGTGCGGACGATCGAGTGGATGCCATCGGCGCCGATCAGCACGTCCACCTCCTCGGTATTGCCGTTGGCGAAGCGCAGCGTGGCGCCGCGCCCGCCGTCCTTCGGCGCGATGTGGGTGGCCTTATGCGCCAGCCGCACGCAGGCGCCCGGCACGGCGGCTTCCAGCGCGGCCATCAGGTCGCCCCGGTGCATGGTGAGCTGCGGCGCGCCGTAGCGCTGCTCGGCTTCGTCCGACATGGCGAGGCGGGAGGTTTCCGCGCCGGTGTCCCAGGTGCGGCTGATGCGGTGCGTGGGCCGGGCCGCCGTTTCGCGCAGCGCGGCGCCCACGCCCAGGCCGTCCAGCGCGCGCACCGCGTTCGGCGTGAGATTGATGTCCGCGCCGACACGCGCGAACCGCGCCGCCTGCTCGTAGACCACGACATCCATGCCGAGCTTGCGCAGGGCGATGGCGGCGGCCAGTCCGCCGATGCCGGCACCGTTGATGCCGATCTTTCCTGAAACCATGGGGGCGCTCCGTCTTGTGGCCGATGCGTTACGCGTCGGCCGGCTGCTCAATGAAATGTTCAAATATGAACGACAAGTTCATAAAAAGAATATTGAGCATGGCGCGCCCCGTCAAGCGAGGAATCGAGCTATCTATTTAGGTGGCATCGCGGCGTGACGGTTCGATCGCCTGCTGAAGCGTGCGCGTCACCGGCGTATCGGTGGGGCTGACCACCGCATAGGAGTAGCGGCCCTGCCGCCAGTACTGCGCCAGCAGGTTGCCGTCCTGCCGGTTGCCGTTGCCGAAGCGCAGCAGGTTGCCCGGCGGCCGTACGTAATAGACGATGGTCTGGCCCTGGTCGTTGCGGTACAGGACCATCGCCGCCGTGCCCTGCTCGGTCGGCATCAGCCGCCCGCCGGCGGGCCGGAAGCCGTACTGGGTGAAATCGGGCAGCGGGGCGGGCTGGACGAAGTGACGGTCGAGCCAGGACTGGAGCGCGCGCGGATCGGTCGCGCTCACATCCACCACCTGCGGCCCCTCGCTGGCCGCGAACATGCGGTAGGCCTGCACGGCGTCGGCCATCGGCAGATAGTTCTGGCGCATGGCGAGTTCGCGGGTCTGCCAGCCGCCCACGCCGCCGATGCCGAGCGCCATCACCAGCGAGGCGGCCACGGCCATGCGGCGCTGCGCGCGGTCGCGCAGGGTGCGGCGGATGCGGAAGGGGTCGAGCCGCGCCGGGGTGTCCGCCGGGGAGGGCTCCGGCAGGCTCGCGCGCAGTTGCTGGGCGGCGGCACGGATGGCGTCGATCTGGCGGGCGAGGTCCGGGTGCGTGGGCAGCAGCGCGTCGATCTGGGCGCGGCGCGCAGTGTCGAGTTCGCCATCCACATAGGCGTGGAGTTCGGCGTCGGCGGGCATCAGGGAGTGTTGGGTCGTCTTGTGGATGGTCATTTCAGGACCTGGACGGTGGGACGGGCGGGTTGGCCTTCGGTCATGTCGCGCATGGCTTTGCGGGCGCGCGACAGCCTGGACATGATGGTGCCGATGGCCACGCCCAGCGTATCGGCGGCTTCCTGGTAGGTCAGGCCCTCCACGGTGATCAGCGTGAGCAGCGCACGCTGCTCGGCCGGCAGGTGGTTGAAGGCTTGCAGCGCGGAGCGGGCCAGCACCACGTCCTCGGTGGAGGGCGCCATGTCGGCATCGTCACCCACGCCGAACAGCGCCAGCACGCCGGCGTAGCGCTTGGCGCGGCGCTGGCCGTCGAGGAACTGGCGGTACAGGATTGTGAACAACCATGCGCGCAGGTCGCCGTCGTGGTGGCGGGCGGCGCCGCGCGACAGCGCGCGCTCCAGGCACGCCTGCACCAGGTCGTCGGCGCTCGCCTCCTGCCGGGTCAGCGTGAGGGCGAAGCGACGCAGGCGCGGAATGACTTCGCGCAGGGCGTCGTCGGTCAAGGTCTGGCTCATGGCGAGTGTCCGGAAAAGTTCTTGTACCGCTTGCAGCGTAAGACGAACGGCATGGGCGCTTATTCCCGCCATGCCCGACTTTATTCCATCGCCACTGAATAAAAATGTGAAGTGTCGGAATTGTCTTACGTACATTTCAGCAGCGGTCTTCTGCTTCGATCTGGTGGGGAAACGTAACCTGCAAGTACAGCGTGGCCATGACGCAGCGAGTGTGATGCAGCGTGTGGCTAGAACAGGGTTCCGTCCAAAGGATCCACCAAGAAAAGGAGCACGACATGATGACCAAAAAGTGGCTTGCCGCAGCAATGTGTTCGATGATGTTCGCCGCCCCGGCAGGCGTCGCCTACGCCCAGGCCGGCTCCAAAGCCGACTACGACGCCGCCACGAAGCAGGCGGATGCGGACTACAAGGCGGCCAGCAGCAAGTGCGATGGCCTCAAGGCCAACGCCAAGGACGTCTGCAAGGCCGAAGCCAAGCGTGACCGTGACGTGGCCAAGGCCAACGCCGAAGCCAAGCGCGACGGCACCGAGAAAGCCCACGCCAAGGCCATGAAGACCAAGGCCGACCGTGACTACGACGTCGCCAAGGAAATGTGCGACGACAAGAAGGGTAACGACAAGGACGTGTGCGTGAAGGAAGCCAAGGCCACGCACGAACGTAACCTGGCCCCGGCCAAGACTGAGAAGGCCGCCGCCACGGGCACCAGCACCGATGTGGCCGAAGCCCGCGCCGACGCCAAGAAGGACACCGTGGACGCCGCCTACAAGGCTGACAAGGAAAAGTGCGATGCGATGTCCGGCGATGCCAAGGACAAGTGCCAGGCCAACGTGAAGGCCAAGTACGCCAAGTAATCCAATCCGTCGGATAGCCAACAGGAGTGGTACATGAATTGGGACCAGATCGAAGGCAAGTGGGAACAGGCCAAGGGCAAGGTCAAGGAGAAGTGGGGCCAGCTCACCGACGACGACCTCACGGTCATCAACGGTAAGCGGGACCAGCTCGCTGGCCGCATCCAGGAGCGCTATGGCTACACCAAGGAGCGCACCGAGGAAGAACTGAAGGCCTGGGAACGCGACACGCGCTGGTAATCCAGCACGGGCCGGCAGCGATGCCGGCAGGCATTCCGCACGGCGGGACGATCAGTCCCGCCGTTTTTGTTTCCCCACGGAGCACCATTCCCCTTCGGTGGGGCAGGGCCGTAACCGTTGCGAATTCAGCGCGGCTTAGGTCTGAATACAGCCAATTTTAGTGCGGACAGATCACGCACGCCGTACCATGGCGGTCCCTCCTGCTGCGCCGCGCGCATCGCGGCTGTGCATGTACGCGATCCTTCCCGCCTTCGTTTCCGCGATCTTCCTTGGGTATGGGCTCTATGTGCTCGTGACCCAGGGCGTGACACGCGTGTCGGCGGCGTTCTTCCTGATGTGCGTGACCACTTTCGCGTGGCAGGGCACCTGGGCGTTCCTGTTCCAGGCCACGCACCCGGACGTGGCGGTGGTGCTCGCCAAGGTCGGCTACCTGTTCATCCTGTTCCTGCCGACCACGTTCTATCAGTTTATTTGCGAGGTCACCGAGTGCCGCCGCGAGCGGCCCGCCGTGCTGGCCTCATACGGCCTGAGCCTGATCCTCGCCGTGCTGCTGCTGACCACGAGCCAGGTGGTGTCCGGCTACTACACCCTGTTTTTTGGCGATTATCCGAAGGCCGGGCCGCTGCATCCGCTGCATGTGGCGCAGACCGCGGTGCTGGCGTGCCGGTGCGCATGGCTGCTCTGGGTGGCGCGCGCCAATGCCACCGTGGAGCGCCGCCGCCGCTTCAATCTCTGTCTGGTAAGCCTGGGCCTCTATTCGCTGGCTGCGGTCGACTACGCGGTCAACTACGGCTACGCGTTCTATCCGCCGGGCGTGGTGTGCATCGCGCTGAGCCTGGGCATCCTCGCCGTGACCGTGGTGCGCTACAACCTCATGCATCCGTACTCGCTGGCGGCCACCGTGGCGCACGAGGTGCGCACGCCGCTGGCCACCATCCGCATGCAGGCGCAGGAGATGGCGCGGACCTTCCCGCAGGTCATCGAGGGCTACCGGCTGGCCGTGGCGCACGGGCTGATCGAAGATCGCCTGCGGCCGGGGCAGCTTGAGCGCATGGGCACGGTGGTGGAGGGCATCACGCGCGAGGTGGATGGCACCAGCACGGTCATCGACATGGCGCTGGCCTCGGTCACGCTGGAGCGTGTGGATCGACGCAGCTTTGCCCCGCACGGGCTGGCGGCCTGCGTGGAGGCGGCGCTGGCGCGCTACCCGTTCCAGCCCGGCGAGCGCGAGCGCGTGCACCTGGCGCCGATGCCGGCCGGCTGGCGCTTCGTCGGCTCGGACACGCTGCTGGTCTACGTGCTGTTCAATCTGCTGAAGAACGGCCTCTACGCCGTGCGTGCGCAGGGCGAGGGCGGGATCGAGATCTCGGGCGCGGCCGAGGGCGGCTTCTACCTGCTGCGCTGCCGCGATACGGGTTCGGGCATTCCCGCCGATGTGCTGCCGCGTATCTTCGACCCGTTCTTCTCGACCAAGGCGCACGGGAGCGGCAACGGCCTCGGGCTGGCCTTCTGCCGTCGCGTGGCCGAGGCGTTTGGCGGCCGCATCGACTGTGAGTCCGTGCCGGGCGTGCACACCACCTTCACGCTGCGGCTGCCGCGCTTCCACGCCACGGTGGAGCCGGACAGCCCCTTCCCCACGCGCGCCACCGGCTGAACCAGCCCGACGGCGCGCGACTCATCAGTTAGTCAGCGGCGGCAGCACCAGCTCGTATTCCTTCACCTTGTCGATGATTTCCTTCGGGAAGCGCGTGATGCGCTTGTCCCGGTCCGCGAACACGATCTGCTGGTAGCCCAGCGACACCGGCCGCCCCTCCACGCAGAAGCGGAACAGCAGGTAGGCCGAGCACTGGCGCACCTGGAAGGTGTTCAGGTAGCAGTCCACGCGCTGGAACGGGAAGGTTTCCTCCACGTACTCCTGGTGGGCGCGCTTGGTCACGAACACGCCGCCGGCGGCCAGCAGGTTGCCGTGGATGCACTCGTGGAACCAGCGCTCGCGGCAGATGCCCTGCCATTCGAAGTACCGGGCGAAGTAAGTGTTCATGAACGCATTCGAATCCTTGAGATAGATGTCGATCGCATGGTGGAAGGTCTTTTGAGGCGGGGTCTCCAGTACGTCCTGGCCAAGCAGGGCCGTACCGCGGTTCAGCACTTGCGGGATCACGTCTCGCATCAACATGGAATGACTCCTTTAGATGGCTGCAAAGCGGCAGCCACGCCCGCCCCGGCGTCGCGCGGGGCATGGAGGCATTCTGCGGGGCTTTGTCACCGGCCATGGGCGGACGTGGAGGGGTAAACACACGCGAGAGCGGCGCCAGATAAGGGGGAGAGGAAGGGGTTTGCCGTAAACCCTAGTAGTCTAGCCAACTAGACTTTTATAAAGTCGCCTTATCTTATTAGTGCGCATCTCGCGCCGCGCATGTCCGACGCCGCCGCCCAACTTCTCTCCCGCAGCCGCGAGCCGGTCTATCTCCAGCTCGCCACGATCTTCCGCCGGCAGATCGAGAGCGGCGCATGGCGGCCCGGTGAGCAGATTCCGTCACTCGAGGCGCTGTGTCGCGAATACGGCGTCGCGCGCATGACCATGCACCACGCCATCTCCCAGTTGGATGCCGAAGGGCTGGTCGCGCGCTCGCGCGGGCGGGGCACCTTCGTCAAGGCGGCAGGGCGTGACCGTCGCCCGCTGGCGCTGCCGACCAGTTGGGATCAGGCCGTGGCCGTGGGCGATCGCCTGTCCACCGAGGCCATCGTCGAATCCACCGCCGACGTGCCGCTGCCGGATGACCTCGGCATGCCGTGCGACGCCCGCCGCGCCGCCGCCTATCACTTCCTGCATCGCGCCCATCGGCTGGACGGCCGGCCGTTCGCCGTGGGCGAGGTCTATATAGAAGCAGCCGTGTTCGCGCGCGAGCCCGAGGCATTCCGCCAGGGCGCCTCGGTGCCGGTGCTGGACCGCTTTCCCGGCCTCCAGGTTTCGGCGGCGCGCCAGCGGCTGTCCATCGTGGCGGCCGGCGGCGACGCCGCCAAGGCGCTGGAGCTGCCAGTCGGCGCGCCGGTGGCGGAGTTGCGCCGCTTCGCCTGCGTGGACGACGTGATCGTGTACTACGCGCGCATCGAGTTCCCGACGGAATTCGTCTGCCTAGATTTCGACTTGCTGGCATCACGTGGTTGATGCCGCACATTATTCAGATCCCACTCAACAAATAACCCGAACGGAACCCGAGACATGGAGACGACCCAATCCCCGATGAACGGCGCGGAAAGCCTGGTCAAGACGCTGCTGGCCTGCGGCGTGGATACCTGCTTCGCCAACCCCGGCACCAGCGAGATGCATTTCGTGGCCGCGCTGGACCGCATTCCCGGCATGCGCTGCGTGCTGGGTTTGTTCGAGGGGGTGGTGACCGGCGCCGCTGACGGCTACGCCCGCATGGCCGACAAGCCGGCCGCCACGCTGCTGCACTGCGGCCCGGGCCTCGCCAATGGGCTGGCGAATCTCCATAACGCACGGCGCGCGCAGACGCCCATCGTCAACATCATTGGCGATCAGGCGACCTACCACCGGCCGCTCGACGCGCCGCTGACCGCCGATACCGAAGGCTGGGCGCGCCCGGTGTCCGTGTGGACGCGCACGGCCACCCGTGCCGCCTCGGTAGGGGCTGACGCCGCCGTGGCGGTGCAGGCTGCGCGCGGCGCGCCGGGTGGTGTCGCCAGCCTGATCCTGCCGTCAGACGTGTGCTGGGATGCCGGCGGCCAGGTGGCCGCGCCGCTGCCGGCGCTGCCGGTGCCCAAGGTTTCCCCGGACGCCGTGCAGAACGCCGCGCGCGTRCTGCGCAGCGGCCAGCCCACGCTGATCGTGCTGGCCGGCAGCGCGCTGCGCGAAGCCGCGCTGGCCGATGCGCACCGCATCGCCGCCGCCACGGACGCGCGCCTGATCACGCCGATGTCCAACGCCCGCGTCACGCGTGGCCGGGGCCGGCTGGCCGTCGACCGGATTCCGTATTCGGGCGATGTCGCGCGCGCCAAGCTCGCCGGCATCCGCAACGTGATCCTGGTGGGTGCGCCGGCGCCGGTGACGTTCTTCGCCTACCCGGGCCAGTCGCCGCGCCCGTACCCCGAGGACGCCAATATCCATGTGCTGGCCCGTGCCGAGGAAGACCTGGCCGAGGCGCTGGCCCGGCTGGCCGACGAACTGGGTGCCCGCAACGCCGCGCTGCCGGCTGCCGCCACCCAGGTGCCGCGCGAGACCGCCAAGGGCGCCGTGACCTCCGAGGCCGTGGCGCAGACGCTGGCCGCGCTGCTGCCGGAGCAGGCCGTGGTGGTGGAGGAGAGCGTGAGCTTCGGCCGCGCCTTCTATCCGGGCACCGTGCACGCCGCCCCGCACGACTGGCTGCAACTGACGGGCGGTGCGATCGGCGCCGGCCTGCCGCTGGCCACCGGCGCCGCCATCGCCGCACCGGACCGCCGCGTGGTGGCCCTGCAGGCCGATGGCTCGGGCATGTACACGCTGCAATCGCTGTGGACCATGGCGCGCGAGAAGCTCGACGTCACCATCGTGCTGCTGGCCAACCGCAAGTACGCGATCCTGCTGGGTGAGCTGGCCGGTGTGGGCGCCAACCCGGGCAAGACCGCGCTCGACATGCTCGACCTCGGCAATCCGGACCTGGACTGGGTCAAGATGGCCAACGGCATGGGCGTGGAGGCCGCGCGCGCGGACAACATGGAAACCTTTGCCGATCTCTTCGCGATGGCCAACCAGCGCAAGGGCCCGTTCCTGATCGAACTGGTGATCTGACCCGCCTTCCGGAGACCCCATGCCGCAATCCATTCCTGCCGTGACCGATCCCGGTCCGGACAAGCAGTACGCCGAGGCGCTGGCCGCCGGCCAGTTCCGCATCCAGCTTTGCGGGGGCTGCCATCGCCATGTCTTCTATCCGCGCAATATCTGCCCGCACTGCGGCGGTGATGCGCTGGCCTGGACCACCCCCGCCGGCACCGGCACGGTCTACTCGACCAGCGTGGTGCGCCGCAAGCCCGACGCGGGCGGCGACTACAACGTGGTGCTGGTGGACCTGGACGAAGGCGTGCGGATGATGAGCCGGGTCGAGGGCATCGCCCCGGCCGAGGTGCGCATCGGCATGCGCGTCAAGGCGCGTGTGGCGCCGGCAAAGAGCGATACCGAACCGGCGCTGGTCGTGTTCGATCTGGTTGGGGAGGGCTGAACCATGGCAAGCAACGGATCGCACCTGCGCGGTGGCGTGGCCATTGTCGGCGTGGGCCAGGCCGGCCTCGGCGAGGCCCATGGCAAGACCGAGATGGAAATCCTCGTGGAGGCGGCCAAGGCGGCCGTGAAGGATGCGGGGATGTCGATGCGCGACATCGACGGCATCGCCACGGCCAGCGTCGGCGCCACCATGTGGGTCATGCCGGTGGCGGAGTACCTCGGCATCCAGCCGAAGTTCGTCGACAGCACGATGATCGGCGGCTCGAGCTTCGTCTCGCACATGCTGCCCGCGATGATGGCGCTGGAAGCCGGCCTCTGCGACGCCGTGCTGGTCTGCTACGGCAGCAACCAGCGCACCTCCACGGTGGGCCGGGCAGGCATCGGCAAGGTGCGCGCCGTGCTGGACCCGCAGCCGTACGAGAACCCCTACCAGCCGCTGGCGCCGATCACCTCCTACGCGCTGGCCGCCGCGCGGCACATGCACCAGTACGGCACCACGCGCACGCAGCTGGCCGAGGTGGCCGTGGCGGCGCGCCAGTGGGCGCGGATGAACCCCGAGGCGATGATGCGCGACCCGCTCTCCATCGAGGACGTGCTGGGCGCCCGCATGGTGTCCGACCCGCTCTCGGTGCGCGACTGCTGCCTGGTGACCGATGGCGCCGGCGCTTACGTGATGGTGCGGGCCGACCGCGCGAAGTCGCTGGCCAAGCCGCCGGTGTACGTGCTCGGCAACGCCACGGCCACCTGGCACCGGCAGATTTCGTCGATGCCGGACGTAACGGTGACGGCGGCGCAGGAAAGCGGCGCCCGGGCCTTCGCGATGGCGGGGCTCAAGCCGTCCGACGTGGACGTGCTCGAACTCTATGACGCCTTCACGATCAACACGATCCTGTTCCTCGAGGACCTGGGCTTCTGCGCCAAGGGCGAGGGCGGGGCGTTCGTCAGCGGCGGGGCCATCGCCCCGGGCGGGCGGCTGCCGGTGAACACCAACGGTGGCGGCCTGTCATGCGTGCATCCGGGCATGTACGGCATGTTCATCACCATCGAGGCGGTGCGGCAGCTGCGCGGCGAGTGCGGCGAACGGCAGGTGGCGGGGGCGGAGATCGCGCTCGTGCACGGCAACGGCGGGACCTTGTCCAGCCAGTCCACCGCGCTGCTGGGTACGGCGGCGGCGCTCTGACCGGCGTCCCTCACCCGTGCGGGGGGCGACCCCACACGCGGTGAGGGATGACCCATCATCGTCCATTGTCCCGTCGGGACCATGGCGGGAACATCCTTCGCATCCACACAGCGAGGGGGGTTCCATCATGAAAAGTCGCCTGTATTACTCGATCGCGGTGCTCTGCGGCGGCGTGTTGCTGGCCGCCGTGTGGTTCGGCGCCCCAAGTGCGCGCGGCGAGGCGATTGGCGAGGGGGCCGCCAACGTCAGCTGCACGTACTCGCACCGCCTGCCGGACGATCCGATCATCTACCCGGGCAAGCCGGGGATCGCGATGTCGCATGACTTCTTCGGCCATACCACTACCACTGGTAACACCACGGCGGAAGACCTGTACACGGAGCACAGTTCCACCTGCGAGAACGCGGCGGACAACACGTCCTACTGGGCGCCTTCGCTGAAGCTGCCGGATGGGCGCGTGGTGGCGCCCCAGTACCAGAAGACCTACTACCAGAACCGGGCCTTCCCGGCGAACACGCACCGGCGGGTTACGGTGATTCCGCCCGGGCTGCAGATGCTGGCCGGCGATCACCGTGGCACGGGGCCCAGCGTGGCGGTCAACTTCCTCTGCACGGGATCGAAGAAGGGCTACACCCGCACGCCCCCGAACGATTGCGTGCCGGACGCGAATGGCAACGTCCAGCTGAATATCGCGCTGGCGTTTCCGAACTGCTGGGACGGGGTGCACCTGCATCCGTTCCGAAGCGGCCGGAACAACATCGCCTATGCCAACGCCGACGGGGTCTGCCCGACGGACTACCCCGTGCCGCTGCCGCACCTGAGCTTCAATCTCGCCTACCAGATTGGTGATGTGAGGGATCTGACGGACGCGCAGCTCTCGATGGACCCGACGCTGGACAAGAACGGGAATGTGGAGAGCCTGAACTGGGGCTCGATCTACACGGCCCACGCCGATTTCTTCAATGGCTGGACCGAAGACGCGATGCGGTACATCGTTGAATACTGCCTGAACCTCAGCCGTTCCTGCTCCCGCACCGTGGCCTATGCGTTCACCCGGCCTACCGCGGATGCCACCGTCCGTGGCGGCGAGACCGCGAACGATAACTTCGGGCAGGAGGCATCGCTGTTTACCCAGCGTGCGGTCGGCAGCGAGCCGGAATCGAAGATCTACATCATGATGCCGATTCCGAAGGGCGCCGTGGAGATCCCGCCCGAGTTCACGCCGGAGTACCGGCTGATGATCTGGGGCGGCGGCGTGGATGCTACGGCCATCATCAGTGCGCAGAGCACGGCGACCAACTGGCACGAGGACCATATCAACAACCATAACGCGCCGACCTGCAGCGGGCCGTCCGCCACGCTACACCTGGATACGGCCAAGCACTACCGGTACTTCAACGTCACGGATCTGGTCAAGACGGCCATTGCCGGTGGCCACGACACCATTTCGTTCTGCATCCGTGGCAACCCGTCCGGCAACGGCTTCAAGTTCGACAGCAAGGAGGGCGCGAACGGCGCCATCCTGTACCTCTATGCATTGAATCCGCTCTGAGCGCGCTGGCTCAGCGCGCCACCTCGGCCCAGGCCTGCATGGCCTGGCCGCCGGCATCGTCGCCGGTCCACAGGATGACCCGGCCATCGCGCTCCGGGTCGTCCTGCCCGCCTACGCTCACCGTGTCCTGATGGAACAGCGGCGCCACGCCACGGAAGCCGAAGCGCGCCACCCGTGCCTCAGGCCGGGCGTGCCGCAGCAGTTCCAGCATCAGCATGGCCTGCAGGGGGCCGTGGACGATCAGCCCGGGATAGCCTTCCACGTCACGCACGTAGTCCAGGTCGTAGTGGATGCGGTGCCCGTTGAACGTGAGCGCCGAGAAGCGGAACAGCATGACCGGATCGGCCTGCAGCGTGCGGCCGAACTGCGCCGTGTGGGGCAGGCGTGGGCGCGGCGGCTGGGGGGTGCCGCGCTCGGGCATGGCGCGATAGACGATGTCGTGCCGCTCGGTCAGCGCGGTCTCGCCGTCCACGGTCAGCACGTGGTCCACCGTCACGAACCAGAGTTCGCCGGTGCGGCCGGACTTGTGCTGCACATCGGTGATGGTGGAGGTCTTGGTCACCGTGTCGCCCACGCGCAGGCCGCGCGTGAACGTCAGCTCGCCGCCGGCCCACATGCGGCGCGGCAGCGGCACGGGCGGCAGGAAGCCGCCCAGCGCGGGATGGCCATCGGCGCCGAGGTCGCGTTGCGGGGCGCGCGGCAGGAAGTAGAGCCAGTGCCATAGCGGCGGCAGGGGCTGGCTGGCGACGGCTTCGCCATCGAGGTCCAGCGTGGCGGCCAGCGCGAGGACTGGTTCGGGCGCGAGGGTCTCGGTGCGCGTCTCCGAGCGGCCGATCCATTCGCGCAGTTGTTCGAGCGTGGGGGTCTGGGTCATGGGATTGGATTCCTTCCTGTCAGCGGGCGAACGGCAGCCAGTCGCGCACGTCGGCCGCCTGTTCGAGTTGCCAGACGCGCGCGATGATCGTGCGCATCTCGGCTTCCGTGGCGCCGTGCCGGAACGCGCCGAGCTGGATTGCCTTGGCCTCCAGTTCGGGGCGCGACAGCGTGTTGTCCGGATCACCCTTGGGTACGTCCACGCGGGCGCCTAGCGTGCGGCCATCGTTGGTGCGCACGGTCACGCGGCCAATCCACTGGCGCGGATAGGCGGCGTTGATCTCGTCGTCCAGCTCCATGGTGACCTTGTCGCGGAACGCGGCCACCTCGGCGTCGCGCAGCGCGTGCTCCTCGAACTCGCCCAGGCCCGCATGGGCGTACCACGCGACCAGCCCGAGTACGGTGCCCATCGAGAACTTGGCCTGATGGATGGTGCGCGGGTCCACCACCGGGCCGAGCACGTCGATGGCGCCCTGATGTACATGGGCGGTGACGGCGGCGATGTCGCTGGCGCGCAGGCCATCGCGCTGCATCAGCGCCTTGAGCGCGTCGGCGGCGGGGTGCGTATGGCGGCACGAGGCGAAGAACTTGAACGAGGTCTCTGCCGTGGCCCAGCGCGTGCCCAGGCCATCGGTCAGCGCGGCGGGGTTGGCATCGCTCGACATGCCGGCAGCCATGCCCTGCGCCCCTTCGAGGATCTGCCGGGCGCCGGTAAAGCCCGCGCGGGCGAGCCAGGCCGACTGGAGCCCATCGGCGGCGGCCTTGGCCGTGTGCAGTTGCTTGGAGTCGGCGGCGTCGCGCAGGAATTCCCACAGGCCGGCGGCCTGCGTGCCGGCGGAGCCGAGCGCCTGGTTGATGCCTTCCGCATCCAGGCCAAACAGCTTGGCCACCRCCGCCGCAGCCGCCAGCGTGCCGACCGTGCCGGTGGTGTGGAACACCCGGTAGTGCGAGCGGCCCATGAATTCGCCGATGCGGATACCGGCCTCGTAGCCGGCGATGCTGGCCAGCAGCACCTCGGCGCCGGTCTTGCCCTCGGCCTGCGCGGCGGCCACCACGGCCGGGAACACCACGGCGGCCGGATGCAGCACCGAGCCGTTATGCACATCATCCTGTTCCACCACGTGGGACGAGGCGCCGTTGATCAGCGCGGCGAAGTAGGGCGAGGTGCGGCGCCGGTCGACAAAGACCTCGGCGTCGCCGCCCTGCGGCCCCATCGCGGCGGCGAATTCCTGGATGCGGCGCACGGCGGGCGCGTCCTTGCCGGCGATGGCCGATGCCATCCAGTCGAGAAACAGGTCCTTGGTGCGCTCGATGACCGGCGCGGGGACGTCGTCGAGCGTCAGGCGGGCCAGGAAGTCGCAAAGCTGGCGCGTCGGGTATTGCGGTGCGGCTTGGTCGGACATGGGAATCTCGGCAATCTCAGTAGGAACGGGGCAGGTCCAGCACGTGTTCGGCCACGTAGGACAGGATCAGGTTGGTCGAGATCGGCGCAACCTGGTACAGGCGCGTCTCGCGGAACTTGCGCTCGATGTCGTACTCGGCGGCGAAGCCGAAACCGCCGTGGGTCTGCAGGCAGACGTTGGCGGCCTCCCACGAGGCATCGGCGGCCAGCAGCTTGGCGATATTGGCCTCCTTGCCGCAGGGCTTGCCGGCGTCGAACAGCTGGGCGGCCTTGTAGCGCATCAGGCTGGCCGCCTCCACGTTGACGAACGAACGGGCGATGGGGAACTGCACGCCCTGGTTCTGGCCGATGGGGCGGTCGAACACGATGCGCTCGCGCGCATAGCTGCTGGCGCGCTCGACGAACCAGTAGCCGTCGCCGATGCACTCGGCGGCAATCAGGATGCGCTCGGCGTTCAGGCCGTCGAGGATGTACTTGAGCCCACGGCCTTCCTCGCCGATCAGGTTCTCGGCGGGGATCTCCAGGTTGTCGAAGAACAGCTCGTTGGTCTCGTGGTTGACCATGTTGCGGATCGGCTGGACGGTCAGGCCCTTGCCGATGGCCTCGCGCAGGTCCACCACGAACACGGACAGGCCCTCCGACTTCTTCTTCACCTGATCCAGCGGCGTGGTGCGGGCCAGCAGCAGCATCAGGTCCGAGTGCTGCACGCGCGAAATCCACACCTTCTGGCCGTTGACGATGTATTTGTTGCCCTGGCGCACGGCGGTGGTCTTGAGCTTGGTGGTGTCGGTGCCGGTGGTCGGCTCGGTCACGGCCATCGACTGCATGCGCAGCTCGCCGGAGGCGATGGCCGGCAGCCAGCGCTGCTTCTGGGCCTCGGAGCCATGGCGCAGCAGGCAGCCCATCACGTACATCTGGCCGTGGCAGGCGCCCGAGTTGCCGCCGCTGCGGTTGATCTCCTCCATGATCACCGACGCCGCCGTCAGCGGCAGGCCGGAGCCGCCGTAGGCTTCGGGAATCAGCGCGGAGAGCCAGCCGGCCTGCGTCAGCGCCTGGACGAAGGTCTCCGGAAACGCGTTCTGTTCCTCCACCCGCTGCCAGTAGGCGGAGTCGAAACCCGCGCAGAGGTCGCGCACGGCTTCGCGGATTTCCGGGTAAATCTGGTCTTGGTCCTGTTCGGGAAGCATGGCAATGTCGGTCCGTGTCGAAGTGTGGCCATTATTCCCGAGGGGCCACGCCGGGGACATTCGGATTTGCCGAAGCGAGGCTTTGGGGCGGGGCCAGGGGGTTTGGGAAATCTGGCCCGGCCGGTCCGGGGGGGGCAGGGACCCATTAGGGGGAACCCTTGCACTTCACGGGCGCCGTGCTCCGCCTTCGGCAAATCGGAATTGTGCCGCGCGGCGATTGCTTCCACGCTGCGGCCATCGATTCTCAAACCAGACGCGTGGAACACGCGCACCCAGGAGACGCTGTATGAAATCATCCAGGCCGAAGACCRCCGTGATCGCCCATCATTGCCGAAACGTGCTGTGGGCGGCACTTGGCATGGCCGCCGCCGTGGCCCTGACCCTGCCGGGACGCAGCCACGCGGCAGATCCGTATCCGGCCAAGCCCATCACCATGGTCGTGCCATTCGCGGCGGGCGGCCCCACGGACGTGGTGGCGCGCTCGGTGGCGGCGGCGATGTCGAAGTCGCTGGGCCAGACCGTGGTGGTGGAAAACCGCCTCGGGGCGGGCGGCACGGTGTCCGCCGCCTACGTGGCCAAGGCCGCGCCGGACGGCTACACGATCCTGATCCATCACAACGGCATGGCCACGGCGCCGGCGCTGTACTCCAAGCTGTCGTACAAGCCGCTGACGGACTTCAGCTTCGTCGGCCAGGTGGCGGACGTGCCGATGACGCTGCTGGGCCGGCACGACCTGCCGGCCAACACGCTGCCGGAGCTGATTACCTATATCAAGCAGAACCAGAACAAGGTGAACCTGGCGAACGCCGGGCTGGGCGCCGTGTCGCAGCTATGCGGCATGCTGTTCCAGAAGGCCATCGGCGTGGAATTGCAGACGATTCCGTACCAGGGCACCGCGCCGGCGCTGACCGCGCTGCTGGGCGGTCAGGTGGATGTGCTCTGCGACCAGACCACGCAGACGCTGCCGCATATCAAGGCGGAGAAGGTGAAGCTGTACGGCGTGACCACGGCGGAGCGGATTCCCGCGCTGCCGAATACCCCCACGCTGCGCGAGGGCGGGCTGAAGGGCTTCGAAGTCAAGGTCTGGCACGGCATCTACGCGCCCAAGGGCACGCCGCCGGCGGTGATCGACAAGCTCAACGGCGCGCTGCGCGCCTCGCTGAAGGACCCGGCGGTGGCGGCGCGGCTCCAGGAACTCGGCGCGGTGATCGTGCCGGCGGACAAGCAGACGCCTGAGGGGCTGCGCACCTGGCTGGCGGCGGAGATCGACAAATGGTCGCCGATCATCAAGGAAGCCGGGGTGAAGGCGGACTGACGGCCCGCTGACCCCGGGGCGGCGGGAGACCGGCTAGACCGGCTCCCGCGCCGCCTCCACCAGATACTGGATCAGCGTTTCGGCGAACTGGGGCAGTTCGCGCCCGGGCCGGCGCACGAGCCGCAGCTCGCGGCGCGCCCAGTCGTCCTCCAGCCGGATAAAGCGCAGCACCTTGCGGCTGGCGTAGCGGCGCGCGCAACTGTTCGGCACGATGGCGATGCCGGCGCCGGCTTCCACCATCCGGCACACCGCGTCGAAGCTGCCCACCTGGATCCGCAGGCTGATGCGCTTGCCCATGCCATTGGCAATCCGGTCCAGGAAGGACTGGATCGCCGAGAACTGGTTCAGCCCGACGAAGCGGCAGCTATCGAGCAGATCGGCGAAATGCAGCGTCTTGAACGCCGGCAGCGGATGGTTGACCGGGGCGATCACGATCAGTTCGTCGCTGCAGAGCTGCATCGCGTCCAGGTCCTGCGTGGCCACCTCGCCGGCCACGATGCCCAGGTCGGCCGCGCCCGCGCCGATGGCCGAGACGATTTCGGCGGACAGGTGCTCCTCCAGCTCGACATCGACATCGGGGTTCTCGGACAGGAAGCGCGACAGCGCCGTGGCCAGGAAGGAGTTGGTGGCCGTGGTGTTGGCCAGCAGCCGGACCCGCCCCTTCACGCCCTTGGCATAGGGCCGCAAGTCGGAATGCATGCACTCCAGCTCGCGGAACACCTCCCGCGCGTGGCGCAGCAGGGCGTCGCCGGCCGGTGTCAGGCGCACGCCTTTCACCTGGCGGATCAGCAACTGGGTCTGGAACGCCTCCTCCAGCTGCTTGATGCGCGTGCTGGCGGCAGGCAGGGACAGGAAGCTGCGTTCGGCCGCCCGCGTCAGGTTCTCGGTCTCCCCCACATTGAGGAAGAGGCGCAGGTCGGTCAAATCGTAGTGCATGGTTTCGTTCGTGCCAAAGGCCACTTTTGTGATTTGTGAATTCCAAAGTCAGCGCCGACAATCTATCGTATCTTGCGCCGCAATAAAACGGGGATGTTCCCCGGTGCGGCGGCAATGGCGCGCCAGTGCGCAGAACAGGAGCGAGACGATGAGCGGTTTGATGGCAGGCAAGGTGGTGGTGGTGACGGGCGCGGGTGGCGGCATCGGGCGTGGGATTGCCCTCGGCATGGCGGCGGCCGGCGCCAAGGTGGTGGCGAACGACCTGGGCGTGAGCATGACCGGCGAGGGCGGCGACGCCGGCCCGGCCGAGCGCGTGGCGGCGGAGATCCGCGCGGCGGGCGGCGAGGCCGTGGCCAACACCGAYAGCGTGTCTGGCTGGAGTTCGGCCAATGCCATCGTGCAATGCGCGCTGGACCACTTTGGYCGCATCGACGCGGTCGTCAACAACGCCGGCAACCTGCGCGATCGCATGTTCTTCAAGATGAACGAGGAAGAATGGCGCTCGGTCATCGACGTGCACCTGAACGGCACGTTCTATGTCAGCCGCGCGGCGGCCAACTACTTCAAGGACCAGGAGAGCGGGGCGTTCGTTCATATGACGTCGACCTCGGGCCTGATCGGCAACCTCGGCCAGGCCAACTATTCGGCGGCGAAGCTGGGCATCGCGGCGCTCTCGAAATCCATCGCGCTGGATATGGCGCGCTTCAACGTGCGTTCGAACTGCATCGCGCCATTCGCCTGGAGCCGCATGACCAGCTCGATTCCGTCCGAGACGCCGGAGGAGAAGGCGCGCGTGGCGCGGCTGCAGAAGATGGAGGCGGGCAAGATCTCGCCAGTGGCCGTGTTCCTGGCCAGCGACGCCGCGCACGAGGTCAACGCCCAGATCTTCGCCGTACGCGCCAACGAGATCATGCTGATGAGCCAGCCGCGCCCGGTGCGCTCGGTGCATACCAGCGAGGGCTGGACGCCGGAGACCGTGGCGGAGATCGCCATGCCGGCCATGCGCAGCAGCTTCTTCGCGCTCGATCGCTCGCCCGACGTGATCAACTGGGATCCGATCTGATCCACGCCAAGCCGTTGGCGGCGCCACACGTGTGATCGTGTGTGCGCCCGCTTCGGAAATTGCTGCGACGCAAAACGCCGCGCGCGCGGACCGTGGCACGCAAAGTGCTCGTACCGTCCCGCAGGGTGGCGGGCCAGCGCCGCGCGCACTTGCGCGGTGCGTGGCGCAGGCTGCCACCGGGAGCAAACGCAATGTCGGTGCATGCGCGCCGGGTCGGGCGTGCAGTGGGGCGTGCCATGCGAAGTCCGATTGGCACTCGGTGGTCGACACTGCTGACGGCCCCTCATGAATCTTCACGCGGCAACTAGCCGCAGTGAAAACACCAACGTCCGCGTGGTCATCATCGCCATGCGCGCGGTGGTCGAAAGCTATGTCATGAAGGCAGGCGCGAAGCTTGCCCGTCATGCTGCTGTGCGCACGCATTGCGCATGACGTCATGCGCGGATCGTTCGTTTGCACGATGGCGGATGGCCACGTGTCGCGGCATAGTGAAAGCGCTCTGCAGAAGCGATGTCGGTGCATGACCGACAGACGTGTCAGACGTTACTGGATTCGATGCATCGTTACACACGGCGTTGTGCACTTCACGCCGGAAAGGTGTAAGGTGTGTCACAAGCATGGTCAATGGCCCGTCGCAGCGGGATGAGAACAGCGAGGGATTCGTGCAGTGCGAAACGCGAAGCGAGTTGTGTTGCGTTGCGTGTCGCAAGGAACGAACGGACGTGCATCACACGTCAACTCTGTCCTCATGAACGCCGTTATTTGACTATGATGAAGTAAAGACTTCGCAACATGGCAACTCCGCCAGGCCGGGGTGGTGGAACGCAAAATTGCCGCGAATGTCTTAGGGGAGTCAAACTGCCTTCGCCTCGGACGTGGGACTCTGACGGGAGTGAGGTATGGACATTTTTGGCCACTACGCCACGCGCTTCGAAGCACGCAAGGAAGAGGAATACAGCATCCAGGAGTACCTGGAGATCTGCAAGAAGGATCCTACTGCCTACGCGACTGCTGCCGAACGTATGCTCGCCGCAATCGGACAGCCTGAACTGGTGGATACCCACCACGATCCTCGACTGTCCCGACTGTTCTTCAACAAGGTCATCCGGGTCTACCCGGCCTTCCGCGACTTCTATGGAATGGAAGACACGATCGAGCAGATCGTCTCCTTCTTCAAGCACGCGGCGCAGGGCCTTGAGGAACGCAAGCAGATCCTGTATCTGCTCGGGCCCCCGGGCGGCGGCAAGTCGTCTCTCGCGGAAAAGCTCAAGGCGCTGATGGAAGAGATTCCCATCTATGCGCTGAAGGGTTCCCCCATCCATGAATCGCCGCTCGGGCTGTTCTCTTCCGACGAAGACGGCAAGATCATGGAGGAGGACTATGGCATTCCGGTGCGCTACCTGAATACCATTCCCTCGCCGTGGGCGGTCAAGCGCCTGCACGAGTTCAATGGCGATATCACCAAGTTCCGCGTGGTCAAGCTCAGGCCATCGGTGCTGTCGCAGATCGCGATTTCCAAGACGGAGCCTGGCGATGAAAACAACCAGGATATCTCCTCGCTGGTCGGCAAGGTCGACATTCGCAAACTGGAGGATTTCCCGCAGGACGATCCGGATGCCTATTCCTATTCCGGCGGACTTTGCCTGGCCAACCGTGGCCTGCTTGAGTTCGTGGAAATGTTCAAGGCGCCCATCAAAGTCCTGCACCCGTTGCTGACCGCTACGCAGGAAGGCAACTACAAGGGTACGGAAGGCTTCGGCGCGATTCCGTTCGATGGCGTGATCCTCGCCCACTCGAACGAGGCGGAATGGCAGACCTTCAAGGCTGACAAGAACAACGAGGCATTCCTCGACCGGATCTATATCGTGAAGGTGCCGTACTGCCTGCGCGTGTCGGACGAGGTCAAGATATACGACAAGCTGCTGCGCAGCAGTTCGCTCTCGGCGGCGCCCAACGCCCCGAACACGCTCAAGATGATGGCGCAGTTCGCGGTGCTCACGCGGATCAAGGAGCCGGAGAACTCGAACGTGTTCTCGAAGATGCGTGTCTATGACGGTGAAAGCCTCAAGGACGTGGACCCGAAGGCGAAGTCGTACCAGGAGTACCGCGACTACGCCGGCATCGACGAAGGCATGAACGGGCTGTCCACGCGCTTCGCGTTCAAGGTGTTGTCCAAGGTGTTCAACTTCGACAATACCGAGGTCGCGGCCAACCCGGTGCACCTGCTCTATGTGCTCGAGCAGCAGATCGAGCGCGAGCAGTTCCCGCCGGAGCAGGAAGCCAAGCTGCTCTCGTACATCAAGGAGTACCTGACCACGCCGTTCGTGGAGTTCATCGGCAAGGAGATCCAGACCGCTTACCTGGAGTCGTATTCCGAGTATGGCCAGAACATCTTCGACCGTTACGTGGTGTTCGCCGACCTGTGGATCCAGGACCAGGAGTACCGCGATCCGAACACCGGCGAAATCCTCGATCGCAACGCGTTGAACGATGAACTCGAGAAGGTGGAGAAGCCCGCGGGGATCTCGAACCCGAAGGACTTCCGCAACGAGATCGTCAACTTCGTGCTGCGGGCGCGCGCCAACAACGGTGGCAAGAACCCGGTCTGGACCAGCTACGAGAAGCTGCGGATGGTGATCGAGAAGCGCATGTTCTCCACCACGGAGGACCTGCTGCCGGTGATCTCGTTCAACGCGAAATCGACGCGGGAGGATCAGGACAAGCACGAGAACTTCGTCAACCGGATGGTGGAGAAAGGGTACACGCCGAAGCAGGTTCGACTACTGGTGGAGTGGTATCTGCGCGTCAGGAAATCGTCGTAACAGCAACCGGACGCGGTCTCCTTCATCCACGCGACCTGGCGGTTGCGGCTTATCAAGGCGGGCGGACGGCTTATGGCTACGGTCATCGATCGGCGCGAAAACGGCGGCAACAAGAGTGCCGTCAACCAGCAACGCTTCATCAAGCGATACCGCGAGCAGATCCGGCAAGCGGTGGCGAAGGCGGTGTCCGGCCGGAAGATCATGGACATCGAGCAAAGTGGCCAGGTGTCCATTCCGGTCAAGGACATCACCGAGCCGGTGTTTCATCACGGCCAGGGCGGCAAGCGCGAGTGGATTCACCCCGGCAACAAGAAGTTCGTCCGGGGTGACAGCTTCGACCGCCAGCAGCAGGGCAGTGGTGGCGGCGGCTCGCGGGCCAGCGACAGCGGGGAGGGCGAGGATGATTTCGTCTTCACCCTGTCGCGCGAGGACTTCCTGAATTTCTTCTTCGAGGACATGGCGCTACCGGACCTGGCCAAGCGCCACCTCGCCAAGATCGCCGAGGTGCGCAAGGTGCGCGCCGGGTTCTCGATCGACGGCACCCCATCGAATCTCTCCATCCTGCGCACGATGCGTAGCTCGCTCGGCCGCCGGATCGCGCTGTCGAGCCCGTACCAGAAGCGTCTGCGCGAACTCGAAGCTGCCTACAGCGAGGAAATCGAGGCGCACGGCCCCTATACGGACACGGCGGTGGAGATGATGGAGAAGATGCGGCACCTGCGCGCCTGCGTGGACCGCGTGCCCTTCATCGAAAAGCTCGACCTGCGCTACAACAACCGCGTGCTCAAGAAGCGCCCGCAGGCCCAGGCGGTGATGTTCTGCCTGATGGACGTGTCCGGCTCGATGGACGAGAGCCGCAAGGACCTGGCCAAGCGCTTCTTCATGTTGCTGTACCTGTTCCTGAAGCGCAACTACGAGCGGATCGACGTGGTGTTCATCCGTCACCACACGGTGGCCAAGGAAGTGGAGGAGGAAGACTTCTTCCACTCGCGCGAATCGGGCGGCACGGTAGTGTCCAGCGCGCTGAAGCTGATGGTGGAGGTGATTCACGACCGCTATCCGGCGAGCCAGTGGAACATCTACTGCGCGCAGGCGTCCGATGGCGACAACTGGGCGGGGGACTCCGAACTGTGCGGCCGGCTGCTGCGCGAGTCGATCCTGCCGCTGGTGCAGTACTACGCCTATGTGGAAGTGGCATCCGAGGAGCCGCAGAACCTGTGGGAGGAATATCTCACGGTGAAGAACCAGTTCGAGCACTTCGCGATGCAGCGCATCATCGGTGCCGACGAGATCTACCCGGTGCTGCACGATCTCTTCCAGAAGCGGGCCGCCTGGCCCGGCAGGTAGCGGCGCGCCGGCACGGCGGCGCATCCGCGTACGTTCATGGGATAAGGGAGGAAGTTCATGGCTTACCTATCCACAGGCTCGGAGTGGACCTTCGAGCTGATCCAGCGCTATGACCGCGAGATCGCCCGCATTGCCGGCGAGTTCGGGCTCGACTCGTATCCGAACCAGATCGAGATCATCACCGCCGAGCAGATGCTCGACGCGTATGCATCGGCCGGGCTGCCGGTGGGATACAACCACTGGTCGTACGGCAAGCATTTCCTCTCCTCGGAGCGCAGCTACCAGCGCGGCCACATGGGGCTGGCCTACGAGATCGTGATCAACTCCAATCCGTGCATCGCGTACCTGATGGAGGAGAACACGATGCCGATGCAGGCGCTGACCATCGCGCACGCCTGTTACGGGCACAACTCGTTCTTCAAGGGCAACTACCTGTTCCGCACCTGGACCAACGCCGACGCGATCATCGACTACCTGCTCTTCGCCAAGAACTACGTGGCCGAGTGCGAGCAGCGCTACGGCGAGCAGGAAGTGGAGTTGCTGCTGGACTCGTGCCATGCCTTGCAGAACTACGGCGTGGACCGCTACAAGCGGCCCAAGAAGCTGTCGATCACCGAGGAGCAGGCACGCCAGACCGAGCGCGAGAGCTACCTCCAGATGCAGGTGAACGATCTCTGGCGCACCTTGCCCAAGCACCGGTCGCATCTGCTCAAGGAGGAAGAGGAGGCGATGGAGCCGGAAATCGCCTTCCCGCCGGAGCCGCAGGAGAACCTGCTGTACTTCATCGAGAAGAACGCGCCCAAGCTCCAGCCGTGGCAGCGGGAGATCGTGCGCATCGTGCGCAAGATCGCGCAGTACTTCTATCCGCAGCGCCAGACCAAGGTGATGAACGAAGGCTGGGCCACGTTCTGGCACTACACGATCCTGCACCAGCTCTACGAGGAGAAGCTCGTCAACGACGCCTTCATGCTCGAACTGCTGCAGGCCCACACCAACGTCATCTACCAGCCGCCGTACCACAGCCCCTACTACAGCGGCCTGAACCCCTACACGCTGGGTTTCCTGATGTTCCAGGACCTGCGCCGCATGTGCGAGAACCCGACCGAGGAGGACCGCCGCTGGGCGCCCGAGATCGCGGGCAGCGACTGGCGCCAGACGCTGGACTTCGCGATGCGCAACTTCAAGGACGAAAGCTTCCTGCTCCAGTTCCTGTCGCCGCGCGTGATCCGCGAGCTGAAGCTGTTCTCGGTCCTCGACGACGATCGCGAAGGCAAGCTGCGCGTGACGGCCATCCATGACGACGAAGGCTATCGCGCGATTCGCCAGCTGCTGGCGAACCAGTACGACCTCTCCAACATGGAGCCCAATATCCAGGTGACGAACGTGGATGTGGGCGGAGACCGCTCCCTGACGCTGCGCCACCTGCAGAGCGACCGCCGCCCGCTGGCACACAGCTTCGACGAAGTGGTGCGCCACGTGACGCGCCTCTGGGGCTTCACCGTGCGGCTCGAGGTGGCCTACGAGGACGGCCGGCGCGAACTCAAGTACGAGTGCAAGCCGGAGCGGAAGCACCAGCATCGGAAGGCGGCTTAAAAAACTGGCACGAACGTTGCTGTACAGATACCCGCACTCGGCCATGCCCCATGGCTGGGCCGGGTATCTGCGCATTGCGGCCGCACGCGGCTGCTGTACCGTGTCGACACATCACTAAACTGGCCCTTCCAGGGAAGCCAGCCGCTCCCCCATGGATACGCCTGACCGTCTTCTCCGCATTTTCCTTCGTATTGCCGAACTCAAGTCGCTGTCCAGGGCGGCGGAGGATCTCGATCAGACCCAGTCGGGCGTCAGCCGGCAACTCGCCACGCTGGAGGCGCAGCTCGGCAAGCCCCTGTTCGTGCGAACTGGCCGTGGCGTGGCCTTGACCGAGGCTGGGCAGAAGCTGCAGGAGGCCCTCGAAGGGCCGTACCGCGCGATCGACCAGGCTGTGGATGCGATCCGCGATGCCCACGGCACCACGCAGGGAACCGTCCGGCTGGCAATCGTCCACACGGTCAGCTATTACTTCATCGCCGACGTGGTGGCCAGCTTTGTCAGCGCCCATCCCAACGTCAATCTTTCGCTGATGGGACGCAGTTCGGCCGATGTGGTGGCGCTGGTGGAAAGCGGCAAGGCCGATCTTGGCGTGGTCTACGACACCGCGGTCGATACGGCCACCCTGACCACGCATCCGCTGTTCGAGGACGAGATGTGCCTGGTCACGCTGCAGCGTTCAGATGGGCTGCAGTCCGCGTCCCAGGACGGGCTCGACTTGCGCGGCCAGCCGCTGCGCCTCGTCGGCTTTCCGCACGGCTACGCGCTACGCCGGATGGTGGAGAGCGCCGGGTTGCAGCCCACGTATGTGGCCGAGGCCGAGACTGTCGATGCCATCCTGAAGCTGGTCTCTGCTGGCGTGGGCGATTGCATCCTGCCGTGCCGGCTACCCGACAAGCTGCTCCACGAGTACGGCCTGCACAAGCTCAAGATCCGCAGCCCGTTGCTGCGCCGCCGTATGGTGGCCGTCACTCACGCCGCCCGCCACGCGCTGCCGCTGGCGGACGTCCTGCTCGCCTCGGCCTTGCAGGTGGCCCGCACCCTCAAGCCGTGACGCAGTGAGATAGCAGCTATGCGCGTGGCTACATAGCACGGCAGGCGCCTGGTTTTCATACTTCCCTTCATGCCCCGCACCGGTTGCCGGATGGCATTCCACGGAGAAGAGAAGACATGAACGCCCCCCTCAGAGACAAGTCGTACTTCGACACGCGCGCCACCAACGAGATGGCGAGGCACCTGCGCAACAGGCCGCGCACCATGCAGGAGACCATGGCCTACGCCTGCCGCATCCTGGCGATGACCGAGCAGGAAGCCGGTCTGGCCGGCCAGATCAGCGTGCGGTCGGAGCGCCCCGGCGCCTACTGGACGCTGCGCTTCGGCCTCGGTTTCGACGAGGCGACGCCGGACGACTTCATCGAGGTGGATCGTGACCTCAACACGCTGACGGGCGATGGCATGCCCAACCCCGCCACGCGTTTCCATCTGTGGGTGTACGACGCGCGCCCGGACGTCAATTCGATCATCCATACGCATTCGCCCTGGGCCTCGGCACTGGCCGCCGCGCGCCAGCCACTGGTCATCGCGCAGATGGACATGACGCCGTTGCACGACGATTGTGCATTCCTGGGCGAATGGCCCGGCGTGCCGATCGCGGACCAGGAGGGCGTGATCATCTCCGCAGCGCTGGGCGACAAACGGTCGATCATCCTGGCGCACCACGGCTACCTGACCGCGGGCAAGACCTGCGAGGAAGCCACCTATCTCTCGGTCTACCTCGAACGCGCCGCGCGGATGCAGATCCGTGCGCAGGCTTTCGGCCCGCTGACGCCCGTGGACGATGCGCTCGCCCGCGAGGCCCACGACTACCTGCTCAAGCCTTCCATCGTCAACGCCACCTTCGCGTACTGGGCGCGCCAGACGCACGGCATCGCGCCGCTGCCACCCGCCTGAGTGCCTGCCGCCGGCGCATGGCCGACGGCTTATCCGAATCCAAGGAGCGTTACGATGAACAAGATTCCTGCCGCGCGCTCACGCCGCGCGTATATCACCGCGGGCCTGGCGAGCATGATGGGCACGACGATCGAATGGTATGACTTCTTCCTGTACGGCACGGCCGCCGCACTGATCTTCAACAAGATCTTCTTTCCGTCATTCGATCCCCTGACGGGTACGCTGGCGGCCTTCGCCACCTACTCGGTGGGGTTCTTCGCCCGGCCGCTCGGCGGCATCGTCTTCGGCCATTTTGGCGATCGGATGGGCCGCAAGTCGATGCTGCTGATCACGCTGTTCATGATGGGTATTCCCACGATCCTGATTGGCCTGATTCCGTCGTACGACAGCATCGGCTACTGGGCTGCCGTGGCGCTGGTGCTGCTGCGGTTGCTACAAGGGATTGCGGYCGGCGGCGAGTGGGGCGGCGCGGTGCTGATGGCCGTGGAGCATGCGCCCGAAGGCAAGAAGGGCTTCTTCGGCAGCCTGCCGCAGGCTGGGGTCGCGCCGGGGCTGGTGCTGTCGTCGCTGGCGATGGGGATGGTGGCGACGCTGCCGGAGCAGGACATGCTGACTTGGGGCTGGCGCGTGCCGTTCCTGGCGAGCGTCGTCCTGCTGGCGGTAGGCTGGTTCATTCGCGCCAAGGTGGCCGAGTCGCCGGACTTCGAGCAGATGAAGAAGCAGGGCGAGAAGGTGGAAATGCCGGCAATGGTCGTGCTGCGCCAGTATCCGCGCCAGGTCCTGACCGTGGTGGGCGGCCGGCTGGCCGAGGTGACTTGGTTCTACACGGTGGTCACGTTCGCGCTGGCCTATGCCACCGGCACGTTGGGCATCCCCAAGACAGTGATGCTCGACGCCACGGTTTGGGGCGCTGCCATCGCGCTGTTCACCATGCCCCTGTGCGGCATGCTGGCGGATCGCATCGGCTTCAAGTGGGTGTTCATGGCCGGTACGGTCGGCATCCTGTTGTTCTCGTCGCAGTTCTTCGACCTGTTGCAGTCGCTGGATCCACGCAACATCACCATCGCGCTCTCCATTGCCATCGGGCTGGTCTACGCCTGTCTCTATGCACCGGAAGGCAGCCTCTTTGCCGCGCAGTTCCCCGCCGAGGTGCGCTACAGCGGCATCTCGATTGCCGTGCAGGTCTCGGGCGCCATCGGAGGCGGGCTGGCGCCGATCGTCGCCACGTCGCTGCTGAAGTACGGCGGCGGCAGCCCGACCTATATCGTCTGGTACCTCGGTGCGCTGAGTGTCATCGCATTCGTGAGCGCCGCCTGCATGCGGGAAACAGCACTGGTCGGCTTGCCGGTAGCGGCGGTCAACGGGAGCCGACACGTATGACCCGCGCGAACCGACCTGTCATCGACTATTACTTCTGGCTGAATTCGGACTGGGCGTATCTGGGCGCGGATCGGCTCGATGCGCTGGCGCGGCGCCAGGGCGTCGAGATCCGGCACAAGCCCGTGAACCTGCCCGAGGTGTATGCGCGAACAGGGGGCGTACTGCTGGGGCAGCGCTCGCCCGAGCGGCAGCAATACCGCATCACGGAACTGGCGCGGTGGTGCCGCCACCTGAACATCCAGGTCAATCCGCTGCCGAAAACCATGTGCCCGAACGCGGACCTCGCGTCGGGCATCGTCATCGCCGTGGATGCGCAGGGGCTGCCGGTGCTGGAGCTGTACAAGGCCATCCTCCGCGCGCAATGGTGCGAGGAGCGCGATATCTCGTCGGAGGCCACGCTGCGCGAGATCCTCGCCGCGCAGGGGTTCAACGCGGACGCGACGCTTGTGCGGGCGCGCTCGGCAGACACCCTGGAGACATACCGGCGCAATACCGACGAAGCCGTGGCCGCCGGGGTATTCGGTTCGCCGTCGTATGTCTTCGACGGGGAGTTGTTCTGGGGCCAGGACCGGCTGCACATGCTGGAAGTGACTGTCGCGGCGCGGCTGTCGGCGTAGGCCGTACGGGGCGAACTGCCGATCCGGCACGTCGCCCCGTCCTTTTGTACGCCTTTGTATCTGGCCGCACGCGCGATACGGGACGCGACACTAAGGGGGCAAATACGCCACGAGCGCGATACGTGAGCGGGCTTAAATAGCATCCATGGCAGCGCAACGCGACAACGACACAGCGGATCGCTGCCTTGGCATCACACACGACTGCAACCCGCTCACGCATCCACCAAGGAAATCGATCATGTCCAAGACCCTCACCTCCCGCCTCGTTCTCGCCGTTGCCCTCGCTGCCGCCGCTGTCGGCRCACAAGCTTCCGTCCTTGGCGCCCGCGACCCGTACAGCGATGGCGCCCGCGCCGTGCAGAGCGCGCGGGATGTGTTCAGCGAAGGTGCCCGCTCGGCGACGGCGGCCCGCGACCCGTACACCGAAGGCGCCCGCTCGGCGGACCCGTATCTCGACGGCGCCCGCTCGGTGCAAGACCAGCGCAGCCCGTTCACCGACGGCGCCTGACGCCTGACGCCGGATCCCCCCTTTTAGAACCAGGAGAAGCCAGTGTTGGTTGCTACCACGCAGGAAGACCGATCGCTCAGGCTGTTTGCTGGACTTGGCCTGTTCATCATGGCGCTGTCGCTGAGACCGGGCATTGTGTCGATGGGGCCGCTGGTGCATGCCATTCAGTCGGAATTCGGCATGAAACACGCGGAGGCGGCGCTGCTGACCGCCATTCCTGACCTGTGCATGGGTATCTGCGCCATCTTCGTGCCGGCAATCGGCCGCCGCTTCGGCGGCGACCGGGTGGTGCTGTTCTCGCTTGCGTTGTTGGGCGTGGCGTTGGCCCTGCGGGCATTCGCCGGATCGCCCGGCAGCCTGTTGTTCGCCACGCTGCTGGTTGGGATTGGGGTCGCGATTTCCGGGCCGCTCCTCGGCGGCTGGATCAAGAGCCATTTCTCCGGCGAGGCCGCGTTCTTCATGGGCATCTATGCCGCCGGGCTCGGTATCGGGGCAACGTTGGCGGCGGTGGGTAGCGAGGTCATCGCCCACGCCGGTGGCGGCTGGCGGCTGGGCGCCGGCATCTGGGCCGTGGTCTGCGTCCTCGCCATTGTGAGCTGGCGCCGCCTGACATCGGCATTTCCGTCGAAGTCGCACGCTGCCCGTGTGGAAGCCGCGGTCAGCCGTGCGCCATGGCGCTCGGGGCGGGCCTGGCTGATTGCCATGTATTTCGGGATCGGTCAGTTCATCTGCTACGCCTGCTTCGCCTGGGTAGGGGAGAGCAGCCGGGAATTGCAGATCAACGCGCTGAGCGCGGGTGTCAATCTGGGCTTGTTCGCCGCAATGATCGCGATCAGCAGCTTCCTGTCGGGCTATGTCACCGGCAAGTCATTGGACCGTCGCGGCTGGCTGGCCTGGGCGGCTCTGCTCTCGATAGGGGGCGCCGGCGTGCTTTGGTGGTCGCCGGGCATGTTCGGGGTGATGCCGGTGGTGGCGCTCGCCCTGGGCCAGGGCGTCTGCTTCGCCTTGGCCATGACGCTGCCCCTGGACAACACCACGTCCCATCATGAAGCGAGCCAATGGACCGCCTTCATGCTGTTCGTGGGCTACCTTGTTGCCGCGCTTGGACCGTTTGTCTTTGGCTTCCTGCGCGACGTGACGGGGGCTTTCCAGGCATCCTACGGCGTGCTGGTTGCCGCATCGGTGGCGCTGCTGGTGCTGACGCCGTGGCTTGCGCCACGGCTGCGGGAAGACACCGCCGAGGTCTGATGTGCGAGGGGGTTATCGCAGCTTGGCCGCCCTCGGCCGGGCTGTCGACGACGCCCCGGCCCGGTCCAGATCCACGCCCGGCAGCAGGTGCAGCAGCCGCACCAGTTCCGACTGGCGGTGCGTGCCGGTCTTGCGCAGCGTGTCGCGGATATGCACGCGCACGGTGTGGGGCGACAGGAACTCGCGCTCGGCGATCTCGTTCAGCGTCTCGCCGGCGGCGAGGCGGATGGCGATGATGCTTTCCTTCTTCGACAGGCCGAACAGCGACGTCAGCACGGCGGCGTCCAGCACCGAGCGGGACTCGGAATTGCCCAGCAGCATCATGGCCGCCGGCAGTTGCCACGGGCCTTCGACCGGCTGGCGCGAGACCAACGGCATGACGATGATCGGCACGGGCTGGCCGCCCGACGTGATGTGCATCCAGGATCCCGCCGCGGCGCCGCCGTTGCGGCCGCCATGGACGGCGGCCTGGAGCAGGTCGCGCAGCACGCCTTGCAGGGATTCCGGCCGCGCGCGCAGCAGGCCGTTGTCGAGCGCCAGGTTGGCGTCGGCCTGTACCAGCGATTCGGCCCAGCTGTTGGCGTAGCGCACGCGCATGTCCGCCTGGAGCACCATCACGCCGAAGTCGAGGGTATCGAGGCCGGCCAGTCCCAGCGAAGCCAGGCCGCTCAGCTCGAAATTGCGGTGCTGCATGCGGGCGGCGCGAGCCCAGTGGGGCATTACCTGCGCCAGGCGGCGCTCGCGGTGGTCGGCGGGCATGAAGTCATCGCAGCCGCCGGGTGTGGCGCTCATCAGCACGCAGACTTCGGAGGTGTCGAAGAGCCGCACGCCCCGGGCGAGGCCCATGCAGTCATAGCCGCCGCCGGCCGCCACGGGTTTTGTCAGCAGCTGGGTGTCGGCACCGGATGCCATGGCGACCGATGCCGGTACGGCGTCTGCGCTGGCGAAGTGTCCCGGGAGGGCGCGCATGCTGTCCGGCATGGTGCCGACGCTGGTGTAGCAGCCGTTCGGCGTCACGCCCAGGCGTGCCTGGCCTGCGAGCTTGTCCCAGATCAGGTAGCGCGGGCTGCCGGTGCAGGTGTAGCGGGAAAAGAGGTCGAGCGCCTCTGGCATGGCCGCCACGTCCATGGCGGATTCATAGATGCTATCGACCAGACGATGGAAGACATCGTCGGCAGACGGGTGTTCGCCCATTTTCATTTCCCCCGGTGGCAAACGCCTTTTCCTCAGGACCACTGCGGCGAGGCGTGGTCCCCTGTTTTATGTTTGGATACTGCCGGCCGGGGGTTGGCCGGCCGTCACGACGATGATCCCGCACAAGCCTTGTATCGGGCCATCCCGCCTTGGGAGGGAGCCGGCAAGGGCGCGGTCCCGGCCAATCTGGCGCGGGCTCGCGTGATAGTAATGCGCGGCCCCTGTTATTTGAAGCATTCCTGGCGAATGTTCCGGCTTTGCATTGCACAAAAGCGACAACTTTGTGACGGCTGGGGACAATGCTGCACAACCGGGGGGCATTAGGCCGATTTCCCGGCAGTCCGCGTGACGAGTCCGACGCCCGGCGGCGTGGCCTCCGCGCCAGGCTTGCCGCCGGCGCTGTCCAGGCTGATCCCCCCGCCATCCACGCGCACGGTCAGTTGTGGCGCGGCCATGCGGATGCCGGCTTCGTCGAAATTTCGCTTCAGCCGCATGTTGAAGCCCCGCGTGATCTCGGCCTGCATCAGCGGCCTGGTCTTGAACTGCGCCAGCACGACGATGCCGTTGGGGTCGAAGCGGTCGAGCCCCAGGATATCCAGCCCCGAGAGCAGGTTGCGGCTGTAGCGGTGGTCGCGGGCCAGTTCGGCGCCGGTCGCCCGGATCACCTCGGTGGCGCGGTCGATGTCGCTCTCATAGCCCACCGCGATGCTGAACACGGCGAACGCATAGCCGCGCGACAGGTTCTTCACCGCCTTGATCTGGCTGTACGGCAGCGTGTGCAGGGCGCCCTTGCCGTCGCGCAGCTTCACCGTGCGGATGGTCATGCCTTCCACCACGCCGGCGTGGTCGGGCAGTTCGATTGAATCGCCAATGGCAATCGAATCCTCGATCACGATGAACAGGCCGGTAATCAGGTCCTGCACCAGGCTCTGGGCGCCGAAGCCGATGGCCAGGCCGACCACCCCGGCGCCCGCCAGCAGCGGCGTGACATTGACGCCGAGATTGGCCAGCACCGCGATCATCGCAATGACCAGCAGCCCCACGAACGACGCGTTGCGCACCAGCGGCAGGATGGTCTTGGCGCGCAGGCTCGGCTGCTGGCCGCGCCCGTGGCCCGGCGTCAGCGTCTGGGTAATGGCGGTGTCGATCAGCAGCCAGACCAGCCACGCCAGCAGCACCACGCCGACCACGCTGAGGATCGATTCGGTGATGTGCCGGCCCAGCGTGGTCGAGTCGGCCAGGCGGATGATCGACGAATTCCAGACGCGCGCCACCAGTTCGACGAACGCCATCCAGATGATGACGCGCACCAGCGCGATGCCGAAGCGGGCAAAACGCTGGATATAGGCGGAGCGCCGGCGGTCCCGCAGGCGCGGCGCGCGGACCGTGGCCTTGGGCGAGCGGCCCGCCACCAGCGTCAGCAGCAGTGCCGCCACGAACAGCGCCACCGTGACCACGGCGCGGCGCAGGAACTCGTCGGCATGCCCGGTAGCCATGATGGTGCCGACCACGGAGGACAGCACCACGGCCAGCATCGGCAGATACCAGGCATGCCCGGCCAGGCGCAGCAGGTCCACGATGGCCGGGTGGGCCTGCCGGAATGCCAGCGGGCGCAGCGAGATCAACTGGCCGACGGGGCGGCGGAAACGCACCGCAAAGACGGCAATCAGGATGGCGGCGAGGATGTTGGCGAGGGTGCCGACGAGCGCGGCGAGATTGACGCCCAGCGCGGTCACGATGCGGGGGTCGGTACTGGCCTCGCCCAGCGCGGCGAGCGCGCCGGTCACGAAGAGCAGCCATGGCGAGTGCTTGAGCAGGTCTCGTATGGCGTTTGATCGGTGCGCGGAGTGGAACAGCGCGAAGATCACCTGGCACGTGGCAGACATGATCGCGCCGGCCACGATCGCATACGCCACCATCACGCCGCCCATGCTGGCCGGCGTACGGCCGTAGACCTTGTACGCGAGCAGCACGGTCATCGCGAATGCCACGACCCACGGCCCGATCCGGCGCAGAAAATAGATGCCGACATCCATCCACGACGGCACGGAGGGCAGGTGGGCCGGCTGCGCGGGCCGCAGGCGGTTCCGGTGGATGCGCCGCGACAGCTCCCAAAGCAGCCAGCCGGTCAGCGCCCAGCCGGCGAGGATGGTGGCGAACTCGCGCACGGACATGAACGCCGGGCGGGTGTCGCGGACCGTCAGCGCCTCGCGCCATTCCTCCCCGGCGAACTGGATGCGCCAGCCCCAGTAGTGCCACGCGCCGTGGTCCTTGCGCGGGGCCTTGTCGATTTCCTCGAGGGCCTTGGCAACGGCGCCGATCAGCCCGGGCGAGGGCGAAGGCGCGGATGCGGCCGTTGCCGCCACGTCCGAGGCCGCAGCGGGGGCCGAGGCGCCGCCCGCCGCCACGCCGCGCCGCAGTGCCTGCAACTGGCTAACCAGATTCTGGCGCTCGACGTCGTTCTGCAGCGTGGAAATGACTTGATCCAGCGACTGGGCGAGCGCCGCGCTGGCGGGCGCGGCTGCGGGTGCCGAGGCCGGCGGCGGGGCCGCCTTCTTCTGACTCAGCGCGAGCGCGGCCAGCGGGCCGCCGACGGCATGGGCAGCCAGCGGCAGCATGCACGCAACAAGCACGAAGCAAAGCCAGGCCAGCCAGTCAGGACGATGCGGGATACGGGGCATGAAAGGGGCGCAGCGGCAAGGGCCTTCGGCCGCATGGGGGGCGAAAAGACAGGATCGCGCCACTGTAGCGCATCGCCCGCGCCGATGCGCTATCGGGCCGGCCGGACGGGATCGACGGAAATTCAAAAAAACTGAATGACTGATTGGAACTTCGTCCCCGTATCGGTCACATCGAAGGTCTAATATTCAACCCATGGACGGCGAACATGAGCCAAAGCAAACGAAGTCACCGCCAAAAAGACATTCAAATTCACTTAATGATATACCGGAGAGAAATCATGACCAAGACCACTGCCCTCAAGATCGCCGCTTCCCTGATCGTTTCGCTGGCCACCGTCGGCGCCGCCCAGGCTGGCACCGTGCCCGCCGATCAGTATGGCTACCAGTTCCGCACCGGCGTGCCGGCAGACCAATATGGATATGGCTTCCGCACGCACGACACCTTCACCGATGGCGCCCGCAGCTTCGATCCGTTCCTGGATGGCGCCCGCGGCTGATGGTTGATGCCCGATTGTTGGAGAAAAAGGCGCCGTGCCTCTCGCACGGCGCCTTTTCTTTTGTGGACGTCAGGGCAGCACTGGCTGGGCCACCGCCCGCGCGATGATCGCGTCCGCATCGCGTTGCAACAGGAACCGCTGCGTCACGAGGTCGTTGGCTGCCGCCGTCACCGCGGCCACATAGCCGGCCTGGTCCGTGTACAGCGACTCGAGCGAGGGCCGTCCGTCACCGGCCGAGACGCGCGCCGCCTCGGTCTTGTGGAAGGGGAGGAAGGACCCGGTCAGGTTGGACAGATCCACGATGCCCGGCGTGGCGACATAGTTGAACTCGACGCTGGTGCCCAGCGGCGCGCGCGCCTCCACGCTGTGGATGCCCGCCTTGGGGATGCCCGTCGAGGGGTCCACCTGCGGCACGAGGATCGCGTAGTCGCGGTTCAGGTACGCCGGCGGCAGCACCGTGGCGATCCCGGACTCGTCCTCGCGCCGGTACTGCGGGCCGAAGTCGAGCAACGGATAGCCGTTGTAGCGCGCCAGGTACTGGAAGTCAGGCACCGCCGTCTGCACGCCGCTCACGGCCCACGTCACGCCCTTCATGACGGGGAAGGCCACGTCGGCTGGGCGCACCAGCGAGCCATCGGCCAGCGCCGGCACCTGGCTGGCAGGCGGCGTGGTGCCGCGCACGACCCAGTCCTCGAGATCGATGAACAGCGCACGGAAGGTGTCGTTGTGCTGGATCACCGTGCCGGCCGGGTAGACATTACGGGTGGGCGCGAAGCTGATGCTGGCCGTGCCGCCCGCCCCGCCGTGCTGGGCGCCCGTGTAGTAATAGATACGGGCGTTGTCCGGCTGCTTCAGGTCGGCGAAGCCGTTGGCGTCGGTCAGCACCGGCGAGCCCTGCAACTGCCAGAACTCGGTGCCCGACAGGCCGAGGAAGAACTTCGGGCAGGTGTTCGACGCCGAGCAGCGCGCCATCACGCCGCCTTTGGTGCCCGAGATATCGTCCACGTAGTCCTTGTCGAGGCCGCGCGGCGCGGTCTGGCCGAACGCCGAGTGGTCGGTACGCAGGCCGCCACCGCCGCCCGGCACGGCGAAGCGCGTGTTGATGTTGGTCTGGCGGGCCGCCACGTGGGCGTAGATGCCGTCGAAGACCTTCGAGCCGTCGAGCGCCTGGTTGAAGCCCAGGTGCAGGAAGGTTTTCATCGCATTGCCGGACTGCGACGTCCCCTGGCCCAGCGCGTGGGTGATGCGACCCGCCACCGGGTTCGGCGTGCCGGCGCCGTCCGCGGCCTTGCTGCGGAAGAAGCTCACGGTGTCCCGCAGCGCGGCCAGCCCCACGCCCATCACCTTCGGGTCCTTCGCCACGTACACGAGTTCATAGAGGTACTTCGGATCGAAGCCGCCGCGCAGGCAGATGCTGGCCGGGTCGGGCTTGCCGGGGAACGCGTTGGCGCTGGCGTCGCACGTGGCGAATTTCCAGTCGCTGGCGGGAATTGCCACGCGCGCATCGGTCTCATTGACGCGCCGCGTCAGCGAGTAGCCAGGCTGGGTGTTGTCGAGGCTGGCCGGCGCGTAGGGGATCATGGTGCCGTTGAATACGCCGCCGGGCAGCGTCATCGCCGGCGCGGCCGCGCCCGGCACCAGTTCGGTCCGATAGGTGCCGGTGATCGCGGTGCCATCGGCATTCTTCGCCACCGGCACCGTCACGGTCAGCCGTGCCGGGCTCGATTTCGGTACATCGCCCTGCCAGGCCGAGTACAGCAGCACGTAGCCGCGCTCCAGGTAGACGGCATCGCTCGGGCTCGCGGCGGGGTTGACCATGGTCAGGATATTGCCGCGATTGGGCGCGTCGTAGCGCAGCACGCCGCTGGCCTTGCTCATGTCCTTGGGCTTGAGCATGACGAAGTCGGCCGAGTACTCGACCATGCCGTTCGCGTTGACGGGCGCCAGCGCCAGGTCCTGGATGATGGCGTTCTTCGGGTCTTTCGGGTCGACCTCGCCGCTGAGGGTGCCCGTCAGTTGCTCGTACTGGCCCACGCTGCCGTAGCTGCCCGCGAAGTCCTGCGTGCCGGTGATCTTGAGCGTCTGCGTGGGCGCATGCGTCTGGGGCGTGCCACCGCCACCACCGCCGCCACTGCTCCCGCCGCCGTTGTTGTCGTCGCTGCCACCGCAGGCCGTCAACATGGCCATGGCGCCCGTCAGGGCGAGCGCTACCGCGTGCCGCATCGGTGCACGTGCTTGCATCGTCTGTCTCCTCGTTGTCGTTCGGGATTGCTTGCGCGGCAGCCCTCAAGGATGGGATTGCCCCGCGCGGTCGCCGCCCGTTCGTGCGCACCGCTGTCGAAGTGAAAGCAGTGTAGGAGTGACCGATTAAGCTGATAAATTGATTGTTTGGATGAATTGATCGAGGATGTGGATGGATAGTCAGGCCCCACGCGCCGCGCGGTGTTCCGCTACCATGGCGCTCTCAATGCACGGAGAACACCGATGCCGTCGATCGACACCCTGCTGACATTCCTCGGGATTGCCGTCCTGCTGAGCCTGGCGCCCGGCCCCGACAACATCTTCGTGCTGCTCCAGTCGGCCATGCATGGCACGCGCGCCGGGCTGACCGTGGTGCTTGGGCTCTGCACCGGACTGCTCGTGCACACGGCGGTGGTGGCGGTGGGGCTGGCCGCGCTGCTGGCGGCATCGGCGATGGCCTTTACGGTCCTCAAGGTCGCCGGGGCGCTCTATCTGGTCTGGCTGGCGTGGCAGGCGTTCCGCGCACCGGTGGGGGAGATGTCACCGCAACATGCCGATGCCAATCCGCCCCGCCGCATGTACTGGCGCGGCGTGGTGATGAACCTCACCAATCCGAAGGTCGTGATCTTCTTCCTGGCCTTCCTGCCGCAGTTCGTGGTGGCCGAGCGCGGGCACGTGGCGCTGCAGCTGATGGTGCTCGGCTTTGTGTTCATCCTCGCCACGCTGCTGGTCTTCGGCGCGATTGCGTGGTTCTCGGGCGTGTTTGGCCGTGTGCTGATGCGCTCGGCCCGCGTGCAGCGGGCGATGAACTGGTTTGCCGGCACGGTGTTTCTCGCGCTGGCGGGGCGCCTCGCGCTGTCGCAGCGCTGAGGCGGTAGCCTGAGGCGGGCGCCTCAGGCGAACGTGATGGCCTTGCGGCGCTCGGCGTGCTCGAGGTGCGGCACGTTGTTGAAGCTCAGCAGCCGCTGCGTGCCGCGTCCCACGATCAGCTCGCAGAAACCGGTATTGCGGAACTGCAGGTTCAGTTCAATGGCGGTCTGCGTCGGCGCGCCGAGCAGGTCGGCCACCGCGCGGCCGATGGCGCCGCCCGAGCTGACCACGAGCAGCGCATCCTCGCGCGCCGCGCCCTCGGTGGCGTGCGTCAGCGCGGACTGCATGCGCGCGCCGAAATCAGTCCAGGTCTCCGGCATGCCGGTCAACGTGTCCTGCGTCCAGGCCGCGAACGCCGCACGGAACGTGCGCCAGTAGTCCTGGTAGTCGCCGTTCTGATGGGCGCGATGATCGCCGCCCTTGGTGAAACTGCGATACAGCGCCTCGCCATCGTATTCATTGAGGCCGGGATGGGACACCACGGCGGTATCGGTCGCCCCCATGCCGGCGAGGATCTCGGTGGCCGTGTCCTGCTGGCGCACCAGCGAGCCGGCCACCACGCGCCGGAAGCTGACGCCCCGGTCGCGGAAATACTCGCCCAGCCAGCGCGCCTGCTGGCGGCCCACGTCGGACAGGCAATCATAGTTGGCGGCCCCGAACGAGGCTTGTCCGTGACGGACCAGGAATAGCGTTGCCATGGGAAGGGGGCGTCTCGCGCCGGAAAATCATCGTGAGACTGATTCTAGAAGCCTGCCTCCCGCCCGCAAAGCAAGCTGCTCCGGAATTCATACCGGCCATCTCCGCGCTGCATTGTCCGGCGCGGAGAGGGCGGCCCGGGTCAGTCCAGCGTCACTCCGGTGTCGGCGGCCAGCTTCAGGATCACCGGCAGGTAGGCCTTGTAGGCGCGCTGCGCTTCCGCCGGGGAGCTGCCGATGGGCTCGAGACCCATCTCGTCGATCTTCGCCTGGAACTCGGGCGACTTGACCAGCGCCACGACCTCGCGGCCCAGTTTCTCGACGATGGCTTCGGGTGTCTTGGCGGGCGCCATCAGCGTGGTCGGCCCGACGATCTTGTACGCCTCATCGCCATAGCCCGCTTCGGCGAACGTCGGCACATCGGGCATCCCGCGGGCGCGCGTGGTGCCGGACACTGCCAGTGCCCGCAGCTTGCCGGTGGCAACGTACTGCCGCAGCGTGGTCACGGAACTGATCGTCATGTTGACCTGCCCGGCGAGGAGGTCGGTGACCAGCGGGCCTTCGCCGCGATACGGCACGTGGAGGATATCCACGCCGTAGGTCTTGTCCATATAAGCCTGGATGGTGTGCGGCAAGGTGCCGGGGCCCCACGAGCCCATCCGCAGCTTGCCCGGCGACTGCTGCGCGTAGGCCAGCAGCTCCTTGACGGTCTTCGCGGGCACCGTCGGGTTGACCGTCAGCACGGTGCGCGCCATGGCGATGTCCGAGAGTGGCCGCAGATCGGTGCGCGGGTCATAGGGCAGCTTCTTATATAGCGCGATGTTGGACGTGATCGGCCCGGGAATCGTCATCAGTAGCGTGTAGCCGTCCGGGGCGGACTTGGCGACGAAATCCGTGCCGATGATGCCGCCCGCGCCGCCCTTGTTCTCCACGACCACGGTCTGGCCCAGGCGCTTGGACAGCCCGTCGGCCACCTGGCGCGCCATCGTGTCGGTCAGCCCACCAGCGGGATACGGCACGATCAGGCGAATCGGTTTGGTCGGGTAGTCACCCTGCGCATGCGTGGCCAGTGAAACCAGCCCGAGCATGACGCCGGCAACGCGCGCGGCCAGTCTCCTGCGTGACGCGATGGAATGCTTCATGGTGTTGTCTCCACGTTATATCCGGCCTGAAAACAGGCGGCGCCGCTATGTTGCGGCGAGATCGGATGGCCCCATTGGGAGCGGGGCCGTCCGGAAAAAGCGGGGGAACTGGGGGTGAAGCGAGGTGTGGCGGTAGGGCGGGGGGCGCTCAGAGGTCCAGGTAGCTCGCCACCATGCGCGTGAGTTCCACGGGTAGCCGTTCATCGGCGAGCGTGAGCGGGCCGGGGTCGTTCAGCACCGCGTTGACGATCATGCCGAAGACCACCTGCATGGCAAAGCGCACGTGCTGCTCGGCTTCTTCTGGCGGGCCGGGCAGGCGCGGTACCAGCAGCGCCACGAGCCGGTCGACGATTTCCTGGCCGTTCTTCTGATGCGGCAGCCATTCCTCGGGGCGCGTGGTGGCGTGCTTGAGTGATGCGCGAATCACGCCCCGGTTGTTGTGGCAGCCGGTCAGCAGGAAGCGCATTGTCTTCTCGACGATCTGGCGCGGCGGCGTCTCGGCCCAGCGCCCTTCGTTCAGGTAGCGCGCAACGGAGGCGTCGGTCTCTTCCATCACGAGCGTGCGCAGGGCGTCGAAGAACGCCATCTTGTCGCGGAATCGACCGTAGAAGGCGCCCACGGACACCTGGCAGGCCGCCGCGATCTGCGCCACCGAGACGGAGGCGAAGTCGCGCTGCGCGAGCAACTCGCGGCCGGCGGTCAGCAGCGCCTGTTCCGTTTCCTTGGCGCGGCGCTGGCGGGGTGGCTGGAGAATCGAGGGGGTATCGATGCGGGGGAAGGCTGTGGACGAAGACGTGCTATTCGTCACACTCGGAAAGGATGCTTGCATGGCGGATTCCGTATTCGAATTCGGATTCGGTTCTATGTCCGCACATTATGGTTTCGTATACCGCAGCGTCAAATTGGGGTTTACGATCCGGACGTTTTGCGGGGCAGGCCTGCGCACTGGCCGACCAGCGTCTGCACGCAGCAGGCATTACCGTTCCACTCCCCGCCGGTGACCTTGCCGTTGGCGGCGGCCAGCAGCTTGCGCTGACATCGTGCCGTGGAGGCAGGTGGCTCAAGCTGCGCATCGCGCGGGCCGCTGCCGGGCGGGTGCGCCGTCGGCAGTTCGTCGACCCATATATAGGCGGTGCCGGCCGGCGTGCTCTGCACGGACTGCGGCGGCCCCCACTGAGCCTGCACCTGCTCGACAGGCGCGCCCTGCCAGGATGCGAAGATCCGATGCATGGCGCCGCCATCGACGCTGGTGCAGCCAATGGTCACGCCGGCCGCGCAGAGCACGGCGGCGGCAAACGGAAGGCGGGGCAACGCGGGCATGGCGGCTCCATCTAGGTAGCGAACCCTCCTCGGCAGACTAGCCGAGCGGGCGCCCGGCTGGCAACGCCACTATGCGCGCCGCCGCACATTGCCTGCCGACCCCGATCCCGACTCCGATCAGGCGAACAGGGTGAGGGTTTGTGTATCCGATGAACGCTCGGTTGTCCGGGCGGGGCGTTTGATCGACGGAGCGCGGCTGGGCGCCGGCGGCTCCGGTGGCGTCAGCGCAAACGGTCGGGACGCCGCGAGCGGCACCGCCGAGGCGCGCAGGGCGTCCAGGCGCGGCGCGAGGATCTGGTAGGTATCGACATCGAACCGGGCCGGCGCGGCGAGCAGGGCAGCCGCCGCGTCGAGGTCCGTCACGGACCCGAGATAGCACCAGTTCTCCAGCACGTGCCATGGCTGTTGGGGCTGATCCGATTCCCGCCACGCCACCGCGCCGGCGAATGGCCACGGCTGCAATGCTAGCGTGGCGATGGCGGCCATCGTCCGCTCCCGATGCGCCGCGCGCGATTCGTCGCCCGTGCAGGCGCCCGCGCAGCGATGCAACTGTCGCGCGAAACACGGGTTGCCGCGCCGGTGCGTGGGTTCGAGCATCAGCGTGGTCAGACAGAGCGTGTGTTCCTCCGCCAACTCCCGCAGCCGGGCCTGGGCTGCGGCGCGGCTGCCGAACGCGCCATAGAGATTGGCATGGCGGCTGAAATCCACGTGCCGGTCCGAGCGCAGGCGCGGCACGGGCAGGCCATCGGGGATCTCCCACGAGAACAGTTCGCTGTTCTGGCGCAGCAACTGGTTGTGCAGTGGCTGCAGAGACTTGACCAACTGCGCCTCCATCAGCAGCGCGCCGACTTCGCCGCCGGTCTCGTGCCACGCCACGCGCCGCACGCCTCGCGCCAGGCGCATCTCCTTCTCATGGCGATGGTCGCCCGAGAAATGGCTTTTGATGCGCTGACGCAGGTGAATGCTCTTGCCAACGTAGAGCGGCGCGTCTTCGTCGCCATAGAACAGGTAGACGCCGGGACGATCGGGTACCTCGTCGAGCGCGGTCTCGGACAGGCCGGCCGGGAGGCTCGCCTGCTTCACCAGCGACTTGACGGCCGATTCCACCAGATCCACGGTATAGAGACCATGGAGCTTCTGCCAGAACTGCCAGAGTAGTTCGGCGTCCGCCAGCGCGCGGTGACGGCCCTTGGGCGTCAGGCCGAAGCGGGCGATCAGCGCGTCCAGGCCATGGCGCTCCACCGACGGGAACAGCGCGCGCGACAGTCGCACGGTGCAAAGCACGTCGGCGCGGAAGGTGATGCCAGCGCGCCGGAACGCATTCTTCAGGAAGCCGTAGTCGAAGCGCGCGTTGTGGGCCACGAAGAGGCGGCCTTGCAGCCGCTCTGCCAGCGACTCGGCAATCGACTCGAACGTGGGTTTGCCGCGCACCATCTCTTCAGTAATGCCGGTCATGCCCTGGATGAAAGACGGGATGCTGGCCTGTGGGTCCAGCAGCGTGTCCCATTCCTGGATGCCGTCCGGGCCGACTTCGACCACGCCGATCTCGGTAATGCGGTCACGCTGGGCATCGGCGCCCGTGGTTTCCAGGTCGACGAATACGATCGGCCGCGCGAGGGCGGTGGCGAGCGCGTGCGCATCGAGGGCGCCGGCGTCGCGGCTCGCGAGGCGTTCGGGCACGTAGGTCATCAGGTCAGGCGGTGTCGTCATGGGGCGATTCTACTGCGCCCGAAAATTCTTTTGCGAAACCCCTTGCCAGCCTGCGTTGGCTCCCTTAATATTCGCCCCCTCGCAACACAAACCGCGCTGCAAACGCAGCAGCGACAAGGGYTGCGGGGTTGATGGGGTGGTCGGGCTGAGGAGTTTTYCAGCGCTGACCGCGGCGAAAAAAACTTCGCTGACCTGTTGACGAAACGYAGGTTGTTCTTCATAATCTCGTTTCTCTGCTGCGACGCAAACGACGCAGCRCAGACAAGCAGTACCGCCCCCGGCAAAGCCGGTGTGGCCAGTTCTTTAACAACCAAACAACCGATAAGTGTGGGCGCTTGATGGCGAACGCCGCGTGGACTTCGGTCTGCGTGTTGCTTCAAAAGTTATTAAGTGCTCGCACAGTAAAACATGTTCGGTTCGTTCTTCGGAATGGATCGAGTCAGTTTTCTGAGAGTGAGCGACCGCTCGAAAGAGCGAGGTGCTTCGGCACCACACAGGTATTGAACTGAAGAGTTTGATCCTGGCTCAGAKTGAACGCTGGCGGYAKGCCTWACACATGCAAGTCGAACGGCAGCACGGGAGCAATCCTGGTGGCGAGTGGCGAACGGGTGAGTAATACATCGGAACGTGCCCTGTTGTGGGGGATAACTAGTCGAAAGATTAGCTAATACCGCATACGACCTRMGGGTGAAAGCRGGGGACCGAAAGGCCTCGCGCAATAGGAGCGGCCGATGTCTGATTAGCTAGTTGGTGGGGTAAAAGCTCACCAAGGCGACGATCAGTAGCTGGTCTGAGAGGACGATCAGCCACACTGGGACTGAGACACGGCCCAGACTCCTACGGGAGGCAGCAGTGGGGAATTTTGGACAATGGGGGCAACCCTGATCCAGCAATGCCGCGTGTGTGAAGAAGGCCTTCGGGTTGTAAAGCACTTTTGTCCGGAAAGAAATGGCTCTGGTTAATACCCGGRGTCGATGACGGTACCGGAAGAATAAGCACCGGCTAACTACGTGCCAGCAGCCGCGGTAATACGTAGGGTGCGAGCGTTAATCGGAATTACTGGGCGTAAAGCGTGCGCAGGCGGTTTTGTAAGACAGGCGTGAAATCCCCGGGCTCAACCTGGGAATTGCGCTTGTGACTGCAAGGCTAGAGTACGTCAGAGGGGGGTAGAATTCCACGTGTAGCAGTGAAATGCGTAGAGATGTGGAGGAATACCGATGGCGAAGGCAGCCCCCTGGGACGTGACTGACGCTCATGCACGAAAGCGTGGGGAGCAAACAGGATTAGATACCCTGGTAGTCCACGCCCTAAACGATGTCAACTAGTTGTTGGGGATTCATTTCCTCAGTAACGTAGCTAACGCGTGAAGTTGACCGCCTGGGGAGTACGGTCGCAAGATTAAAACTCAAAGGAATTGACGGGGACCCGCACAAGCGGTGGATGATGTGGATTAATTCGATGCAACGCGAAAAACCTTACCTACCCTTGACATGCCACTAACGAAGCAGAGATGCATTAGGTGCTCGAAAGAGAAAGTGGACACAGGTGCTGCATGGCTGTCGTCAGCTCGTGTCGTGAGATGTTGGGTTAAGTCCCGCAACGAGCGCAACCCTTGTCTCTAGTTGCTACGAAAGGGCACTCTAGAGAGACTGCCGGTGACAAACCGGAGGAAGGTGGGGATGACGTCAAGTCCTCATGGCCCTTATGGGTAGGGCTTCACACGTCATACAATGGTGCATACAGAGGGTTGCCAACCCGCGAGGGGGAGCTAATCCCAGAAAATGCATCGTAGTCCGGATCGTAGTCTGCAACTCGACTACGTGAAGCTGGAATCGCTAGTAATCGCGGATCAGCATGCCGCGGTGAATACGTTCCCGGGTCTTGTACACACCGCCCGTCACACCATGGGAGTGGGTTTTGCCAGAAGTAGTTAGCCTAACCGCAAGGAGGGCGATTACCACGGCAGGGTTCATGACTGGGGTGAAGTCGTAACAAGGTAGCCGTATCGGAAGGTGCGGCTGGATCACCTCCTTTCCAGAGGCTTGTGTTCACAAGTCAAGCGTTCACACTTATCGGTTTGTTTGCTGTTACAGCCAAGGGTCTGTAGCTCAGGTGGTTAGAGCACCGTCTTGATAAGGCGGGGGTCGTAGGTTCAAGTCCTACCAGACCCACCAAGTTATCCGGGGGATTAGCTCAGCTGGGAGAGCACCTGCTTTGCAAGCAGGGGGTCGTCGGTTCGATCCCGTCATCCTCCACCACTTACCTTGGTTGGTTTGCCAAATGAAAGCACTTAGCGCGAAGGCGCTGTGAGTGCTTTCATTTGGCATTGCCAAGCGATTGGATTCAMTGAATCCGTCGGCTGTTCTTTAACAATATGGGATGTAGTAAAGGTGTCGCGCGAGCGTTGATGAGACGCTGAATTATCCAACGCGATACCGGGTTGTGATTGTATCAACCAAAATGTATTTAAAGTGATCGAAAGATGACTTGGAATACGGCACAAACGCGAGAACTCAGACCTATGGTGAGTYGTGTGCTTAAGCGAAAGCTGAGACACACTCGTTATAGGGTCAAGCGAACAAGTGCATGTGGTGGATGCCTTGGCGATTACAGGCGATGAAGGACGCGGTAGCCTGCGAAAAGCTTCGGGGAGCTGGCAAACAAGCTTTGATCCGGAGATGTCCGAATGGGGAAACCCGGCCCTTATGGGTCATCCCTGACTGAATACATAGGTCAGGGAAGCGAACGCGGCGAACTGAAACATCTAAGTAGCTGCAGGAACAGAAATCAACCGAGATTCCCAAAGTAGTGGCGAACGAAATGGGAAGAGCCTTGTACTCTTTAGCAGCATTGTTAGCAGAACGGGATGGAAAGCCCGGCCATAGCAGGTGATAGCCCTGTATGCGAAAACAGCGTTGTGGAACTAGGTGTACGACAAGTAGGGCGGGACACGTGAAATCCTGTCTGAAGATGGGGGGACCATCCTCCAAGGCTAAATACTCGTAATCGACCGATAGTGAACCAGTACCGTGAGGGAAAGGCGAAAAGAACCCCGGGAGGGGAGTGAAATAGATCCTGAAACCGCATGCATACAAACAGTCGGAGCCTGGAAACGGGTGACGGCGTACCTTTTGTATAATGGGTCAGCGACTTACATTCAGTGGCAAGCTTAACCGATTAGGGAAGGCGTAGCGAAAGCGAGTCCGAATAGGGCGTTGAGTCGCTGGGTGTAGACCCGAAACCAGATGATCTATCCATGGCCAGGTTGAAGGTGCGGTAACACGTACTGGAGGACCGAACCCACTAACGTTGAAAAGTTAGGGGATGAGCTGTGGATAGGGGTGAAAGGCTAAACAAATCTGGAAATAGCTGGTTCTCTCCGAAAACTATTTAGGTAGTGCCTCGTGTCTCACCTTCGGGGGTAGAGCACTGTCATGGTTGGGGGGTCTATTGCTGATTACCCCGCCATAGCAAACTCCGAATACCGAAGAGTGCAATCACGGGAGACAGACATCGGGTGCTAACGTCCGGTGTCAAGAGGGAAACAACCCAGACCGCCAGCTAAGGTCCCCAAATATAGCTAAGTGGGAAACGAAGTGGGAAGGCTAAAACAGTCAGGAGGTTGGCTTAGAAGCAGCCACCCTTTAAAGAAAGCGTAATAGCTCACTGATCGAGTCGTCCTGCGCGGAAGATGTAACGGGGCTAAGCTATATACCGAAGCTGCGGACGCACAGTAATGTGCGTGGTAGGAGAGCGTTCTGTAAGCCTGTGAAGGTGTCTTGTAAAGGATGCTGGAGGTATCAGAAGTGCGAATGCTGACATGAGTAGCGATAAAGGGGGTGAAAGGCCCCCTCGCCGTAAGCCCAAGGTTTCCTACGCAACGTTCATCGGCGTAGGGTGAGTCGGCCCCTAAGGCGAGGCAGAGATGCGTAGCTGATGGGAAGCAGGTTAATATTCCTGCACCGTCGTATGATGCGATGGGGGGACGGATCGCGGAAGGTTGTCCGGGTGTTGGAAGTCCCGGTCCCTGCATTGGAGAAGGCGCTTAGGCAAATCCGGGCGCGTAATTCAAGGATGTGGGGCGAGCGGCCTTGAGCCGCGAAGCAATTGGAAGTGGTTCCAAGAAAAGCCTCTAAGCTTCAGTCATACGAGACCGTACCGCAAACCGACACAGGTGGGCGAGATGAGTATTCTAAGGCGCTTGAGAGAACTCGGGAGAAGGAACTCGGCAAATTGGTACCGTAACTTCGGGATAAGGTACGCCCTTGTAGCTTGACTGGCCTGCGCCAGGAGGGTGAAGGGGTTGCAATAAAATGGTGGCTGCGACTGTTTAATAAAAACACAGCACTCTGCAAACACGAAAGTGGACGTATAGGGTGTGACGCCTGCCCGGTGCCGGAAGATTAAATGATGGGGTGCAAGCTCTTGATTGAAGTCCCGGTAAACGGCGGCCGTAACTATAACGGTCCTAAGGTAGCGAAATTCCTTGTCGGGTAAGTTCCGACCTGCACGAATGGCGTAACGATGGCCACACTGTCTCCTCCCGAGACTCAGCGAAGTTGAAGTGTTTGTGATGATGCAATCTCCCCGCGGCTAGACGGAAAGACCCCATGAACCTTTACTGTAGCTTTGCATTGGACTTTGAACCGATCTGTGTAGGATAGGTGGGAGGCTTTGAAGCGTGGACGCTAGTTCACGTGGAGCCGTCCTTGAAATACCACCCTGGTTTGTTTGAGGTTCTAACCTTGGCCCGTGAATCCGGGTCGGGGACAGTGCATGGTAGGCAGTTTGACTGGGGCGGTCTCCTCCCAAAGTGTAACGGAGGAGTTCGAAGGTACGCTTGGTACGGTCGGACATCGTACCTAAAGTGCAATGGCAAAAGCGTGCTTAACTGCGAGACTGACAAGTCGAGCAGGTGCGAAAGCAGGACATAGTGATCCGGTGGTTCTGAATGGAAGGGCCATCGCTCAACGGATAAAAGGTACTCTGGGGATAACAGGCTGATACCGCCCAAGAGTTCATATCGACGGCGGTGTTTGGCACCTCGATGTCGGCTCATCTCATCCTGGGGCTGTAGCCGGTCCCAAGGGTATGGCTGTTCGCCATTTAAAGAGGTACGTGAGCTGGGTTTAAAACGTCGTGAGACAGTTTGGTCCCTATCTGCCGTGGGCGTTGGAATCTTGACGGGGGCTGCTCCTAGTACGAGAGGACCGGAGTGGACGTACCGCTGGTGTACCTGTTGTCTCGCCAGAGGCATCGCAGGGTAGCTATGTACGGAAGAGATAACCGCTGAAAGCATCTAAGCGGGAAACTCGCCTGAAGATGAGGATTCCCTGGAGGCTTGACCTCCTTGAAGGGTCGTTCGAGACCAGGACGTTGATAGGCTGGGTGTGGAAGCGCAGTAATGCGTTAAGCTAACCAGTACTAATTGCCCGTAAGGCTTGATCCTATAACCAGTGTGTCTTACCTGGTGTAGCGGTTCGCCGCCTTGTGCCACGATGGTACAAACACAACCAATCTTTACTACTCCCAGATTCGCCGTGCTGACATGCGTCAGCGCGGCAACCCCTCATGCCTGGTGACCATAGCGAGTCGGAACCACCCCTTCCCATCCCGAACAGGACCGTGAAACGACTTTGCGCCGATGATAGTGCGGACTACCCGTGTGAAAGTAGGTCATCGCCAGGCTCTTATACCCAGAACCCCCAGCCCCATAAAGGC
>NZ_JBFTJE010000026.1:0-78080 GCF_056395265.1 Cupriavidus sp. 10L43_2
GCCCCGGCTGCCGCGGCCCCTGCCGCCGCCGCTGCTGCGCCGGCCGAGGCTGCCCCCGCCGCCGCGCCCGTGCCGAACAAGGGCGATACCGCCTGGCTGCTGGTCTGCACGGCCTTCGTCATCCTGATGACGCTGCCCGGCCTGGCCCTGTTCTACGGCGGCCTGGTCCGCTCCAAGAACATGCTCTCGGTGCTGATGCAGTGCCTGGTGATCTTCTCGGTGGTGTCGATCCTGTGGGCCGTCTACGGCTACAGCTTCGCCTTCACCGAAGGCAACGCGTTCTTCGGCGGCACGGACCGGCTGTTCATGAAGGGCCTGACGGTGGACGCCGTGGCCGCCACGTTCAGCAAGGGCGTGGTCGTGCCGGAACTGGTGTTCTTCGCCTTCCAGTGCGCCTTCGCCGCCATCACCTGCAGCCTGATCATCGGCGCCTTCGCCGAGCGCGCCAAGTTCTCGGCCGTGCTGGTGTTCGTGGTGCTCTGGTTCACCTTCGCCTACATCCCGATGGCCCACATGGTCTGGTTCTGGCCGGGTCCGGACGCCTACACCGACGCCGCTGCCGGCACGGCCGCCACGGCCAAGTCGGGCTGGCTGTTCCAGAAGGGCGCGCTGGACTACGCCGGCGGTACCGTGGTGCACATCAACGCCGCTGTCGCGGGCCTGGTGGGTGCCTTCATGTACGGCAAGCGCATCGGCTTCGGCCGCGAAGCGATCCGTCCGCACAGCCTGACCTTCACCATGGTCGGTGCCTCGCTGCTGTGGTTCGGCTGGTTCGGCTTCAACGCCGGCTCGGGCCTGGAAGCCAACGGCGGCGCCGCCCTGGCCTTCGTCAACACGCTGCTGGCTACCGCCGCCGCCGTGTTGTCGTGGACCTTCGGCGAGTGGATCGGCAAGGGCAAGCCGTCGATGCTGGGTGGTGCCTCGGGCGCCGTCGCCGGCCTCGTGGCGATCACCCCGGCAGCCGGCTTCGTCGGCCCGATGGGCGCCATCGTGATCGGCCTGCTGGCTGGCCTGCTGTGCCTGTGGGGTGTGACCGGCCTGAAGCGCTTGCTCGGCATGGACGACTCGCTGGACGTCTTCGGCGTGCACGGCGTGGGCGGCATCCTGGGTGCGCTGCTGACGGGCGTGTTCGCCGCACCGAGCCTGGGCGGCACGGGCATCTATGACTACGTGGCCAACAAGGTGGCGGACGATTATTCGATCGCCGGCCAGGTCTGGATCCAGTTCGAAGGCGTGCTGACCACCATCGTGTGGTCGGGCGTGGTGGCCCTGGTGGCCTACAAGCTGGTCGACATGCTGATTGGCCTGCGCGTTCCGGAAGAGGAAGAGCGCGAAGGCCTGGACATCACCTCCCACGGCGAAACCGCCTACGAGGTCTGATATCCACGACAGAGTTGTGCTGGAGAGCTGATTGGGAATCTTCTCTCAGGAGTTTCGCCCGGCCTCGTGCCGGGCTTTTTTCTGCCCGAAAGCCGCCCGAACGGGCGCAGGGCCAGCCCCGACAAGGCCTCGCGGGGTATTCGCAGAGTGCTTAAATCGGATCTTAAAAAGTCTCAATTGTCTTTAAGGGGAGCCGCACATACAGTGCGAGTGAGGCAGTTTCCTCCACCTGCAGAACGCTCCCCGTATCTGTCAGGCCATTTGAAAGCGCGGCACACGCCGCGCTTTTTTTTTGCCCGACCGCCCCCACATCCCGGATTATTATGCTGACCGCCGCATATGGTTATACGGCGGGCGTCAGCAGCCTATTGGCCGTTCCTCTACAATCGGGGCGGACAATAAAGACGATCAATTAGGATGGATATGGTCCCGCATCTCATCACCGCGCTGAACGGTCCGCTGCTCGAACTCGAAAAGAAGATCCTGGACGCGACGCCGTCCATCGAGCGCTGGTTCAGGCTGGAATGGCAGGAGCATACGCCGCCGTTCTACTGTTCCGTGGACCTGCGCAATGCCGGGTTCAAGCTGGCGCCGGTGGATACCAACCTGTTCCCGGGCGGGTTCAACAACCTCGCCCCGGAAATGCTGCCGCTGGCCGTCCAGGCCGCCATGGCCGCGATCGAGAAGATCTGCCCGGACGCCAAGAACCTGCTGCTGATCCCCGAGCGGCACACCCGCAACATGTTCTATCTGCAGAACGTGGCGCGGCTGTCGCTGATCATGCGCCAGGCGGGCCTGAATGTGCGCCTGGGGTCGCTGTCCGAGGACATCACCGAACCCACCCCGATCGAGCTGCCCGACGGCCAGACGCTGGTGGTGGAGCCGCTCGCGCGGCTGGGCACCAAGGGCCGCCGGCTGGGGCTGAAGGACTTCGACCCCTGTTCGATCCTGCTCAACAATGACCTCTCGGCCGGCATTCCGCCCGTGCTCGAGAACATCAACGAACAATATCTGCTGCCGCCGCTGCACGCGGGCTGGTCCACGCGCCGCAAGAGCAGCCACTTCGCCGCCTACGACGAGGTGGCCAAGAAGTTCGCCAAGCTGATCGATATCGACCCGTGGATGGTCAATCCCTACTTCGCCCGGACCACCGGCGTGGACTTCCACGAGCGCGTGGGCGAGGAAGAGTTGGCCGATGCCGTGGAAGGCGTGCTGAAGAAGATCGCCAAGAAATACCGCGAGTACGGCATCAAGGAAACGCCTTACGTGGTGGTGAAGGCCGATGCCGGTACCTATGGCATGGGTATCATGACCGTGCGGGACCCGTCCGAGGTCAAGGGCCTGAACCGCAAGGAACGCAACAAGATGAGCGTGGTGAAGGAGGGGCTGGAAGTCTCCGACGTCATCATCCAGGAAGGCGTGCACACCTTCGAGAAGGTGAACGAGGCGGTGGCCGAGCCGGTGGTCTATATGATCGACCGCTACGTGGTGGGCGGCTTCTACCGCGTCCACACGGGCCGCGGCAACGACGAGAACCTGAACGCGCCGGGCATGCACTTCGTGCCGCTGGCGTTTGCCCCGAACGGCATTCCGGACAGCCACGCCAAGCCGGGCGCGGCCGTGCCGAACCGCTTCTATATGTATGGCGTGGTGGCGCGGCTGGCGCTGCTGGCGGCCTCGCTGGAACTCGAGAAGACCGATCCGAACCCGATCATCTGAGCCAGGAACCCAGATCCCACCATGCGCATCCTGTTCATTACCGACCCGCTGGAGACCTTCAAGACGTACAAGGACTCCACCTACGCCATGATGAAGGAAGCGGCGGCGCGGGGGCACGAGCTGTCGTTCTGCCTCCAGTCGCGGCTGTCGCTGGCCAATAACGTGGTGGAGGCGGTGACGCAGCCGCTGCGCGTCACGGACGATGCCACCGACTGGTTCCGCCTCGGCGAGCCGGTGCTGACCCCGCTGGCCACGTTCGACGCGGTGCTGATGCGCAAGGATCCGCCGTTCGACATGGAATATGTGACGAGTACGTGGCTTTTGGAGTTGGCCGAGGCGCAGGGTGCCCGCATCTTCAACAAGCCGCAGGCGATTCGCGACCACTCGGAGAAGCTGGCCATCGCCCGCTACCCGCAGTTCGTCACGCCGACGCTGGTCACGCGCGATGCGGACCGCATCCGCGCCTTCCATGCCGAGCACCAGGACATCATCGTCAAGCCGCTCGACGGCATGGGTGGCATGGGCATCTTCCGCGTGGGGCCCGATGCGATGAATCTTGGCGCGATCGTCGAGACGCTGGGCGACAACGGCGCCCGCACGCTGATGATCCAGCGCTACATCCCGGCCATCAAGGAAGGCGACAAGCGCATCCTGCTGATCGGCGGCAAGGCGGTGCCGTACTCGCTGGCGCGGATTCCGCAGGGCACCGAGATCCGGGGCAACCTGGCGGCCGGCGGGCTGGGGCGCGCCCAGGAACTGAGCGCGCGCGACCGCGAGATCGCCGAGACGCTGGCGCCGGGCCTGTTCAAGCAGGGCCTGCTGCTGGTGGGCCTCGACGTGATCGGCGACTGCCTGACTGAAGTCAATGTGACGAGCCCGACCTGTTTCCAGGAAATCACGCAGCAGACCGGCTTCAACGTGGCCGCGATGTTTGTCGATGCGCTGGAAGCTGCCGTCAACAACAAATAAGACAACCGGGCGACGCTAAGGCACCACACTCCGGGGACGCCGGGCGGTATCGCGGGATTTGGCCGCGAGGCCGCCTGCTACAATTCGGGCAGTCCAACGGATTCACATCATGGCCGGAATTCTGATCATCGCGCACGCGCCGCTGGCTTCGGCGCTGCGGGATTGCGCTGCCCACGTCTATTGCGGCCAACCGCCGCGCGTGGAGGCCATCGACGTCCTTCCCGACGCCGACCCTGCCGTGGTGCTCGCCGAAGCCCGGCGCCGCCTGGCCGCGGTCTCCGAGGTCAACGGCGCCCTGGTGCTCACCGATATTTTCGGGGCCACGCCGGCCAATATCGCCGCGCGCCTGGCCGATCCCGGCAAGGTCAAGGTGCTTGCCGGCGTCAATCTTCCCATGCTCGTGCGCGCGATCTGCTACCGCACCGAGGTGCTCGACCAGCTTGCCACCAAGGCGCTGGCCGGCGGCGCGCAGGGCGTGCTGCAGGTCGGCAACACCACTGTCCAGAACCAAACCGCCAATCATCCCGACAAATATGCTGCTGAGGGACACAACCATCATCAATAAGCTCGGGCTCCACGCCCGCGCCTCCGCCAAACTGACGCAACTGGCGGGGAGTTTCGCCAGCCAGGTCAAAATGTCCCGCAACGGTCGCCAGGTCGATGCCAAAAGCATCATGGGCGTCATGATGCTTGCGGCGGGCATTGGTTCGACGGTCACGATCGAGACCGATGGCCCCGACGAGAACGAGGCGATGGACGCGCTGCTGGCGCTGATCGCCAACCGGTTCGGCGAGGGCGAGTGAGTATCGACGCACAATACCGAATTCCTAAACGTTCCTGACGGAGCGGTTCATGCCTTTTGCCTTGCACGGCATTCCGGTTTCGCGTGGGGTCGCCATCGGGCGGGCCCACATCCTCGCACCGGCTGCGCTCGACGTTTCGCACTATCTGGTCGATGAAGACCGGCTCGATGCGGAGGTGGAGCGATTACGTTCGGCGCGCGCCGCCGTGCGCGCGGAACTGGTGACGCTCAAGCGTGACCTGCCGCGCGACGCGCCCGAGGAAATGGGCGCGTTCCTGGACGTGCACGCGATGATCCTCGACGACGAGGCGCTCTCGCGCGAGCCCGAGGCCCTGATCCGCCAGCGGCGCTACAACGCCGAGTGGGCGCTCACCACCCGCCTCGAGGAACTGATGCGTCAGTTTGACGAGATCGAGGACGAGTACCTGCGTGAGCGCAAGGCCGACATCCAGCAGGTGGTGGAGCGGATCCTGAAGGTGCTGGCCGGCGCGCCGGTGCTGGCGCCGGCGCCCGTGCCGGCCCTGGCCCCGGACGGCGAGCCCGCGCCGGGCGTGATCGTCGTGGCGCACGATATCGGCCCGGCGGACATGCTCCAGTTCCGCCAGACCGTGTTCCATGGCTTCGTGACCGACCTGGGCGGGCGCACCTCGCACACGGCCATCGTCGCGCGCAGCCTGGACATCCCGGCCGCCGTGGGCGTGAAAAGCGCCAGCGAGCTGATCCGCCAGGACGACTGGATCATCATCGATGGCGACGCGGGGCTGGTCATCGTCGATCCGTCGGCAATCATCCTCGAGGAATACCGCCACCGCCAGAGCGAGCGCGCGCTGGAGAAGAAGCGCCTGCAACGGCTGCGCCACACGCCGTCCGTGACGCTGGACGGGCTCGAGATCGAGTTGCTGGCCAATATCGAACTGGCCGAGGACGCCACCGCCGCGCTGGCCGCCGGCGCAGTCGGCGTGGGGCTGTTCCGCTCCGAATTCCTGTTCATGAACCGGCGCGACGCCATGCCCGACGAGGAGGAGCAGTTTGCCGCCTACCGTCGCGCGGTGGAGGCGATGCACGGCCTCCCCGTGACCATCCGCACCATCGACGTCGGCGCCGACAAGCCGCTGGACCTGCGTGGCGACGACTTCGAGACCGCGCTGAACCCGGCGCTCGGGCTGCGCGCGATTCGCTGGTCGCTGTCCGAGCCGGGGATGTTCCTGACCCAGCTCCGCGCGCTGCTGCGCGCCTCGGCGTTCGGCCCGGTGCGGCTGCTGATTCCGATGCTGGCCCACGCGAGCGAGATCGACCAGACGCTGGACCTGATCGCCCAGGCGCGGCGCCAACTCGACGAGCGCGGCCAGCCATACGACCCGAGCATGAAGGTCGGGGCGATGATCGAGATCCCGGCTGCCGTCCTGCTGTTGCCGCTGTTCCTCAAGCGGATGGACTTCCTGTCGATCGGCACGAACGACCTGATCCAGTACACGCTGGCCATCGACCGCGCCGACAACGCCGTGGCCCACCTCTATGACCCGCTCCACCCGGCCGTGCTGCAACTGATTGCCCGCACCATCCAGGAAGCCAACCGGGCCGGCGTGCCCGTGGCCGTGTGCGGCGAGATGGCGGGGGACCCGGCCATGACGCGGCTCCTGCTGGGCATGGGCCTGCGCGAGTTCTCCATGCACCCGGCGCAGTTGCTGCGCGTGAAGCAGGAAGTGATCCATGCTGACTGCGAGAGCCTGGGGCCGCTGGTGGACCGCGTGCTTAACTGCTACGAGCCCGAGGAACTGGCGGCGGCGCTGAAGCAGATCGCGCCCTGAGGCACATCCTCCCAAGTCTCATACACCCTCTGATTCTTAGGGTTTCTGTCTGCAATGTTGGCGAAGCCGGGGTCACTTTCCTGTCGGAAAAGTGACCCCGAAAATCCATGCTTATCGCCTGTGTGACGCCATACCCCCAAAGCGATTAATGGGAATTGTTATCATTCTGCTTCTCTGATATTCTGGCCTCCATCGCTGTTCGGCATGCCGGTGCCGACACCGCCCCCAGGAGGTATTTGTGTACGTTTGCATCTGCAACCAGGTTACCGACCACGAGATTCATGGCGCCGTTCACCTTGGCGTCTCGACCATGGACGAACTCGCCGAGACCCTCGGCGTGGGCACCTGCTGCGGCCGTTGCCGCGACTGCGCGAAGCAAGTGCTGTGCGAAGGCGTGGCCGCCGTGCAGACGATGCGTGCCTCCTCGCTATCGACCATTCAGGTCGTCGAGATTTCTTCCTGTTCCACGACTACGTCACGTGCGATAATGGACGCTCGTGACCCGGCAGTCGCGAACGATCAGCGTACCGCGCTGGTGGCCTGATCGATTCAGGCTTTACCGCGGTTCCGACTGCAATGGGGCGCCACTTGGCGCCCCTTCGTGCTTTTGCGCGGGTCCGGTTGTCATGACAGGAGCCCCCCTATGAAAGGTGACAAGAAGGTCATCCAGCATTTGAACGCCCAGCTCAAGAACGAGCTGACCGCGATCAACCAGTATTTCCTCCACGCCCGCATGTATCGGCACTGGGGCCTGAAGAAGCTCGGTGATGTCGAGTACAAGGAATCGATCGGCGAAATGAAGCACGCCGACCGCCTGATCGACCGCATCCTGATGCTTGACGGCCTGCCGAACCTCCAGGACCTGCACAAGCTGCTGCTCGGCGAAGACACGCCCGAAATGCTCAAGTGCGACCTGAAGCTCGAGCAGACCGCGCACGCCACCGTCAAGGAAGGCGTTGCGTACTGCGAGTCGGTGGGCGATTACGTGAGCCGCGAGATCCTCGTGGACATCCTCACGGACACCGAGGAACACATCGAATACCTGGAGACGCAGCTCGACCTGATCGACAAGGTTGGCCTGCAGAACTATCTGCAGTCGCAGATGGAGCCGGGCGAGCAGTAAGCCGCCGGCCCACCGCGCGGTGCCTGGCGGCATCGCGCATCCGTGCGGGACGGGTTATTAACCGTTCTCATTCGGATTCTTTTCTTCATCCAGCATTTCCGGCAGCACATCGCGCCAATCAGGCGAACCGGCGGGGAGGGGGCTCCACCGCCGGGATCGCCGGGTCGATGGCCCGCTAGCGCTTTCGTTAGTGGTGCCCGCCGCAGACCTCGCAGGCCGGCGTGCGCGCCAGCCGCATCGTGGTCCACTCCATCGACATTGCATTGACCATCAGCAGCCGGCCGGCCAGCGTCTGGCCGACGCCCGTCAGCAGCTTGAGCGCCTCCGCCGCCTGCACCGTGCCGACCATGCCGACCAGCGGGGCGAACACGCCCATCGTCGCGCAGGCGGCTTCGGGGGCGGGTTCCGAGGGCGGGAACAGGCAGCCGTAGCACGGGGCATCGGCATCGCGCAGGTCGAACACGCTGACCTGGCCGTCGAAGCGCAGCGCGGCACCCGACACCAGCGGCTTGCGATGGGCGAGGCAGGCGCGGTTCACCGCGTGCCGTGTGGCGAAATTGTCACAACAATCGAGCACGACATCGGCAGCAGCCACCAGCGCATCCAGCTCGGCATCGCCCACGCGCTGGGCCACGAGCCGCACATCGACATCAGGATTGATCCGCAGCAGCCCTTCCCGCGCCGACTCCACCTTGGGCCGGCCCACGTTGGCCGTGGTGTGAAGGATCTGGCGCTGGAGGTTGGTCAGGTCCACGTCGTCATCGTCGACGATGGTGATGCGCCCCACGCCGGCCGAGGCCAGGTAGGGCAGCGCGGCCGCCCCGAGCCCGCCCGCGCCGATCACCAGCGCATGGCCCGCCAGCAGCCGTTCCTGGCCCTCGATGCCGAGTTCGTCCAGCAGGATATGGCGCGAGTAGCGCAGCAGTTGGTCGTCGTTCATGTGCGAAAGCATCCGCTAGAAACAAGAACGGCCCGCCGGTGAACACCGCGGGCCGTCGCAATCCTCAGGATGCGCCCGGAGCCAAGCCCGAGCGCGCGCCGTCAGCGATTCTTGCCGGTCGGCGTGCCCAGCGGGTCGCCCATCGGCGCGCTGGCGGGCGGCTGGCTGGCTGGCTTCGCTGCCGGCTTGGAGGCGGGCTTCGCCGGGGCCTTGTCGGCGGCCGGCTTGGCCTTGCCCTTGTCCGCATCGGTGTCCGGCTTGCCAGCGGCCTGCGAGGCCTCGAGCCGCGACTTCGAACGCTGCACCGGCTTGCCGTTGAGCTGCGCGATAGCCTGCTGGAGCATGAAGTCGTCGGCCGTGCCGAATTCCACCGGCTTCTTGCGGCGATCCTTCTCGCGCTCTTCCGGCGTCTTCTTGGCGTTTTCTTCCTCGAGGCGGCGCAGTTCGTCCACCCGGCGCTGCTCGCGCGCATTCATTTCCGGCTCTTCCGACTCCTGCTTGTTGTGCAGGTGGCGTTCGGTGTCGATTTCGCGCGTGATCAGCGCGTCGTCCGGATCGCCCTCGGGGTTCTGGTCGACCGGGATGTCCGGGCGGATGCCCTTGGCCTGGATCGACTTGCCCGTCGGCGTGTAGTAGTACGCGATGGTCAGCTTGATGCCGGTGTCATTGGTCAGCGGCCGCACGGTCTGCACCGAACCCTTGCCGAACGTGGTCTTGCCCATCAGCGTGGCGCGATGGTGATCCTGGAGCGCGCCGGCCACGATTTCCGATGCCGAGGCCGAGTAGGCGTTCGTCAGCACGATCATCGGAATCTTCTTGAACAGCGGCGGCAGGTCCTTGAGTGGATCGTCCTCGAGCGACGAGAGGCGGTAGTTGTTGAAGGTAGCCTTGTAGACGCGCTTGGCGTCCGGCACCTGGCCGTTGGTGGAGACCACGGTGGCATCGTCGGGCAGGAACGCCGCGGCCACGCCGACCGCGCCCTGCAGCACGCCGCCGCCGTTGTTGCGCAGGTCCAGGATCACGCCCTTGAGGCCCGGGTTCTTCTCGGCCATCTCGCGCAGGCGGCGGCCCAGGTCGGACACCGTGCGCTCCTGGAAGCTCGTCAGGCGGATCCAGCCGATGGTGTTGTTGTCCAGCATCTTGGTCTTGACCGACTGCACGCGGATCTCCGCGCGCGTGATCGAGACCGGGAACGTGCGTTCCTCGCTCTTGCGGTAGATCGTCAGCGTGACCTTGGTGCCGGGCTCGCCGCGCATGCGCTTGACCGCCTGCTCCAGCGGGAGGCCGCGCACGGGCTTGTCGTCGATGCGGGTGATCAGGTCGCCCGGCTGGATGCCGGCGCGGAAGGCGGGGGTGTCCTCGATCGGGTTGATGACCTTGACCAGGCCTTCTTCCTGCGAGATCTCGATGCCCAGGCCGGCGAAGCGGCCGCGCGTGCCTTCCTGCAGTTCCTTGAAGTCCTTCTCGTCCAGGTAGGCCGAGTGCGGGTCGAGGCTGGCGACCATGCCCTTGATGGCTTCGGTCAGCAGCTTCTTGTCATCCACCGGCTCCACGTACTCACGCTTGATCTGGCCGAAGATGTCGGACATCAGCCGGAGCTGGTCGAGCGGCAGGGGCCCGGACGAGTTCTGGGCCGTCGCCGAGATCTGCAGCGTCGCGAGCACGCCGGCAACGACGCCGACCGAGACTAGGCTAATGTTCTTGAGCGTCTTACGCATGTGGGGCAGCCTGAACAGTATGAGGATTGGCTAGGGGGCGATCCGGGTGCCCGGCCTTAAGGCCGGCGGCGCCGGATTTGTCCGACAGTATAAGAGGGTGCGCAGAAAAAGGCCTGCGGGGGCTTGCGCGCCGGGTGGGCGCGGTCACACATGGCCGCGGGCAAGCTGCCCGCGCCTACCCGGTCCAGACCGGGGCGGGCGCGGGTTGCGGCCTGTCGTCAGCGGGCCTTGCCCTGGTTGGCCACGGCCGCCAGCGAGGCAGCCAGGGCTTCCTGATCGCCCAGGTAGTAATGGCGCAGCGGGCGCAGGTTGGCGTCCAGTTCATAGACGAGCGGGATGCCATTGGGAATGTTGAGGCCGACGATGTCGTCATCCGAAATCTGATCGAGGTACTTCACCAGCGCGCGGATGCTGTTGCCATGGGCGGCAATCACCACGCGCTTGCCCGATTGGATGTCCGGAGCGATCGATTCGTTCCACAGCGGCATCACGCGGGCCACCGTGTCCTTGAGGCACTCGGTCAGCGGCACCTGGTCGCGCGGCACGTTGGCGTAACGCGGGTCGTTGAACGCGGCGCGTTCATCGTCCGGCTGCAGCGCGGGCGGCGGGGTGTCGTAGCTGCGGCGCCAGACCAGCACCTGATCGTCGCCGTACTTGGCGGCAGTCTCGGCCTTGTTCAGGCCCGACAGCGCGCCGTAGTGGCGTTCGTTCAGGCGCCATTCGTTGCGCACCGGAATCCACATTTCGTCCATTTCGTCCTGCACGTACCAGAGCGTGCGGATGGCGCGCTTGAGGACCGAGGTGTAGGCGATGTCGAAGCCATAGCCCGCTTCCTTGAGCAGCTTGCCGGCCTGCTTGGCCTGGGCGGCGCCGGTGTCGGTGAGGTCGACATCGACCCAGCCGGTGAAGCGGTTTTCGAGATTCCACGTGGATTCGCCGTGGCGGATGAGAACGAGCTTGTACATGCTGCTTCCAGGGTAGTAAGTGACCTGCGGCGCTCGCCCGCAAATAATGACGGGGGCGCGAAACCGCGTATTTTATAATGCCGCCGACCCAACCCAACGGAATGCCATTGTGAATTTCTTCGCCGATTACAACAACCTGGCCCTGATCGCCATCGCCGTGGTCTCCGGCGGCCTGCTGGCGTGGCCCCAGATCAAGAGCGGTACGGGCGGCAAGCGCCTCAATACGGCGGCCGCCACGCAGATGATCAACCGGCGCAACGCGGTGGTCGTGGACATCCGCGACGCCGCCGAATTCGCCAAGGGCCACATGCCGCAAGCGAAGAGTGCGCCACTTGCCGACCTGCCGTCGCGCGCCAGCGGCCTGGCCCGCGACAAATCCGTCCCCATCATCGTGATCTGCCAGACCGGCCAGCGCTCGGGCAAGGCCCAAGCAGCGTTGAAGGAAGCCGGGTACAGTGAGGTCTACGCGCTCGAAGGCGGCATGACAGCCTGGCAACAGGCCGGCCTGCCGGTCGTCAAGTAAGCGCGACAGCCCCATTTACAGCAGCGAAGCGGCGCGGTTCCGCCCGGGGCGGACCGCGCCGCCGCATTTTGAAGACAAGGAGATTCCGCATGGCCCGCGTCGTCATGTACAGCACGGTGGTGTGCCCCTATTGCCAGATGGCCGAACGGCTGCTGAAGCAACGGGGCGTCGAAGCGGTCGAAAAGATCCTGATCGACCGCGAACCGGGAAAGCGCGAGGAAATGATGTCGCGCACCGGCCGCCGCACCGTGCCACAGATCTATATCGACGAGACCCATGTGGGTGGCTTCGACGACCTCTCCGCGCTGGACCGCCAGGGCGGCCTGGTGCCGCTGCTGGCCGCCTGACCTGCCGGGTCTCCGGTAGCCCGCCGCCCATCGGATATCTGAGACGATTCTGATTCGGCGGCGAGCGGGTGAAATCGCCATCGGCGTCATGTACCATATGCGCTTTCCAGCCGGGCCCCGCGCCCGGCAGAGACCAAAAATCGATTCCAATCCGATTCAACCGGGAAGCCTTTCATGAGCGACGAGCAACAAGCCACCCAGCAGGACGATCAGCCCTTCTTCAACATCCAGCGCGTGTACCTGAAGGACATGTCGCTGGAGCAGCCGAACTCGCCGGCCATCTTCCTCGAGTCGGAAGCGCCGGCCGTGGAAGTGCAGGTCAACGTGGCCGCCGCGCAACTGCAGGAAGGCATTTTCGAAGTCGTGGTGACCGGCACGGTGACCACCAAGGTGCAGGACAAGGTAGCGTTCCTGGTGGAAGCCCATCAGGCCGGCATCTTCGACATCCGCAACGTGCCGGTGGAGCAGCTGGACCCGCTGCTGGGCATCGCCTGCCCGACCATCCTGTACCCGTACCTGCGCGGCAACGTGGCCGACGTGATCACGCGCGCCGGCTTCCAGGCGATTCACCTGTCGGAAATCAACTTCCAGGCACTGTACGAGCAACGCCTGCAGCAGGCCATGGAAGAAGCTGGCCAGCAGGGCGGCGAGTCGGGCATCGTGATGCCCGACGGCAGCCAGGCGCGCCACTGAGGCACCGGCAAAACGATTCTGGCGTCGTTGCGCGGCCTTGCCGTACCACTTGTACTGTCTGCGGCCGCGCGCCTAGCCAGAACCGCTTCGCTTCGTTTTGCCGGCGCCTCAGGGTGCCAGGCAGAACGGGCGACTTAAAACGGGGCTTCGGCCCCGTTTTGATTTCCCCCGCCATACTGACGTTATCCGCCATTCCGCCAGAATCGCCATGAAACTGACCTTCCTCGGCGCCGGGGCCTGGGGCACTGCCCTGGCCAGCCACGCGGCCACCGTGCACGATGTGGTGCTCTGGGGCCGCGATGCCGCGCAACTGGCCGATATCGCGCAAACCGGCATGAACGCGGCCTACCTGCCCGGGGTGGCGTTATCCCCCCGACTGGCCTGCGAAGCCGATTTCGATGCCGCCGTGGATCATGCGCTGGCTGACCCGGACGGGCTCCTGGTGGTGGCCACGCCGGTTTCCGGCCTGCGCGAGATGACGCGCCGGCTGGCCGCGCGCCATGCCGGACGGCCTGCGCCGCTGGCCATGCTCTGGCTCTGCAAGGGCTTCGAGGCCGACACCCACGCCATGCCGCACCAGATGGTGCGCGAGGAACTCGATGCGCTCGGCGTGACGCCGGGCCAGATCGAATATGGCGTGCTGACCGGGCCCAGCTTCGCCAAGGAAGTGGCTCAGGGGCTGCCGTGCGCGCTGACCGTGGCGGGCACGTCCCATGCGCTGGCGGACCGCGCGCAGGTGGCGTTCCATCACCATGCCATGCGGATCTATGGCAGCGATGACCTGATCGGCGTGGAGGTGGGCGGCGCGGTCAAGAACGTGCTGGCGATTGCCACCGGCGCCAGCGATGGTCTGGGCCTGGGCCTCAACGCGCGCGCGGCGCTGGTCACGCGCGGGCTGGCCGAGATGACCCGGTTCGGGCTGGCGCTCGGCGGCCGCGTGGAGACCTTCATGGGCCTCGCCGGGATGGGCGACCTGATCCTGACCGCCACCGGCGACCTCTCGCGCAACCGCAAGGTCGGCCAGCAATTGGCGGGCGGCAAGACGCTCGAACAGGTGCTCGCCGACCTCGGCCACGTGGCCGAGGGGGTGCGCTGCGCCCAGGCGGTGGCGGCGCTGGCCGCCCGGCATGGCGTGGAGATGCCGATCACGCGCGCGGTCTGCGCGGTGCTGTTCGAGGGCCTGTCTGCCGCCGACGCCGTGGCGCAACTGCTCCAGCGCGACGCGCGGGACGAATAACCGCAAATCACCGCAAACAACCGCAAATCCCCCAAGATTAGATGCCTAGCCGCCGCCAAGCCCTCGGGGCGATGATCGCCACGCTTTCCACGCTGTGCCTGGGCGCCGCGCCGGCGCTGGCGGAGACGTGGCCGTCGCGCCCCATCCGTATGATCGTGCCGTTCCCGGCGGGCTCCTCGCCAGACCTGATCGCCCGGATCGTCACCGAGAAGCTGGCCGTGGCGCTGGGCCAGCCGGTGGTGGTGGAGAACCGGCCCGGTGCAGGCGGCAATATCGGCACCGGCATGGTCGCCAAGGCCGTGCCGGACGGCAATACGCTGCTGTTTACGATCAACGGCCCGCTTGTCACGGCGCCGGCGCTCTACCGCCATCTTGGTTATGACCCGGTGCGCCAACTGGCGCCGGTGACGCTGGTGGCCACCTCGCCGAATGTGCTGGTGGTCGATGCGCGGCTGCCGGTGCACACGCTGGCCGACTTCGTCGCGCTGGCCAAGGCCCGGCCGGGCGCGCTGAACTATGGGTCGGTGGGCAACGGGAGTGCGGCGCACCTGGCCATGGAGCAGCTCAAGGCCATGGCTGGCATCGATCTCCAGCACGTGCCGTATCAGGGGTTTCCGCAGATCACCACCGCGATCGTCGGCGGGCAGGTGCAGGCCGGTTTCATGGTGCCCGCGATTGCCATGCCGATGGTGACGGCTGGCAAGCTGCGCCTGCTCGCCGTGACCTCCACGGGGCGTACCGGGCTGCTGCCGCAGGTGCCGACCGTGGCGGAATCGGGCTATCCGGGCTTCGAGGCCATCTCGTGGCAGGCCGTGCTGGCGCCAGCCGGGACGCCGGCGCCGGTGATCGACCGCCTGTACCGGGAACTCGTGACGATCATCGGCAGCGCCGACGTGCGCGAGAAGATGCGCGCCCAGTATTTCGTGCCGGCTGGTACCGCGCCGGCCTCGCTGCGCCAGACCATGGCCACCGAGACGGCCCGCTGGGCCAAGGTGATCCGCGCGGCGGGCGTGCAGCCCGAGGGCTAGGCGTCGCCCAGGCCGTCAGGCGCTCCTCTCCTGTCAGGCGCCGCCGGCGAAGCCGTTCTGGCGCCAGGCCTCGAACACCACCACGGCCACGGTATTGGAGAGATTCAGGCTGCGGTTGTCCGGCCGCATCGGCAGCCGGATGCGCTGCGTGGCCGGGAACCACTCGCGCCGCTCGGGCGCCAGGCCGCGGGTCTCCGATCCGAACACCAACCAGTCCCCGGGACGGAAACTGACTTGCCCGAACGGCGTGGAGCCGTGCGTGGTCAGGGCGAACATACGGGCCGGATCAGGCTGCTCGGCCGCCATCAGGGCGTTCCAGCTCTCGTGCACGCGCATCGTCGCGAATTCGTGATAGTCCAGGCCCGCGCGGCGCATGCGGGCGTCCTCGAGCGGAAATCCGAGCGGCTTGACGAGGTGCAGCTGCGCCCCCGTGTTGGCGCACAGGCGGATCACATTGCCGGTATTCGGCGGAATTTCGGGCTCGACGAGGACGACGTTGAACATGGTGCGATGGCTGGAAAATCGGCCCCGAGCTTACCGCGGCAGGGGGTGGCTGTCATCCCGTCGCATTTTTACGGGGTGCGCAGCGCGGGCAGGGCGGTGACGCGCCGGGCGCCATGGGCCTTGAGGACGGCGGCAGCGGCGCGCAGCGTGGCGCCGGTGGTCATCACATCATCGACCACGGCGATGTGGCGGCCGTCGAGGCACATGGGGCGGGCCAGTGCGAAGGCATCGCGCAGATTGGCCTGGCGGGCGGGCAGGTCCAGCGTGAGCTGGGTGGCGGTGTCGCGCCGGCGGGTGAGCAGGGTCGCATCGGCGCGCACGCCGAGCCGCCGGGCCAGCGGGCGGGCAATCTCCCACGCCTGGTTGAAACCGCGCGCGGCCAGCCGTTGCGGCGCAAGCGGCACGGGGACGATGAGATCGGGAAGATCGGGAAGATCGGGCAGGGCGCGCAGGCTTTCGGCAAGCTCCGCGGCGATCCAGCCGGCGACGGGCAGCGCGGCGCCGAACTTGAGCCGCAGGATCAGGCGATCGAGTGGCTCGGCGTAGTCGGCCAGCGTCACGGTGGCGTCGATTGGGTCCTCGGGCACGCAGGACTGACAATGGCCCCCGCCCGGACTGGCACAGCGCGGGCAGCGGGGCCGCGCCGCCAACAGGGATCCGGCGCAGGCGGCGCAGACCACATCGCGCTGCACATCGCCGCAAATCGCACAGGCGGAGGGGAGCAAGGACGGGAGCAGGGACGGCAGCAGCCCAGCGACGCAGCGCCCGGCAGCCCCGGCGGCGCGCGCGTATACTTGCGATCCTCGCGGTCCCGTCCGACCGCTCCCCACTGGTTCCGATTGTCCGTGTCCTTGCATGCCGCTGATTCTCCCGATGCCTGGTTGCCGCCCGCGCGGCTGACCCGGCTTGCCTTCGACCGCCGCAGCGCCGCCTTCGGCAAGCTGGATTTCCTGCTCGGCGAGATCGGCCGGCGCATGCAGGAGCGCATGGAGGTGATCCGGCTCGCGCCACGGCGCGTGCTCGATATCGGCTGCGGCCATGGCCAGGGCCTGGCGGGTTTGCGCGCGCGGTTTCCCGATGCGCAGATCGCCGGCCTCGATATTTCCGGCGCGATGCTGCACGAAGCCGGCCAGCGCGATCCGCAGCGCCGCCCGGGGTGGATCGGCCGCATGCTCGGCAAGCGTCCGATGTTCGACCTGGTGCAGGGCGATCTTGCCACACTGCCGTTTGATGGCGCCAGCTTTGATCTGCTCTGGTCCAACCTCGCGCTCCACTGGCATCCCGAGCCGCACCGCGTGTTCCCCGAGTGGCATCGTGTGACGGCCGACGAGGGGCTGGTGCTGTTCTCGCTGTTCGGCCCGGACACGCTGCGCGAGCTGCGCACGGCGTTCGGCGAGGTCGACCTCGATGCGCACACGCTCCGTTTCGTCGACATGCATGACATTGGCGACATGCTGGTCCACAGCGGCTGGTCCACGCCCGTGATGGACATGGAGACGCTGACCATCACCTACGAGTCCCCCGAGACGCTGCTGCGCGAGGTGCAGTCCTTCGGCGGCTTCCGGCGCCCCGGCCCGGCCGGGCTGCGCGGGCGCCGCTGGCATCGCGCCGTGCTGGACGCGCTGGAGCGCCAGCGCAACAGCGATGGGGTGATCCCGCTGACCTTCGAGATTGTCTACGGCCATGCGTGGAAACTGGCGCCGCGTGGCCGGCAGGCCACCGACGATCAGGGCCGCGCGGTGGTGCCGATCGACAAGATCGGACGGGCTTCGCCACGCCGCTGACACACCGTGCGGACGGTCGCCCGGACCGTCGCGCAACATTGCGCACACACCGATTGTGTTGACTATCGGGGCTGTTGCAGCCATGCACAAAAACTTGAACTAGGCAAGCCCTCCGGTCAAATCCTCCCTTGTTCGAGTATGCGAAGCGCCATATAATGCGCCAGTTTGTCGCAGTGGTCCCCTGGCACAAGAACGCCCCCGGAATGCACTCCGCACGTGCCCGGGCGCGCCATTCGTCCCGGGTGTGCATCCGATGCAAAGTGGTTGGGCGATGCAAGACTTGGGTATCGCATTCCAGACGGCAGGAGTTGACTCCGGCGGTAATCACGACGGACGTCCCCCCTTGCCGAGCAACGACTGGCTGATGAAGCGGAATTGCTCGCTCTCCCCACGCCAGGTCGGCTGGTTCTACTTCTCCATCGTATGTATTTCCACTGCCATCGCGGTGTTCCTTGCCGCGTGGCATGGGGCCTGGCTCGTGCTGCCTTTCGCGGGGCTCGAGCTGCTCGGGCTGGGGATTGCCCTGCTGGCGTACGCACGCCATGCGACGGATTATGAACGCGTGAGTGTGACCGACGGTATGCTGGTCGTGGAGACAGCCAGCGCCAGTCGGGTCACGCGTGAGGTATTCAACCCGCGATGGGTGCGGGTGGAACTGGGTGAATCGTTCCGGGCGCTCGTGGTTCTGCGGTCGGACAAGCGCGTCGTGCGGGTGGGGTGTCATCTGGACCCGATACGGCGGCGCAAGTTCGCGCAGGAACTCGCGGCAGTCCTGCATTGCTTCTGAGAGGAAGGGAGGCAGGGCACGGCGGGGACAGATTTGAATCTGTAAATTGGGTAGATAAACAATGAAAATGTGGAAGAAGGCATCCGCAGCATGTCTGGCAGGTGCGTCCCTGCTTGCCAGCCAGGCGGCCTCCGCGGTCAGTGATATGCCAGGCGGCCCGGCCGTCCGACAGCTGAACCTGACCGAACCCGTTACAAAGATCGCCGAACAGATTCACTGGCTGAACTGGATGATGCTCATCATCTGCACGGTGATTTTCATCGCCGTGTTCGGCGTGATGTTCTATTCCATCTTCACGCACCGCAAGAGCCGTGGTGCCAAGTCGGCCGCGTTCCACGAAAGCATTACCGTGGAAGTGGTGTGGACCATCGTCCCGTTCCTGATCGTGATCGCAATGGCGCTTCCCGCCACCAAGACCGTGGTCGCGATGAAGGACACCACCAACTCCGACATCACCATCAAGGCCACCGGCTACCAGTGGAAGTGGGGTTACGACTACCTGAAGGGCCAGGGCGAAGGCATCTCGTTCGTCTCCACCCTGACCACGCCGCGCGAGCAGATCAACAACGAGCAGCCGAAGTCGAACACCTACCTGATGGAGGTGGACAACGAGCTGGTGGTGCCGGTCAACAAGAAGATCCGCATCGTCACGACGGCCAACGACGTGATCCACGCGTGGATGATCCCGGCCTTCGGCGTGAAGCAGGATGCGATTCCCGGCTTCGTGCGCGACACCTGGTTCCGCGCCGAGAAGATCGGCGTCTACCGTGGCCAGTGCGCCGAGCTGTGCGGCAAGGAACACGCGTTCATGCCGATCGTCGTGCGCGTGGTCTCGGACGCCGACTACACCAAGTGGGTCGACGAGAAGAAGAAGGCGCTGGCCGCAGCGGCGGACGATCCCAACAAGACCTGGACGCTCGATGAGATGAAGGTGCGTGGGGAGAAGGTCTACGCGTCGAACTGCGCGGTCTGCCACCAGCCGAACGGCAAGGGCGCCGGCGCGTTCCCGGCGCTGGACGGCTCCAAGGTGGTGAACGGTCCGAAGGCCGGCCAGATGCACATCCTGCTGGAAGGACGCGGCGGCATGCCGTCCTGGAAGCAGCTGTCCGACACGGAACTGGCCGCGGCCATGACCTACACCCGGAATGCGTGGGGCAACCGGACTGGCGAGGTAATCCAGCCGGCCGACTTCGTGAACGCCCGCGCGGGCAAGTTCCCCGAAGGCGGTGGCGCACCGACGGCGGGTACCGCCGAGGCGGCGCCGAAGGCCAAGGCCGATCCGGCCCCGGCAACCTCCCCCGACAAGCAGGCCAGCCTCGCGGGCAACCGCGTCGCAGGCTGACCCGCAGCCGCACCGCATACAGGAATTCAGGAGTCAACGCGATGAGTACCGCTACCCCGGAGACGCTGGGTCATCCGCACGACCACGCCCATGATCATGGACATGGCCACGGCCATGACGATCATGCGCACGATCACCCCCATGGCTGGCGCCGCTGGCTGTTCGCCACCAACCACAAGGACATCGGTACGCTGTACCTGCTGTTCTCGTTCACGATGCTGCTGTCCGGCGGCGTGCTGGCACTGCTGATCCGCCTGGAGCTGTTCGAGCCGGGCCTGCAGTTCTTCCGCCCCGAGCTGTTCAACCAGTTCACCACGATGCACGGCCTGATCATGGTGTTCGGCGCGATCATGCCGGCGTTCGTCGGCTTCGCGAACTGGATGATTCCGCTCCAGATCGGCGCCTCGGACATGGCCTTCGCGCGGATGAACAACTTCAGCTTCTGGCTGATGCCCCCGGCGGCGCTGCTGCTGGCCGGCTCGTTCTTCGCCCCGGGCGGCGCCACCGCCGCCGGCTGGACGCTCTACGCGCCGCTCTCGGTGCAGATGGGCCCCGGCATGGACATGGCCATCTTCGCCATGCACATCATGGGCGCCTCGTCGATCATGGGCTCGATCAACATCATCGTCACCATCCTCAACATGCGCGCGCCCGGCATGACGCTGATGAAGATGCCGATGTTCTGCTGGACCTGGCTGATCACCGCCTACCTGCTGATCGCCGTGATGCCGGTGCTGGCTGGCGCCATCACCATGGTGCTGACCGACCGCCACTTCGGCACGAGCTTCTTCTCGGCCGCCGGCGGTGGTGACCCAGTGATGTACCAGCACATCTTCTGGTTCTTCGGCCACCCCGAGGTGTACATCATGATCCTGCCCGCGTTCGGGATCATCTCGCACGTGGTGCCGGCGTTCGCGCGCAAGCGCCTGTTCGGCTACAGCTCGATGGTGTACGCCACGGCGTCCATCGCCATCCTGTCGTTCATCGTCTGGGCGCACCACATGTTCACCACCGGCATGCCGGTGACCGGCCAGCTGTTCTTCATGTACGCGACGATGCTGATCGCGGTGCCGACGGCCGTGAAGATCTTCAACTGGATCGCCACGATGTGGCGCGGCTCGATGACCTTCGAGACGCCGATGCTGTTCGCCATCGGCTTCATCTTCGTGTTCACGATCGGCGGCTTCACCGGCCTGATCCCGGCCGTGGCCCCGATCGACATCCAGATCCAGGACACCTACTTCATCGTGGCGCACTTCCACTATGTGCTGGTGGCCGGTTCGCTGTTCGCGCTGTTCGCCGGCTTCTACTACTGGGGGCCGAAGTGGAGCGGGTTCATGTACAACGAGACGCGCGGCCAGATCCACTTCTGGGGCTCGCTGATCTTCTTCAATGTGACCTTCTTCCCGATGCACTTCCTGGGCCTGGCCGGCATGCCGCGTCGCTACGCGGACTACGCGGTCCAGTTCACGGACTTCAACGCGGTTGCGTCGATCGGCGCGCTGGGCTTCGGCCTGATGCAGGTGTATTTCTTCTTCTTCGTGGTGCTGCCGTCCTACCGGGGCGGCCAGGCTGCCGGCGACAAGCCGTGGGATGGCGCCGAGGGCCTGGAATGGACCGTGCCGTCGCCGGCGCCGTTCCACACCTTCGAAGAGCCGCCACAGGTGCGCTGAGTGATTGACGCCATGAAGCCGGAAACACCGTCGCGCACGGACAGCCAGGGCCGCCAGGCCACCCAACGAGCCGCCAACCGGCGGCTGGGCCTGATCCTGCTGTCCATCGTGGTGGTGTTCTTCCTGGGATTCTTCGCCAAGATGGTGTTCCTTGGCGGTTGAGCGGAGATAGACGTGGACGCGCAGCAGAAGGCGGAAGACCGGGCAATCGAGCGACGCTTCAACCGCGGCATGCTGCTGCGGCTGCTGGTGGTGGTGGGCCTGATGTTCAGCTTCGGCTATGCGCTGGTGCCGCTGTACAAGAAGATCTGCGAGGTCACCGGCATCAACGTGGTGACCACGCGCGATCTGTACGGCGGATCGCTGAAGAAGAACACCCAGGTGGACAAGAGCCGCACGATCACGGTGGAGTTCGACTCCAACGCGCGCGGGCCGTTCGCGTTCCGCCCGGTGAAGTCCTCGATGGAAGTGCATCCGGGCGAGCTGACGACCATCGTCTACGAAGTGGCCAACGGGCAGTCGCGCGATATTTCCGCGCAGGCCATCCCGAGCTACGCGCCCAAGCAGGCCACCGAGTACTTCAAGAAGGTGGAGTGCTTCTGCTTCAAGCAGCAGACGCTCAAGGCCAGCGAGGCGCGCGAGATGCCGGTGGTGTTCGTGATCGATCCGAACCTGCCCAAGGATGTGAAGACGATCACGCTGTCGTACACCTTCTTCGAGATCGGCACGCCGGTGGCGCAGACGGTGGCGCCGGCGGGGCAGGGAAGCTGAGATGGGTGTGACGCCAGACCCGCAGGATCCGCTTCAGCGCAAGGCGTCGTTCGCGCAGACGGTGCGCGCGGTGCTGTGGTCGTTCATCGGCCTGCGCAAGGGGTCGGAGCACGAGACCGACATGGCGCGGCTGAACCCGGTGCACGTGATCATCGCCGGCCTGATTGCCGCGGCGCTGTTCGTGGCGATTTTGATCGGCATCGTGAAGACCGTGGTGGGATGAAGCTGTCCCCGAAAAAATAAGAGAAGTACGAGCACACCACCGGCAGGGAGGTCGGCCGGCGGTGCGGAACTACAACGAATCAGAGACACTGAGCTGGAGATAGAAGAATGAGTGCGAATCGCGCAAATGCTCCGTACTACTTCGTACCGGGCCCGTCGCGCCACCCCATCACGGCGGCCTTCGGCCTGCTGATGACCGGCGCCGGCGCCGCGGGTTGGGTCAACGGCCAGTCGTGGGCCCCGTTCCTGTGCGGCTTCGGCCTGCTGTGGTTCCTGTTCGTGCTCAAGAGCTGGTTCGGCGACGCCATCCGCGAGTCGGAAGGCGGCCTGTACGGCAAGAACATCGACGTCTCGTTCCGCTGGTCGATGGGCTGGTTCATCTTCTCCGAGGTGATGTTCTTCGCGGCCTTCTTCGGCGCGTTGTTCTACGCCCGCACCATCGCCATGCCGTGGCTGGGCGACCTGAACAACAAGATCATCTGGCCGGACTTCGCGGCCGTGTGGCCCAACCTCGGCCCGGCGGGCACGGTGGAGAGCTTCCAGACCATGGGTCCGTGGCCGATCCCCACGATCAACACGGCGCTGCTGCTGACCTCCGGCGTCACGCTGACCTGGGCGCACCACGCGCTGCTGGCCGGCAAGCGCAGCCAGCTGATCCAGGGCCTGGTGCTGACCATCCTGCTCGGCGCGCTCTTCATGTGCCTGCAGGTCTACGAGTACATGCACGCCTACTCGGAACTGAACCTGAAGCTGACCTCCGGGGTCTATGGTTCGACGTTCTTCCTGCTGACCGGCTTCCACGGCTTCCACGTGACCATGGGCGCGATCATGCTGGCGGTGGTGCTGGGCCGCGTGCTGCGCGGACACTTTACGCCGCAGCACCACTTCGCGTTCGAAGGCGCCGCCTGGTATTGGCACTTCGTTGACGTGGTCTGGCTCGGCCTCTACGTGGTGGTGTACTGGCTGTAAGGGCAGGAACGGGCCGCTGCGGCGGTCCTGCGGTACAAGACGAAGCGCCGCGGAGGACGATCCTCGCGCGGCGCTTTTTGTTTTGGGGACTGGCAGCCGCTCAGGGCGACATATGGATGCCGGTGCTGTGGATCCATCCCATCCAGTTGGCGAACAGGATGAACAGGAACAGCGCCACCGAGAAGCCGACGCGCAGCATCAACGAGCGCATCATGTTGGGGGTGCGGCCACGGTCGCGCATCATGAAGAACAGCGCGGAGGCCAGGCTGCCGATGATCAGAATGAAGGCGACGATGATGACGAAGCGCATGCTGGAGCGAAGGGAGGCCGCGGGTCACGAAAGTGGCCATTATGGCACCGTGGCCTCGCGAGGCCATTCGTGACGACCCGCAATCGGGGGAGCCTGTGGCGCTCGCCGGGGGCGGTGCCGCTGGTGGCGGCACTGACCGTGGTCGTCGTGACGTGCGCGCTCGGCAACTGGCAATTGCGCCGGGCCCACGAGAAGGTGGACCGCGCCGCGCGGCTGGCCGCGCTGGCGGCGCAGGCGCCGGTGGACCTGAACACGGCCCGCATCGACGCCACGCAGGTGGTCGACCGCCGCGTACGCGCCCGGGGCCGCTTCGACGCCGCCCGCACCGTGTTGCTGGACAACCGCCCGCACGGCAACGGCTCGGACGGCCGCGCCGGCTTCCTGGTGCTGACGCCGCTGAAGCTGGCCGATGGCGGCGCCAGCGTGCTGGTGCTGCGCGGATGGCTGCCGCGCGACGCCCAGGACCGCACGCGGATCGCCCCGTTCCCCACGCCCGATGGCGACGTCACGCTGGACGGCACGGCGGTGGCCACGGCGCCGCGCGTCTACGGCCTCGGGCAAGACGCGTCGGCCGAAGCAGGGCAGAAGATCCGCCAGAATGTAGACTTGGCGGCGTTCGCCCGGGAAACCGGGGCGCCGCTACTGCCGTTGGTGATGCAGCAGGCCACCGATACCGGCGATGGCCTCGCGCGCGACTGGGCGGCCGCCGACCTCGGCGCGGACCGCCACTATGGCTACGCCGCCCAGTGGTTCGGCCTGGCCGCGCTGACCGTGGTGCTGGTGGCCGTGCTGGGCTGGCGCCGTGCGCGCCGGGACACCGCCCTGCCGAACCGATAACCGAACGATGAACGTACAGACGAACTCCATGCCATCGCAAGACCCCACGGCCACGCCGGACTCCCGCATCGATGCGCGCACGCGCCGTGGCCGCCTGCAGATGCTGATGCTGCTGCTGGTCTGCGCGTCGCCGGTCATCTTCTCGTATTTCACCTATTACGTGGTCAAGCCGAGCGGCGCCAGCACCAACTACGGCACGCTGGTCGACCCGCTGCGCCCGATGCCGCCGCTCAACGTGACCGACGAGCGCGGCGAGGCCGTGCCGCTGTCGTCCTTCCGGGGCAAGTGGCTGATGGTGATGACCGCCGCGTCCGCCTGCGACGAAGCGTGTGCCAAGCGGCTGTTCACGATGCGCCAGATCCGCGCGGGGCAGGGCCAGGACCGCGAGCGCATTACCCCGGTCTGGCTGATTTCCGATACGGGCACCGTGGACGAACGGCTGTCCAGCGCCTACAACGAACCCTATGCGGGCGTGCGCTTCCTGCGCATGGACGGCGCCGCGCTGCGCCAGTGGCTGCCGGCCGAACCGGGCGCCAGGGCTGAAGACACCGTGTACCTGATCGACCCGCTCGGCAACCTGATGCTGCGCTGGCCGAAGGAACCCGACCCGAAACAGATCAGCAGCGACCTGAAGAAGCTGCTCAAATTTTCCCGAATTGGCTGATTTGCGATGCTGCTCCAACTCGCCATCATTGGCATCCTGATTGCCCTGCTGCCGCTCTCGTACGTGCTGGTGCGGGGCAGCCGCGACAAGTATCGCAAGCTGGTCTGGGTCACCGCCTTCCTCACGCTGGACCTGATCATGTTCGGCAGCTTCACCCGACTGACCGATTCCGGCCTCGGCTGCCCGGACTGGCCCGGCTGCTACGGCCACTCGAACCCGCACGCGGCCATGGAGCCGATCCGCGCCGCCGAGACCGCGCTGCCGAGCGGCCCGGTCACGCTGGCCAAGGCGTGGATCGAGATGATCCATCGCTATTTCGCCATGGCGGTGGGTGTGCTGATCATCTCGTTGATGGTGCTGGCGTGGGTCAAGCGGCGCGAGCTGAAGCAGTCGCCGTGGTTCGCCACGGGGGTGTTCGTGCTGGTCTGCGTGCAGGGCTTGTTCGGCGCGCTCACCGTGACGATGAAGCTCCAGCCGATCATCGTGGTGACCCACCTGCTGCTGGCGATGGCGCTGCTGTCGTCGCTGATCGTGCTCGGCTCCCGCAATGACCCGCCGCACGCGGTGGCGCCGCAGGCGGCCTCGCTGCGCTGGGCGGCGTGGGTGGCGCTGGGCTTGCTGGTGATCCAGATCTTCCTCGGCGGCTGGGTCAGCACCAACTACGCGGTGCTGGCCTGCACCGATTTCCCGCTCTGCAACGGCCAGCTGGTGCCCGAGATGGACTTCCGCCACGGCTTCACGCTCTGGCGCCAGCTCGGCATGACGGCCGATGGCGATTACATCCCGCACGCGGCGCTGGTGGCCATCCACTGGGTGCATCGCGGCTTTGCCTTCGTGGTGCTCGGCTTCCTGGCCTGGTTCGGCCTGCGCGCGCGCCGGATGGAGGGCCTGACGCGCCACGCCACATGGCTGCTGGCCGTGCTGGCGCTGCAACTGGCCACCGGCATGTCCAATATCGTGTTCGACTGGCCGCTCGGCGCGGCGGTGGCGCACAACGGCGGCGCGGCCCTGTTGCTGATGCTGTTGCTCCGTCTCCACTACAATATCGGCCTCGCGACCCTCGCGACACGTTATGCCGGCGCCGCTGCTCAATCCGCCTCAGCCGCGCGCGCCACATGAAGGACAAGATGCCCCCCGTGGTCTCCGCTACCCAACCTCATTCCTCCGTGGGCCGAATTCGGCACCTGGCTCGCCAATATGCCGCGCTGACCAAGCCGCGCGTCACGCAACTGGCCGTGTTCTGTGCCGTCATCGGCATGTTCCTGTCGACGCCGGGCATGGTGCCCTGGTCGGTGCTGCTCGGCGGTGCCGCTGGCATCTGGCTGCTGGCCGGTGCCGCGTTCGCCATCAACTGCCTGGTCGAGCAGAAAGTCGATGCGCTGATGCGCCGCACCGCGTGGCGGCCTTCCGCCACCGGTGAGATCTCCAGCGCGCAGACGCTGGTGTTCTCGGCCATCCTCGGCGGCGCCGGCATGTGGCTGCTGCACGTGTTCGCCAATGACCTGACGATGTGGCTGACCTTCGCCACCTTCCTCGGCTACGCCGTGGTCTACACGATCCTGCTCAAGCCGGCCACGCCGCAGAACATCGTCATCGGCGGGCTGTCGGGCGCCATGCCGCCTGCGCTGGGCTGGGCCGCCGTGGCCGGCACGGTGCCGGCCGAGGCGTGGTTCCTGGTGCTGATCATCTTCACCTGGACCCCGCCGCACTTCTGGGCGCTGGCCCTGTATCGCCGCGCCGACTACGCCAAGTCCGGCCTGCCGATGCTGCCGATCACCCATGGCGAAAAGTACACGCTGCTTCACATTTTGCTGTACACGCTGGTGATGATCGCCGCCACGCTGCTGCCGTTCGTCTACGGCATGAGCGGCTATATCTACCTCGCCGCCGCGCTGGGCCTGGGGCTGGTGTTCCTCGGCTACGCCTGGAAGCTGTTCCGCAACTACTCGGACGCGCTAGCGCAACGCACCTTCCGCTATTCGATCCTGTACCTCTCGCTGCTGTTCGCGGCGTTGCTGGTGGATCACTACTTCAAGTTCGTGCCGCAGGTCTGATGGCCCGCCTGCGGCATCTTGCCGCGCCCGGAGGCCAGCGCCGATGTGATCGGCGATACTTCCGGGCACCTCTCCCGACCACCGCGTATCCCGATGACTCTCCCCGGCTCTCCGTCCCTCCTTGCCCAGTTCCGCCGCCTCTGCCTGCTGGCACTCTGCACGGCTCTGCTGGCCGCCTGCGGGCAGCCCAAGCCCTCGTTCAAGAACGTGGATATCTCGGGCGCCACCGAGTTCGGCAAGGACTTCTCGCTGCTGGACCCGAGCGGCAAGACCCGCACGCTGGCTGACTTCAAGGGCAAGGCCGTGGTGATGTTCTTCGGCTACACGCACTGCCCGGACGTCTGCCCGACCACGATGGCCGAGCTGAAGGCGGTGATGGACAAGCTCGGCCCGGACGCCGACAAGGTCCAGGTGCTGTTCGTGACCGTGGACCCGGAACGCGACACGGGCGCGCTGCTCGGCCAGTACGTGCCCGCCTTCGACGCCCGCTTCCTGGGCCTGCGCCCGGCCGACGAGGCGGCGCTGAAGAAGGTGACCAAGGACTTCAAGGTCTTCTACGCCAAGGTGCCGGGCACCTCGCCGAACAACTACACCGTGGATCACTCGGCCGGCAGCTATGTGTTCGATACCAACGGCCAGCTGCGCCTGTTCCTGCGCCACGGCCAGGGGCCGGACCCGATCGCGCATGATTTGAAGCAGCTGCTGTCGTAAGGCGAAGGCAAGACAAAAAAAGGGCCGGTCGCAAGACCGGCCCTTCTGCATTGCGGGGAGCGGAGGATCAGGCGAAAGCCGCCAGCGCACCCTTCATCTTCTTCATCGCGGCCGCCTCGATCTGGCGGATGCGCTCGGCGGAGACGCCAAACTCGTCGGCCAGCTCATGCAGCGTGGCGCCGCCCGAGCCGTCGTCGTTCACGTCCAGCCAGCGTGCCTCGATAATGCGGCGGCTGCGGGCATCCAGACGCTCCAGCGCCTCGACCAGCCCTTCGACCTGCATGCGGTCCTGGCGCTTGGCCTCGAGCACGCGGGTCGGCTCGTTGTGGTTGTCCGCCAGATACGCGATGGGGGCGAATTCCTCCTCGCCGTCGTCGATCTGGCCTTCCAGCGCCAGGTCGCCGCCCGACAGGCGGGTCTCCATCTCCATCACTTCTTCGGGCTTCACGTTCAGTTCGCGCGCCACGGCTTCCACCTGCTCGGGCGTGAACGTGTGTGCGCCGGTCTTGTGGCTGCGCAGGTTGAAGAACAGCTTGCGCTGGGCCTTGGTGGTCGCCACCTTGACCATGCGCCAGTTCTTCAGCACGTATTCGTGGATTTCGGCCTTGATCCAGTGCATCGCGTACGACACCAGACGCACGCCCTGATCCGGGTCGAAGCGCTTCACGGCCTTCATCAGCCCGATGTTGCCTTCCTGGATCAGATCCGCATGCGGCAGGCCGTAGCCCAGGTACTGGCGGGCGATGGACACCACCAGACGCAGGTGGGACATCACCAGCCGGCGGGCGGCATCGACGGATTCATGGTCGCGCAGGTCGCGCGCGAGGCGCTGCTCTTCCTCGGCGGTCAGCAGCGGAATCCGGTGGATAGCCTGGATGTAGCTATCCAGATTGCCCACTGCGGCCGGGAAGGCGAGCGCGAGGCTGCCAGCGGCGGCATTCTTGGGGGCCATCGGCAGACGGCCAGAAATCTTGGTTGGGTCGGCAGACAGAACTGCGGTCACGCTTATTGCTCCTTTCGCATCCGGCGGTAGGTTGCCGGCGTGCCTCGATTCCAGAATCGGAAGAGTCACTGCACTGCAACGCATATTAGCACTCAGGTTCGGCGAGTGCTAAGTTAGAGCTTCTATAGGGTTGATAGTTCCGGACAATGAATATCGTTGTTGGGATAGTCTAATGGGCCTCGGTGCGGCGTCCGCGCCTTGTCTGGCAAGGGCTGGCGGGCCGCCAGCGTCGCGTACCATGATTAGAGGGAACTCGCCCCGATCGGTTTCATCGTGATTTCGGGATGCTGTATTGCGCATTTCGCTACACTGGCGGCCAGCTTTCCGCTGTTTTCCCGTTGTTATCCCATTGCCAGGAGTCCTGTCATGTCTGCCATCGAACACTTGCTCAAGCCCCATGTGCGGGACATCGGCGAGTTCACGGTCCGCCGCCTGCTGCCCGCCGCCGCCACGCAGACCGTGGGCCCCTTCATCTTCTTCGATCACCTCGGTCCTGTGTCGATGCCGCCGGGTAATGGCATGGATGTGCGGCCCCATCCACATATCGGCCTCGCGACCGTGACGTATCTGTTCGAAGGCGAGATCACGCACCGTGACAGCCTCGGCAGCGAGCAGGTGATTCGCCCTGGCGACGTGAACTGGATGACCGCCGGCACCGGCATCACGCACTCGGAGCGTTCGCCAGACGCCGCGCGCCAGGCCGGTCCGCTGCTGCATGGCATCCAGACCTGGGTGGCGCTGCCGAAGACGCATGAGAAGGATCCGCCGTCGTTCCACCACCACCCGGGCGCCACGTTGCCCAAGCTGGAGCTTCCCGGCGTGCGGATGATCGTGATTGCCGGCGACGCCTTCGGCGCGGAATCCCCGGTCCGCGTGTACAGCCGCACGCTTTACGTGGCCATCGACATGGAAGCCGGCGCGACGCTGGTGATTCCGCCCGAGCACGTGCAGCGCGGGCTCTATCCGGTGGAAGGCGATGTGACGATCGATGGCGAGGCGCTGGCGGGGGAACACCTCGCCGTGCTGGTGCCGGGCGAGCCGGCCACGCTGACCGCGACCACCGCCGCGCGCGTGATGCTGCTGGGCGGCGATCCGACCGACGGCCATCGCTTCATCTACTGGAACTTCGTGGCGAGCACCAAGGAAGACATCGACGACGCCGCGCGCCGCTGGGAGAACGACGAGTTCCCGCACGTGCCGGGCGAGACCGAGCGGATTCCGCTGCCTCCGCGCCGGCCTTAATCGGCTCTAATCGTCCGTAATCGTCAGACCGGGCTCGTCCAGGCCACGCGCGTGGCCTGCTTCAGGCAGTCCTGGATGGTCGCTACCTGCGTGGCGATGGGCGCCGGCACCGGCGCGTCGCCATCGAGCACCTTGCGAATCCAGGCGGCGGTCAGGCCGACGTCGGTGCCCGGCGGCAGTTCGGGCACGTCGCCAATCGACCCGCCTATCGGATCGACCAGCGTCCGCTGATGGCCGTCGTGCAGCCAGTCGATGCGGCCGCTGCGGCGGGCATCCGCCACCACTTCCCCTTCGGTACCGCGCGCCAGCAGCACGTTGGCAGGCTCGTGGGAGAAGTAATCGGTCAGCGTCTCGCGGTATTCCGGATGGGTGTAGCTATAGAGCCGCAGCGCCTCGGCCGGCGTGTGGCTGCCCACCGGCTGCAGCATCTTGACGATGGTGTGCGAGGAATTGCGCAGGCCGATGATCGGACGCTTGTCCAGCAGGCGCGAAAGCGCTGGAGACAGCACATCGATCGGCAGTACGGCCAGCGGATTGGCGGCGTCGCGCAACTGGTCCTGCGCGGCCTGCGTGGTGGCGCAGAGCGGCACGCCGAGCGCCTCGAACAGCTGCATGCTCGTCACCCGGCCGTTGAACTCGCGCGAGCCGTGCACCAGCGTCGGCACGCCTTCGCGCGCCAGCAGCAGCGCCAGCAGCGGCACCAGATTCGGCTGCTTGCGCGCGCCGTTGTAGCTGGGGATGACGACCACGGGCTTGTCCGGCGGCGGCGCCAGCGCGGCGCAGTGTCCGTGGGCGGCCTCGAGCATGCCGGCCAGCTCGTGCGGCGCCTCGCCCTTGATCCGGTAGGCCATCAGCACGGCGCCCAGTTCGATGTCGGAGACGCGGCCGGCCAGCATCGCATCGAACAGCACCTGGGCGTCCTCGCGGGGCAGCGCCCGGGCGCCATTGACCCCGCGGCCAATCTCCTTGATGTACTTGCTGGCCGAAAACGGCGGAAGGGTCGGGGCGGCAGATGTCATGGCGGGAGGGGATATGTGGATCGTTCTGCCGTTCATGATAGCGGAGCAGGGCGGCTTCGCCCACGCCCGCCATCCCACGCATCCCCGCCGGGGTCAGGCTGCCTCGCGCAGCGCCGGGTTGCGCTGCTTGCGGTAGAGGAAGTCCAGCACGGCGGTGCGGCAGGCGTGGTAGCCCTTGTCGTCGGCCAGCGCCACGCGGTCGCGCGGGCGGGGGAGGTCCACCTTCAGGATCTCGCCCACCGTGGCCGCCGGACCGTTCGTCATCATGACGATGCGGTCCGCCAGCAGCACCGCTTCGTCCACATCGTGCGTGACCATGACCACGGTGCTTTGGGTGCGGGCGACGATCTTGATGAGTTCGTCCTGCAGGTGGGCGCGGGTCAGCGCATCCAGCGCGCCGAACGGCTCGTCCATCAGCAGCACCTTGGGCGACATGGCCAGTGCCCGGGCGATGCCCACGCGCTGCTTCATCCCGCCCGAAATCTCGTGCGGATACTTGCTCTCGGCGTGCGTGAGGCCGACCAGCGCCAGGGTGTCCTGGGTGCGCGCCTTGAGCTGGGCGCGGCTCTCCGTGGCGGCGAACACGCGCTCCACGCCCAGGTAGACGTTCTCGAAGCACGTCATCCACGGCAGCAGCGAGTGATTCTGGAACACCACGGCGCGCTCCGGCCCCGGTCCGGCAATCTCGCGCCCGGCGCAGATCAGCGCGCCCGTGGTGGGCGTGGTCAGGCCCGCAATCAGGTTCAGCAGCGTGGACTTGCCGCAGCCCGAATGCCCGATCAGCGTGATGAACTCGCCCTCGGCAATGCCCAGGTTGATGTCGCGCAGGGCCACGAACGGCCCCTTGCGCGTCTTGAAGGTCTGGCCCACGTTCTCGATGCTGACAAACTTTTCCATGGCGATGGCTCCTTCGGGGGGCGGTCAGTTGTTGCCGTAGCTGAAGCGGCGGGCCAGCGCGAGCAGCAGGTGCTCGAGGATCAGGCCCACCACGCCGATGATGAAGATGGCGATGACGATGTGCTCCACCTTGAGGTTGTTCCACTCGTCCCAGAGCCAGAAGCCGATGCCGGTGCCGCCCGTGAGCATCTCGGCCGCCACGATCACCAGCCACGCGGTGCCGATCGAGAGCCGCACGCCGGTCAGCATGTAGGGCAGCACGGCCGGGAACAGCACCTTGCGGAACACCTTCCATTCGGATAGATCGAGCACGCGCGCCACGTTCAGGTAGTCCTGCGGCACGCGCGTCACGCCGACGGCCGTGTTGATGATCATCGGCCAGATCGAGCAGATGAAGATGGCCCAGATGGCGGCCGGGTTGGCCGCCTTGAACAGCAGCAGCCCGATCGGCAGCCACGCCAGCGGCGAAACCGGGCGCAGCAGGCTGATCACCGGCGCCGCCATTGCATTCAGGAAGGCGAAGCGGCCCAGCAGGAAGCCGGCCGGAATGCCGACCACCGCCGCCAGCCCGAAGCCCGCCGCCACGCGCGCCAGCGAGGCCAGGATGTTCCAGCCGATGCCCTGGTCGTTCGGCCCGTTGCGATAGAACGGATCGGAGAACAGCGGCACGGCGGCGTTCCAGGTGGCGCCCGGCGTGGGAATCGCCGGAATCATCGTGGCAATGCCGTGCCAGACCAGCAGGAACAGGACGAAGCCGACCAGCGGCGGCACCGTCTTGCGTACGACGGCGCCAAGCGCCTCGCGGCGGGCGGCCATCCGCTCTTGCGCGGCCAGTTGCGCCGCCCGGCGGCGGGTTTGCTCCTTGGTGTCGGTGTCGACAAGGTCCGAAGTCATGGCGGGTGTGCCTTCCGGCGCGGGGTGGGCAATGGCATTCACGTCTGGCTCCTGAGGTGAGGGCAGCGGGACATCAAGGAAACGACGAGGTCAGGCTTTGATCTTGAATCCATCGGCATAGGCCTTGGGGTCCTTGGTGGCATCCCAGGTCACGCCGTCGATCAGCTTGGCGGTGCGGAAATCGCTCTTGGGCACGGCCACCTGCGCGGCGGCGGCGGCCTGCTTGAAAATATCGATCCGGTTCACCTGCTTGGCCACGGCCAGGTAGTCCGGGTGCTCCTTGAGCAGGCCCCAGCGCTTGTGCTGCGTGAGGAACCACATGCCGTCGGACAGGAACGGGTAGTTGGCCGCGCCGTCCTGGTAGAACTTCATCGAATCGGGGTCGTCCCAGGTCTTGCCCAGGCCGTTGCTGTAGCGGCCCAACATGCGGTCCAGGATGATGTCCATGTCGGTATTCACATAGGACTTGGCGGCGATGGTCTCGGCGGTCTTGCGGCGGTTCGAGGTCGAGGCGTCGATAAACTTCGAGGCTTCGAGGATGGCGGCGACCATCGCCCGTGCGGTGTTGGGGTTCTTCTGGACGAATTCCGCCGTGGTGCCGAGCGTCTTCTCGGGGTGGTCCTTCCAGATCGCCTGGGTGGTTTCCACGGTAAATCCGATCTTGTCGGCGATGGCGCGCGCGCCCCACGGCTCGCCCACGCAGAAGCCGTCCATATTGCCCACGCGCATGTTGGCCACCATCTGCGGCGGCGGGACGGTGATGGCCTTGGCATCCTGCATCGGATTGATGCCGTTGGCGGCCAGCCAGTAGTAGAGCCACATCGCGTGGGTGCCGGTGGGGAAGGTCTGGGCGAACACGTAGTCGCGCCGCTCCTTCATCATCAGTGCCTTCAGGCTGGCGCCGTCCTTCGCGCCTTTTTCGGCGAGTTTCGATGACAGCGTGATGGCCTGGCCGTTGTGGTTCAGGTTCATCAGCACGGCCATGTCCTTCTTCGGGCCGCCGATGCCGAGCTGCACGCCGTAGATCAGGCCATAGAGCACGTGGGCGGCGTCGAGTTCGCCGTTGACGAGCTTGTCGCGCACGCTGGCCCAGTTGGCTTCCTTGCTCGGCGTGATCTTGATGCCGTACTTCTTGTCCAGGCCGAGCGTGGACGCCATGACCACCGAGGCGCAGTCCGTCAGCGGGATGAAGCCGATGCGGACTTCGGATTTTTCCGGGGCGTCGGAGCCGGCCGCCCAGGCGCCGCTGCGCACCAGCGGATCCACCAGCGTCATCACGCCGGCCCCGGCGATGGTGGCCAGCACGCGGCGCCGGCTCTGGCTGGCTGGGGCTGCGTCGGGAGTGGCAGGGACCACGGCTGCGGGCAGGGGCTTGGCGTCTTTGAGGCGAGAGGGCATGGCGATGGCTCCGAAAAAAGAAAAAGGCGTCCCGACCCGCAGCCCGCCTTCGCCAGCTTGCAGTTCAGGACGCCGTTGTCCCGCCGCGCGTGCCATGGTGGACAGCGCGGACGCGTTGTTCAGGTTGTGAGTTCGGGTGCTTAGAGCTTCGTGCTTCGGTACCACGCGGCCGTCGTTGGCCGTGCAGGCGATAACGCAAGCCACGTGCCAGCGTCGTTGCGGCGCACAAGCGCGCGGAAAACCTGCCGGAAATCCCGATCTGGAGGCAGCGCGGGGCGGGTCCGCCCGGGGTCGGTGCGGACGGTGGGCCGTGGCGGGGCACGGCGGATGGATGGGCGGGTAATGGACTGCGCGAACTAGTGCGGGCCGGGCCGGCCCGCAGCGCCACAGTTGTGCAATGCACCAGCCGCGTGCGGGCGGGGAGGGTGCTCATTCGCCACTGTATGCGGCCGTACGCATGGGTGTATGCTTTTGGCCTACCGCGCCGCGCCGGCGCGGATTCCATCAGAAAAACAGTCTGGAGAGTTTGGATGACCGAGTTCGTTTTCGAGCCGCAAGCCCCCGTTGGCGTCCCCGTGCGCGGTAGCCGCGCAAGCTTTCCCGTGCGCCGGGTTTATTGCGTGGGCCGCAACTATGCCGCCCATGCGCGCGAAATGGGCTCGGACCCGGATCGTGAACCGCCGTTCTTCTTCTGCAAGCCGTCCGACGCGGTGAGCTACGTGGCCGACGGCACCGAAGGCACCTTCCCGTACCCGCCGGGCACCAGCAATTGCCACTATGAAGTGGAACTGGTGGTGGCCATCGGCAAGGGTGGCAAGGATATCCCGGTCGAGCAGGCCGCCAGCCACGTCTACGGCTACGCCCTCGGCCTGGACATGACGCGCCGCGACCTCCAGAACGAATCGAAGAAGACCGGCCGCCCCTGGGAGACCGGCAAGGCATTCGACAAATCGGCGCCGATCGGCCCGATCCTGCCGGTGTCCGAGATCGGCCATCCGCAGAAGGGCGCGGTCACGCTGGCGGTGAACGGCGTGGAGAAGCAGCGCGGCGATCTGTCGGACCTGATCTGGTCGGTGCCCGAGATGGTGTCGTACCTCTCGAAATTGTTCGAATTGCAGCCCGGCGACCTGATCTACAGCGGCACGCCCGAAGGCGTGGGCCCGGTGGTGAAGGGCGACGTCATGCTGTGCCGCATCGAGGGTGTGGGCGAGTTGACCGTCAAGGTGGCCTGAGCCGATGCTGAAGCTCTACAGCTACTTCCGCAGCTCGGCTTCGTTCCGCGTGCGTATCGCGCTGGAACTGAAGGGCCTGCCGTACGAGTACGCGGGAGTGCACCTGCTCAAGGAAGGCGGCATGCAGCTCAAGCCCGAGTATCGCGCGCTCAACGCCGATGGCGTGGTGCCGACGCTCGTGGCCGACGGCAAGCCGCTGATCCAGTCGATGGCGATCATCGAATACCTGGATGAAACGCACCCCGAGCCGCCGCTGCTGCCGGCCAACCCGCTGGACCGCGCCATTGTGCGCGGACTGGCGCAGGAAATCGCCTGCGAGATCCATCCGCTGAACAACCTGCGCGTGCTGAAGTACCTCAAGCACACGCTAGGCGTGGCGGAGGAGGCGAAGGACGCGTGGTACCGGCACTGGATCGAGCAGGGCTTTGCCTCGCTCGAAGGCAACCTCCAGCAGATCGGCCGCGTGGGTCGGTACGCGTTTGGCGACACGCCGACGCTGATCGACCTGTGCCTGGTGCCGCAGGTATTCAACGCGCACCGGTTCAACGTCGATCTGGACCGATTCCCACAGATCGCGCGCATTCACGCGGCCTGCATGGAGCTGGAAGCCTTCCAGAAGGCCGCGCCGGCAGCGCAGCCGGATAGCGAGTAGTCCGCTTTTATCGGATGGTTCCGACGTTTGCAGGAAGCCCGGCAGCGATGCCGGGCTTTTTTGTTGCCGATCGGCCGATTGGCCGATTGGCCGAATTGGCGGTTATGGGGCCAACGGCTTGCAGGCCGTATCACCGTGCCCGACGATGCAGCGCGTCAGGCGATTGCTGACGCCGCCAGCCGTCCATTCGGCCATCACGTAGAGATAGGCACCGCTCCACGGACCCGGCTGACCCGCCATGCCGGACAGGCGTCCGTCCGGCGTGAGCGTCGGCCGCCAGGCGGTAGAGGCGCAGGATGCGCCACTTCTCGTCAGGCACACGAGGCTCCAGGTGACGGGGGCCGTGACATCGAGCGCGGGGGCGGTGCTGCGGACCGCAAGCTGGCCGTCGGTGACCACGTATTGGCCGTTAGGCACATCGGCCCCGGACGCCGCCGCGCCGGGCGTGGATAGGCCCAGTGGCAAGACGATCTCCACCTTGTCGCCCACCGGGTCTTCCACCGGCACCACCTTGAGCTGCATGACGCCGCGCAGACCGGGTTTGTCGGCCGAGGTGGCGCGCAGCCAGAGCGACGGCACGCCGTAGCTCGCCCCGACGACGAGGTCCATCGTGTGATCGGGCGGGATGATGGGCGACACATCGGGCATGGTCAGCGTGCCATCGGCGGCCATGGCAGCGCCCGGCGCCCACGGGGCGCAGTCGCTCACGCCGTAGTTGATGTCCATGCCGCACGAGAGCTCCCACTGCACCGACCGCAACGGATGGCCTGCATTGCCGAAGTAGGCCTGGAAGGTGTCGTCGTGCAGGTTGTGGACCGGGTAGGTCGGCAGGCTGTGCAAGCCGCTGTCATCGGTGTAGGTGGTCATGTCGTCGGTGGTGCGGCCGCCTGCGCCATAGCGTCGCCCGACGATGACGATCGTCGGCGCCTCCAGCGTCACCGATGCCTGGCGCATGACCAGATGGTCGGCCGTGCTGCGCACGGTGATCGAGACCTGCCGGCCGCCGGTGTTCAGTACAGCGTCCAGATCGGCGCCGCGCGGAGAGCGGTAGCGCCCGCTGGCCGAAATCGTGCCGACTGCCGGGTTGCCGCCGGGCACACCATCGACCAGCCATTCCAGGGGCGTCGTACCAAGGTTGCGCGTGGCGAGCGCGAACTGGATGGTCTTGCCGCCGGCCTTGTCGGCATCGAAGAACACCAGCGATCCGGTACCGGGTGTCAAGTCAATCTGGGGCAGCCCGGACAGGCGCACTACCACTTCGTCGGTCGCGCGCCATTGCAGCTTGTTCACGGTTGCGCCGCCGCCGAGGTTGCCGATGCGCACCGAGAACCTGCCGTCGACCGCATCGTCCGGCACGGACACGGACGTGATACCGGCGTCCAGCTTGATCGCGGCGTGGCCGATGGTGGCATAGCCCCCGGGCGCCTCGGTGAACGTGGCGGTCAGGTACGCCTGGCCAGAGTAGGGCACGCCGGCTGGATCGAGCACCTTGATGCGCATGGCGCGGGTGGTCCGGAAGTAGTCGCAGTTCCACCAGCTGAAGTGATCGACATCGGCCTGCATCGCCAGCCCGGTGGGACTGTCGGGCGATGCCACGACAACGCCCGAGATGCCGGTGGCCTGCCGCCACTGGCCGGTGCTGTCGTCCATGCTCCAGACCGGCACGGTATCGCCGGGCTGGAGCAGCTTGCCGTCAGGCGTGGTGGCGGCATAGAGCGGGATGGAGATCCGCGCGGTCTTGCCGGGCGCCAGTTTCAGCGGCTGGCCGTTCTGCGAGAACGAGAAATCGGCCATGCCCATGCTGACCATGATGCCGTCCACGCCGTCCTGGCGCAGGTACGGCGTGCCCGGGAAGCCTTCCGGATTGCCGGCCGCGCTGTAGGGCGTGATGTCAATCTGCACAGTGCCACTGACCGGCTTGCCGTCAGGGGTCACGAACGACCCGGGGGCCACCGTGACGCTGGCGCCATCGCCGCCGGCAAAGGTGCCGCCGGACTGGAAGCCCGGCGCGGAGAGGGTCGTGCCGACGGGCAGCAGCGTGGCCTCGATGCGTGCGTCGCGCGTGGCGGTCACCGGCACCACCTGCTCGACGTAGCCGGTCTTCGACAGCCGCACCACGGCATTGCCGGCTGGCACCGCGAGCGCGGCAAAGTCGCCGCTGGCCGAAGTGGCGCCCTGCGCGACCACGGCCTTGCCATCGGCGCCGGACACCTTGACGGTGACATCGGCGGCATGGCCGTGGGGATTGCCCCCGCCGGCGGCCTGGTAGACCTGGCCCGACAGGGCGATGGTCTGGCGCGGCACGGGCGGCGGATCGACCTTGCCGGTGCCTCCGCCTCCGCCGCCATTGTCATCGCCGCCGCACGCCGCCATCAGCGTGGCGACGCAAAGCGATCCGAGCCAGGCGCGCATCCTGCGTGGCTTCAACGTTCCATTCATGGTTCTCGTCCTCAGGTGAAGAATGCCGGGGGGCGAGCCATTGCAGCAGCCATCCCTGGGACGACGGTTGATGTCAGTCAACGTTGGCCACGCAGCTAGTCCGGCCCCTTCCGGCAGCCAAACGGGCCTGCCGGAGGGGCAAGTCGCAGCGAGGCGCTAGCGATAAAACGAAAATGGCGAGCCCGGGGGCTCGCCATGCTGGTTTTGCAGGGGAAGCTGGCCAAAGCCAGCCGTGCTCAACCGAGTAGTGCTTCAGCGAATTCGTCAGCCTTGAATGGCTGAAGATCTTCCACCTTCTCGCCCACGCCGATGAAGTACACCGGCACCGGGCGCTGCCGGGCGATGGCGGCGAGGATGCCGCCCTTGGCCGTGCCATCCAGCTTGGTCACGATCAGGCCGGTCAGGCCCAGCGCGTCGTCGAAGGCGCGGGTTTGGGACAGGGCGTTCTGCCCGGTGTTGGCGTCGATCACCAGCAGCACCTCGTGCGGGGCCGTCGGCATCGACTTGCCGATCACGCGCTTCACCTTCTTCAGTTCTTCCATCAGATGCAGCTGCGTGGGCAGGCGCCCCGCGGTGTCCGCCATCACGATGTCGATCTTGCGCGCGCGCGCCGCGTTCACGGCATCGAAGATCACTGCCGCCGGGTCGCCGCCTTCCTGGGCGACCACGGTGACGTTGTTGCGCTCGCCCCAGATCGTCAGTTGCTCGCGCGCGGCGGCGCGGAAGGTGTCGCCGGCCGCCAGCAGCACCGACTGGTGGTAGGCCTGGAAGTGCTTGCACAGCTTGCCGATGCTGGTGGTCTTGCCGGCGCCGTTCACGCCCGCGATCATCATCACCAGCGGCTGCTCGCGGCCCAGTTCCATGGTCTTCTCGAGCGGGCGCAGCAGGTCGGTCAGCAGCTCGCGCAGGGCGATCTTCACGGCTTCGGCGGTCTCGAGGCGCTCGTTCTTCACGCGGCGGCGCAGTTCGCCGAGCAGGAACTCGGTGGCTTCGACGCCGGCGTCGGCCATCAGCAGCGCGGTTTCGAGTTCCTCGAACAGGGCCTCGTCCACCTTCACGCCGACGAACAGCGTGCCGAGGTTTCGGCTCGTCTTCGACAGCCCGGCACGCAGGCGCGTCATCCAGCCACGCTTGGCCTCGGCGGTCTGGGTTGGCGGCGGCGTTAGTTCGAGTTCCTCGACAACCGGCGGCTCATAGGCGACCGGCGCCGGCGGCGGAGGCGGCACTTGGGCGGGAACCGGGACCGGCACGGGCACCGGGGCAGGCACCGGGGCAGGCACCGGAGCGGGAGCCGGAGCGGGAGCCGGGGCAGGTGCGGGGGCCGGAACCGGGACGGGGACAGGCACCGGAACAGGAACAGGCACCGGCACGGGGACCGGAACCGGGGCAGGCGTTGGAGCTGGAGCGGGGACAGGCAAGGGCGCCGGCGCCGGGCTGGGCGACGGCTGGGGTTGGGGGGCAGCGGTGGGCGAGGCCACCGGTGCCGGCGTGATGGCCGGCGCCGGCTCGGCAGCCGGCGGCTCGGCGGGCGCAGGGGCCGGCTCGGCCTTGCGCTTCTTCCAGAAACTAAACATTAGGGAAAGGGGTCAATACCCCGGTAGAATCAATCGCCAAAATTCTAGCAGACGGGGTCGCATGAACCATTGCGCTGTCTTGTCCGGAGCGGGCGCCGCCCGAATCCGATCAATGCCCACCGCCCGCCTCTCGCGGCGCGTCCTTCCCACACTGGTTGCTGCTTTCGCCTTCTCCGGCCTGTCAGGATTGCCCGGATTTGGCGGATTCGCCGGATTTAGTGGCGCGGCGATGGCCCAGACCACCGCGCCCACGCCGCAGGGCCCGCCTTCCGGAGCGCGGACCGCTTCCGCGGTGGGCCAGCCCCAGGCGGGCACCACCGAATTCCAGCTCTCCAACGGCATGCGCGTGATCGTCAAGGAAGACCATCGCGCGCCCACCGTGGCGCACCAGATCTGGTACCGCACGGGCGGCATCGACGAGGTGAGCGGCACCACGGGCGTGGCCCACATGCTCGAACACATGATGTTCAAGGGCACGCCGAAGGTGCCGGTGGGCGAGTTCTCGCGCCAGATCGCCATGCTCGGCGGTCGCGAGAACGCCATGACCAACCGCGATTTCACGCTCTACTACCAGCAGATCGCCAAGCAGTACCTGCCGAGGATGATGGAGCTGGAGGCCGACCGCATGGCCAACCTCATCATCAAGAAGGACGAATTCGACCGCGAGATGAAAGTCGTGATGGAGGAGCGCCGCCTGCGCACCGACGACTCCCCGCGCGGCACCGTCTACGAGCAGCTACTGGCCACGGTCTACACCGCCGCCGCCTACCGGCATCCGGTGATCGGCTGGATGGATGACCTCGTCAACATGCGCGTGGAGGACGTGCAGGCCTGGTACAAGGCCTGGTACGTGCCGAACAACGCGCTGCTGGTGGTGACCGGCGACGTCAAGCCGGACGAGGTGCGCGCGCTGGCCGAACGCTACTACGGCAAGCTCAAGCCGCGCGCGCTGCCGCTGCGCAAGACCCAGCTCGAGGCTACCCAGAAGGGCATCAAGCGCATCTGGGTCAAGGCGCCGGCCGAGAACCCGTACATGGTCATGGCCTACAAGGTGCCGCGCCTGCATGACGTGGAGAAGGATGTCGATCCGTACGCGCTGGAGGTGCTGTCCGCCGTGCTGAACGGCTACGACAACGCCCGCCTGACCCGCGAACTGGTGCGCGAGCAGCGCCTGGCCGACGACGTGAACGTGGGCTACGACAGCATCAATCGCGGCGAATCGCTGTTCGTGCTCGACGGCACTCCGGCCAACGGCCACACCACGGACGAGATCGAAAAAGCCCTGCGCGAGGAAATCCAGCGCATCGCGAAGAACGGCGTGTCCGAGGAAGAGCTGAAGCGCGTCAAGGCGCAGGTGGTGGCGGGCCAGATCTACAAGCGCGACTCGGTATTCGGCCAGGGCATGGAGATCGGCACGGCTGAGATCTCCGGCATCTCGTGGCGCCAGATCGACCGCATGCTCGACAAGATCAAGGAAGTCACGCCAGCCCAGGTGCAAGCCGTGGCGGCAAAGTATTTCAACGATGACAACCTGACCGTGGCCACGCTGGTGCCGCAGCCGATCGACCCCAACAAGCCCAAGACTGCCGCCCCGGAAGGGCTGCGTCACTGAGGAGCCACGATGTCCTTGTCCGTCATGACGATTGCCTCGCCACGGATGGTGCGCCGGCTGGCCGGGGTGGCCTGCGGGGCGATTGCCCTCCTGGCCGGCTCCGTGGCCCAGGCCGCGCTGCCCATCGAGAACTGGACGGCCTCCACCGGCGCGAAGGTGTTCTTCGTGCCGAGTCCGTCGATTCCGATGCTCGATGTCAATATCGATTTCGACGCCGGCGGCCGCTACGACCCGCCCGGCAAGGCCGGATTGGCCACGCTGACCGCCGCGCTGCTCGACAAGGGCGCGGCCGCCCAGGACGGCCAGCCCGCGCGCAATGAAGCCCAGGTGGCCGATGCCTTCGCCGACACGGGTGCCGATTTTGGCGGCGCGGCTGGCGGCGACCGTGGCGGCATCGGCCTGCGCACGCTGACCGCCTCGCCCGAACGTGAGCAGTCACTACGGCTGGCCGGGCAGCTGATCAAGGCGCCGACCTATCCGGCGGCCGTGGTCGAGCGCGAGAAGCAGCGCCTGATTACCGCGATCCGCGAGGGCGACTCGCGTCCCGGCGTGATCGCCGACAAGACGCTGTCGAAGGCCGTGTATCCGAACCATCCGTACGGAGTGTCGGCCACGCCGGAATCGGTGGCCGCCATCTCGCGTGATGACCTGCTGAAGTTCTGGCGCGACAACTACACCGCCAAGCGCGCCGTGGTCACGCTGATCGGCGCCATCGACCGCAAGCAGGCCGAGCAGATCGCCGAAGACCTGACGCGCGGCCTCCCCGACGGCGTGGCCGCGCCCAAGGTGCCGGACGTGCAGATGACGATTCCGGGCAGCGAGAAGCGCATCCCCCATCCGGCGCAGCAGGCCAGCGTGGCGATGGGCCAGCCGGCCATCGCGCGCGGCGACCCCGACTACTTCGCCCTGCTGGTGGGCAACTACGTGCTCGGCGGCGGCGGGTTCAGTTCGCGGTTGACTGACCAGGTGCGCGAGAAGCGCGGGCTGACCTACGGCGTGGACAGCTATTTCGCGCCGGCGAAGCAGCCCGGGCCGTTCGGCATCACGCTCCAGACCAAGAAGGAGAACACCGACGAGGCGCTGCGGCTGGTGCGCGAGATCCTGAAGCAGTACGTGCAGACCGGCCCGACCGACGCCGAACTGCGCGCCGCCAAGGACAACCTCGTCAATGGCTTCCCGCTGCGCATCGACAGCAACCGCAAGCTGCTGACCAACGTGGCGAACATCGGCTGGTACGGCCTGCCGCTCGACTATCTCGACACCTGGACGGCGCAGATCGGCAAGGTCACGCGCGAGCAGGTGCGGGCGGCTTTCCAGAAGCACGTGCATCCGGATGCCATGGCCACGGTCATCGTGGGCGGCCCGGTGCAACCCTGAGTTGGCGCTAACTTGGCGCCGGGTTGGCGCAGCATCGATCGTTGAGACGATTCTGATTGTGAAGCCGCGCAGCCGCCAGAGGGTGTGGCGGGGCGCGGCAGGCTCTACAATCACGGCATGAATTCGCGCACCAAACCATCGCCCGCACCGCGCGGGCGATCTGCTTCTCCCTCCCCTCGCCAGGCGCCGGCGCAGGTCCGCATCATTGGCGGGCGCTGGAAGCGCTCGCTGCTGCCGGTCCTCGAGGCCGAAGGGCTGCGGCCCACGCCTGACCGCGTTCGGGAAACCCTGTTCAACTGGCTCGGCCAGGACATGTCCGGGATGACCTGCCTCGACCTGTTTGCCGGCTCCGGCGCACTTGGCTTCGAGGCGGCGTCCCGTGGCGCGGCGGCCGTCACGCTGGTGGAGGCCAACCCGCGTGTGGCGCGCCAGTTGCGCGACAATCAGTACCGGTTCGACGCCGAGCAGGTCAAGGTGATCCAGGGCGACGCCTTCGCCGTGGCCGCGCAGATGCCGGGCGCCAGCTTCGACGTGATCTTCCTGGACCCGCCGTTCGCCGAGGACTGGCTCGGGCCGGCGCTCGAGCATGCAGCACGGCTGTCGCGGCCGGGTGGGGCGGTCTATGTGGAGACCGACCACGCGCTGATCGGGCCCGATGCGCCGGTGCCGGCCTCGCTCGAGATCGTGCGGCAGGCCCGCGCGGGCGCGGTGCACTTCCACCTGCTCCAGCACAAGGTGCCGGGGCAGGGCGAAGCAGGGTAGTCGTACGACGAGTTGCCGCGCCGGGCAAGCGTTTGCGGGCGTGCTGCAACGCCGCAGAAAGCCTGTGGATGGACTTCCAAATGCCGCATTTGGCGTTACACTACGCCGCTGTTGTTTGTTCAACGCTCGTCACGCAGCCAGAATCCATCGATCGGCCACAAGGCCGGCAGCGGGCACCCCAAAGGAGGAAATATGGTCGTCGCGGTCTATCCCGGTACATTCGATCCCATGACCCGGGGACACGAGGATCTCGTCCGTCGCGCGTCGAATATCTTCGACGAGCTGGTGGTCGGCGTGGCGCACAGCCCCAACAAGCGCCCGTTCTTCTCGCTGGAGGAGCGCATCGGTATCGCGAAGGAAGTGCTCGGGCACTATCCCAACGTGCGCGTGGAAGGCTTCTCGGGCCTGCTCAAGGACTTCGTGCGCAAGAACAATGCGCGCGTGATCGTGCGCGGCCTGCGCGCGGTGTCGGATTTCGAGTACGAGTTCCAAATGGCCGGCATGAACCGCTACCTGCTGCCGGACGTGGAAACGATGTTCCTGACCCCCTCGGACCAGTACCAGTTCATCTCGGGCACCTTTGTGCGCGAGATTGCCGTGCTGGGCGGCGATGTCAGCAAGTTCGTATTCCCCTCGGTGGAGCGCTGGCTGCAAGAGAAGATTGGCAAAGCGGAATAGAATGGAGCCTTCGAACCCGCCGACGCGGCCAGTCGGGCGCGGGCGGGTCGCAGGAAGGAAATATCATGGCGCTATTGATCACTGACGACTGCATCAACTGCGACGTTTGTGAGCCCGAGTGCCCGAACGAAGCAATTTCGATGGGGCCCGAGATCTACGAGATCGACCCCAACAAGTGCACCGAGTGCGTCGGCCACTTCGACGAACCGCAATGCCAGCAGGTATGCCCGGTGGCTTGCATCCCGAAGGACCCGAACCGCGTGGAGTCCCAGGAGGTGCTGATGCAGCGCTACCGGCTGCTGACCGCCGCGCGGCATGCGGCTTGAGCATTATTCAGCACTCTGGCCGTACCCGTTCCGGGTTGTCCGGCATATAAAAAACCCCGCATCGCGGGGTTTTTTATTGCCTGCTGACACTGGGCCGGAAGATACCCTTCACTTGCCCGTGTGCAGCTCCATCATCGCGCGCTCGTTCTCGCCACGCGCCAGCAGCCCCAGCGGGCCGATGCTGCGGTCGATCGCCGTGTCGATGGCTTCCTGCTCTTCCTTGCGTGGCGGCTTGAGCACATAGTTGACCACATCCTCGCGGCCCGCCCCGGCGCCGCCCGGCGCATTGCGCGGATGGCCCACGCCGAGCCGCAGGCGCCAGTAGTCCTGGGTGGTCAGGTGCGCGGCAATGTCCTTGAGCCCGTTGTGCCCGCCTGCGCCGCCGCCGCGCTTGAGCTTGACCGCGCCCGCAGGCAGGTCCATCTCGTCGTGCGCGACCAGGATCTCGTCCGGCAGGATCTTGTAGAAGCGCGCCAGCGACACCACGGCGAGCCCGGAGCGGTTCATGAACGTGGACGGCTTGAGCAGCCAGATGTCCTGGTCCCAGAGCCGGGCGCGGCCGGCCAGGCCGTGGAAGCGGCCCTCCACGCGCAGCGTTGTGCTGCCCATGCGGGCGAGTTGGTCGACGAGCCAGAAGCCGGCGTTATGCCGCGTGGCCTCGTATTCCGCCCCGGGATTGCCGAGGCCGACGATGAGCTTGATCATGCGATGAATCGGGAAGGTCGGGAGAGTCTGGCGCGAGACAGCATACGTCAAAACGCTGGCGAAAATCCCGCGCGAAAAAAAACCGCCGGCGAACCGGCGGTTTCTTCGATGCGCGAGAAGGCTTAGGCAGCCGGCGTTTCGCCAGCGGCTTCGCCACCTTCAGCAGCTTCGGACACACCACCGGCCGGCAGCGAGATGCTGGCAACGGCGGGGTTGTCGTCACCGTGGGTGATGGCGGTCACGCCCTTCGGCAGCTTCACGTCCGACAGGTGCAGGGTCTGGCCCAGTTCGGCCTGGCCCAGATCCACTTCGATGAACTCGGGCAGGTCGGCCGGCAGGCACGACACTTCCAGGTCGTTCAGGATGTGGTTCACGATGCCGTGGCCCAGCTTCACGCCAGGAGCGGATTCCTGGTTCATGAAGTGCAGGGGCACCTTGACGTGGATCTTGTCGGTGGCCGACACGCGTTGGAAATCAACGTGCAGCACCAGCGGCTTGAACGGGTGCATCTGGAACGCGCGCAGCAGCGCCTTCTCGGACGCGCCACCCACTTCCAGGTCCAGGATCGACGAGTGGAACGCTTCCTTCTTCAGGGCGTGCCACAGCGCGTTGTGATCCAGTTCGATCATCTTGGGCTCGGCGGCGCCGCCATAGATGATGCCGGGGGTCTTGCCGGAATTGCGCAGGCGGCGGCTCGCACCCGTTCCCTGTACGCTACGCTCGAAAGCGATGACTTTCATGGTGTACTCCAAATAGTAAGAAGGCTGTCCGCGACCAGACAGCCTCGACTGAAGCGGCACGACGAGAATGTAGTGCCGCTTGAAGCACATTGGCCGCCAAACCTGGCAGCCAATGCGGTAAAGCCCAAAATTCTAGCAGGTATCGCTATGCAGCGGCTACCCAGCGCGCATCAGTGGTCGGCAAACAGCGACATGATCGAGTCGCCCTTCACGATCCGGGTGAAGGTCTCAGCCAGCAGCGGGGCGGTGGAGACCTGGCGGATCTTGCCGGACTGGCGGGCCTCGTCGGACAGCGGGATGGTGTCGCACACCACCACTTCGTCCAGCTCGGACGCCGCGATGCGGGCTGCGGCACCGCCCGACAGCACCGGATGGGTACAGTAGGCGAAAACCTTCAGCGCGCCGCGCTCCTTGAGCACCTGGGCGGCCTTGCACAGCGTGCCGCCGGTGTCGATCATGTCATCCATGATCACGCAGTTGCGGCCTGCCACTTCACCGATGATGTTCATCACCTCGGCCACATTGGCCTTGGGACGACGCTTGTCGATGATCGCGAGGTCGCAGTTCAGTTGCTTGGCCAGCGCACGGGCGCGGACCACGCCGCCAACATCGGGCGAGACGACGAGCAGGTCGCCGTAGTTCTTCTCGCGCAGGTCGCCGAGCAGCACGGGCGACGCATAGATGTTGTCGACGGGAATATCGAAGAAGCCCTGGATCTGGTCGGCGTGCAGGTCCATCGTCAGGACGCGCTCTACACCGGCCACTTCGAGCATGTTGGCCACGATCTTGGCCGAGATGGCCACGCGCGCCGAACGCGGGCGGCGATCCTGGCGGGCATAGCCGAAGTAGGGCATGGCGGCGGTGATGCTGCGGGCCGAGGCGCGCTTGAGGGCATCGACCATCACCATCAGTTCCATCAGGTTGTCGTTGGTCGGCGCGCAGGTGGACTGCAGCACGATGACGTGCTTGCCGCGAACGTTTTCCTGGATTTCGACCTGGACTTCGCCGTCGGAGAAACGGCCTACCAGTGCCTTGCCCAGGGGAATGCCGAGGTGCTGTACGACAGCCTCCGCGAGTTTGGGGTTGGCGTTGCCGGTAAATACCATCAAGCCTTCGCTGCTCATTCGGGGCACCTGTCTTGCTGCTGGGGGAGATTTTGTGACCGCCGGCCATTGCCGGCAGCCGATTCTGCGAGTGTTCGTCAGAACACTATAGGAAGTAATGGCAGGGGAGGAAGGATTCGAACCCTCGCATGCCGGAATCAAAATCCGGTGCCTTGACCAACTTGGCGACTCCCCTACACAACCTTTATCGACTGTCGCGGCGCCAAACTGAAGCACCTCGCCAGACGAAAACTTGCTATGCGAATGTTGCGAGCGGGTGATGCGACAAACTACTCACACACCTGCCATCCCATTCCGATGGCACCTGTTCCACAACCTGCTGCGCAGTTTGCTGATCGTCGAAACGGGCAAACACGCAGGCTCCGGAACCGGTCATCCTTGCATGGGGACTGTATTGTCTCAGCCATTCAAGGGCTCGGGCAACTTCGCCGAATTTCGCTGTTGCTATCGCTTGCAGGTCGTTGCGACCGAAAGCGAATTTGTTTGTGCAAGCAGCGAAGTCGGTAATTATGGAGATGGGCGTATCCCTTGTCAAGCGTTCGTCCGAAAATATTGCAGCGGTGGGCACGTGCTGGCGCGGGTGGATGACGACGAACCAACTGGACGGCAAATCCACGGGCGTCAGTTCCTCGCCCACCCCTTCCGCGAAGGCGTTCTGGCCGAAGACGAACACCGGCACATCGGCGCCCAGCGAGAGGCCGATCCGCATCAGTTCGTCGCGCGGCAGCCGCACGCCCCAGAGGTGATTCAGCGCCAGTAGCGTGGTGGCCGCATCGGACGATCCGCCGCCGATGCCGCCGCCCATCGGCAGCCGCTTCTCGATGGCGATGTCCGCGCCGAAGCGGGTGCCGCTGGCCTGCTGCAGGGCACGCGCCGCGCGCACCACGAGGTCGGTGTCCGCCGGCACACCGGGGATGTTGGTGGTGCGGGCGATCACCCCATCGTCGCGGCGGTGAAAGTGCAGGGTGTCCGACCAGTCGACTAGCTGGAATACGGTCTGGAGCGTGTGGTAGCCGTCCGGGCGGCGCCCGGTCACGTGCAGGAACAGGTTGAGCTTGGCCGGCGCCGGGCAGTCGCGCAGGTCCGGGGGCGGCAGGGAGGTATCGGTGGTCATGGCGGCGGTCATTGGCGGGCCTCCGGGTCGATCACGAGCCGCACGGTCATCGGCGACGGGCCGCCGTCGCGCGCCATGTCGATGCGACGCGGCCGGGCGGTGGCCACGGTGGCACCTTCCGGCGGCTCCTGCCAATCCACATAGCGCACGGTCCAGCCGGCCTGCGTGAGGGTGTCGAGGCGGCCGCGCACGTCGCGCGTGGCGTTGGCCGGCGCGCCCGGCGCGGGGCGGCCGTGCAGCCAGTCGCGCATGCCCGAGACGGGCAGCGAGAAGCCCAGCGCCTGTTCCATCAGCGCGTCCACCTCGGGCGCGTTGCGCGGCGGCTCATTGGGCAGGTCGAGCGTGGCGCCCGAGGGCGTGGACGTCACCACGGCCAGCGTCTGGCCCAGCGGCGAAACGAGGTCCAGTCGCACGTTACGCCCCTGTTCCTCCCAGCGGAAGCTGCCCTGCACGCCTTCGTTGCGGCCATAGCGGGTGTAGTTGGCAGCGAAGCGGCCCGAGTAGTGCTCGCTGCGGGCGGTCTCGCCGGCGTCGAAGCCGCGCGAGGGCGCCACGCTGGCGCAGCCGGCCAGCCAGAGCGGGGCGGCAAGGCAGAACAGGGCCAGGCGACGGGATCGGAGCATGGTCATGAGTCGTCGGTCGGAAAAATCGGGATGTATGACGAGGTGGCGATGGCCGCCAGGGCGACCATCGCACAACAGCGCCCCGGCGCCCTCCATCGCACGGTATTGCATCGGATGGCGGGCGGCCCGGGCCGGTTGGCAGCTTACTTGGACAGCAGCACGTTCTGGTTGTAACGGCGCAGCGTGTCGATCAGGGTCTGGTTCTCGGGCTCCGCCTTGGCGGCCTCGGTCCAGGTGCGGCGTGCTTCGTCATGCTGGCCCAGTTGCCAGAGCACCTCGCCCAGATGCGCGCCGATTTCAGCCTCGGGCGCCTTCGAGTAGGCGTTGCGCAGCAGTTCGGCGGCCGGTTGCAGTTCGCCCTGGCGATACTTCACCCAGCCCAGGCTGTCCATGATGTAGGGATCGTCCGGGCCAAGCTCGGACGCGCGTTCGAGCAGCTTGCGGGCTTCGGCCAGCCGCTCGTTGCGGTCGGCCAGTGAGTAGCCGAGCGCGTTGTAGCCCTGCTTCTGCTCCGGCTGCATGGCGATGACCTTGCGCAGGCCGCGTTCCATGCTGTCGTAGCGCTTCTCGCGCTCGTCGAGCATCGCCAGTTCGTAGACCCAGTCGGCATTGTCCGGCTCCACGCGCACGCGTTCCTCCAGTGACTTGCGCGCGCGGTCGTAGGCCTTGGCGTCGATCAGCGTGGCCACTTCTGCCTGGCGGATCGCCGCCATGCGCTGGCCGCGCTGGCCGGGGTCGGCGATGTCCTCGGCATCGGCCAGCATGTCGCTGAACACGGCCTGGGCGTCGTCGAGCTTGCCCATGCGCGCCAGCAGCTGCGCGCGCTTGGCCTGGGCTGCCGGTGCGAGGCGGCTGTCTTCGATCCGGTCGAGCCACTGGATGGCCTGCGCGTAATCCTTCTTTTCCTCGGCGATCTGCGCCAGGTACTGGAAGGCTACGTCCGGATTGGCGGCCGGGGATTTCTCGGCCATGCGCAGGTATTCCTGCAGGTAGCGCTCGGCGTCGTCGTAGCTGCGCGCCTGGAGGCTGGTCAGGCCCAGCGCCAGCGGCACGCGCGGGTCGTTCGGGGCGACCTTGCGCAGCGCCTCGAACTCGGCGCGCGCGGCTTCCATGTCGTTCTTCTGCAGGTACAGGCGGGCCAGCGTGATGTGGCCGTTGACCGAGGCCGGTGCCTTGGCCAGGAAGCGCTTGAGCAGGGCGATGGACTTGTCCGGCGCGCTCTCGGCCTGGAGTTCGGCGGCCATCAGCGCGGCGGGCTCGAGGTCAGGCTTGATGCGCAGCGCCTCGTCCAGCTCGGCCAGCGCGCCGGCGTTGTCGCCGGCCGCTTCCTTGGCGCGGGCAATGGCCAGATGCGTCTCGGCGAACTTGGTGTCGTTGGCGGTCACGCGCTGGAGCACGGCCACGGCGCCGGCCGGATCGCTGGTGCGCGAGATCTGCTGCTGCATCTGCAGGATGGCTTCCGGGCGATGGCCCGGCGGCGAGCTGGCCAGCTGCTGCACCAGCAGCGGCTCGGCCTCGTCCCAGCGGCCGTTCAGCACCAGCAGGGTGGAAAGCACTTGCCGCGCGGCGGGCGAGGTGGGCGCCAGTTCGGTCCAGAGCCGGGCGGCGTCCAGCGCCTGCTGCGAAATCCGCGCGTTGAACGCGATTTCCGTGGCGCGCTGGGCCAGGCGCGGGTCACGCGTCTGGCGCGCGAGGTCCAGGTAGGTGCGGTAGGCGGTGCCGACCAGGCCACGCTGGAGCGAGATCTCGGCGGCCAGCACCCGATAGAGGATGTCCGGCGTCAGCGACACATTCGGCAGCGGCGTGCGCGGCGCCCGGGGCTTGGTCACGGAGGCCGGCGGCGGCACGTCGATGGCTTCTTCGTCGCCCTGCGCCACCCGGGGTGGCGCGGCGTGCGCCACCGTGGCGAACGCGCCGAATGCTAGGCAGGCGGAGACGGCCAGCGCACGCGCATGGCGGCGCAAGCCGCTGGCGGGGCCGGCGGGCGCGGCGGGAAATGCTGTCATCGGAATGAGGTCCGGGCGCATGGCCTGAAGGGACGAACGGAAGTCCGGCATGAAATCGATGCTCCGGGCGCGCGGGGGCGTAGGAATGGATGAGAGGCATTGTAGCCTGCCGCTACAATGCCCTGCTTGCCGCGAGGGGCCAATGCGTTTGGGAACCCGCACAGCGCGCCGCGCGCGCCGCTGGTTCCTGCGAGGTTGGAGCGCCAAACCGGGCAAGAGGTTCTGATGGGAAGGCCGACGGAAGTCGAGAAGGAGGTCCTGGGGCGATGCCGGAATTGCCGGAAGTGGAAGTCACGCGGCGCGGACTGCTGCCGCACGTGGTGGGGCGGCGTATTGTCGACGTGACGGTGCGTCACCGCGGCCTGCGCTGGCCGGTGGAGCCGGAACTGGAGGCGCGGCTGGCCGGGCGCGTGATCGGGCGCGTCGAGCGGCGCGGCAAGTACCTGCTGATCGAATGCCTGCCGGCGGCCGGCACCGGATGTGGCGCGGAGGGCCTGGAAGGTGACACCGACACCGGCTGGCTGCTGATTCACCTCGGCATGACCGGCACGCTGCGGGTCTATCCCGATGCACCATCCCCGGGCACCCACGATCACCTCGACCTCGTCCTGGCCGCGCCCGACGCCCCCCCTGATGCCCCCAATGTCCCTGAAGCCCCGAATTCCCCCGATTCCCGTCCGGTGACCCTGCGCTTCCGCGACCCGCGCCGTTTCGGGGCGATTATCTGGAGCCCCTTGCCAGAGGCGGACCTCGGCGAGCATCCGCTGCTGCGCAAGCTCGGCCTCGAGCCGTTCGATCCGCGCTTCGACGGCGCCTGGCTCCATCGCCATACGCGGGGCCGGTCCATGGCGATCAAGACCGCGCTGCTGGCCGGCGAGATCGTGGTGGGCGTGGGCAATATCTATTGTTCGGAAAGCCTGTTCCGGGCCGGCATCCGGCCGACCACGGCGGCGGGCCGGCTCAGCCTCGCGCGCTGCGACAAGCTGGCCGTGGCCGTGCGCGAGACGCTGGCCGAGGCCATCGCCCGGGGCGGCAGCACGCTCCGCGACTTCGTCGGCAGCGATGGCAGCAGCGGCTACTTCCAGCTGGATTGCTTCGTTTATGACCGGCCCGGCGAGCCGTGTCGCGTTTGCGGCACCCCGATCCGCCAGATCGTGCAGGGCCAGCGTTCCACCTTCTATTGCCCGCATTGCCAGCATTGACGGGGGTCTCGGCGGCTTGGTGCGCGTGACGATCCAATGTCCATACATTGTCGTCCGGCATTGCCGATGGCTCCGCGCAACACTCTGTGACGGCGGCGCGCGCAAGGGACGTGAATTCCACAAAATCCGACACAAACCATGTATCGTGTGCGCAGACATAAAAAGTTACAAAAAGCGCCGAATCTCCCACTAATGTGGCATTGATCCGGTGCGCGTCTCGTGGCGGGGTCCGAGGGTCAACGGGTAGCCTTGCGCGAGGCGGGTCGTACGAGTTCGAACCAATAAATCCGAGCCGAAACAGCGAACGCGCACAACTCCATGACGAGCCTCGCCCATCAATTCGAACAATATGGCGCCTGGAGAACCGGGGTCCTTCAGTCTCTCGCCGAATTCCAGTCGTGGCTGCAACAGTACGACCTCTATGACGCTACCGCGGATGACCGCGTCCAGCGCATTCAGAACGTTCTCAAGAGCGACCGCCTCAAGGTGGCGTTCATCGCCGAGTTCTCGCGCGGCAAGAGCGAACTGATCAACGCGATTTTCTTTGCCGACTACGGCCGGCGCATCCTGCCGTCGTCGGCGGGCCGGACCACGATGTGTCCGACCGAGCTGCGCTACGACGAGAACGAGCAGCCGAGCATTCGCCTGCTGCCGATCGAGACGCGCCTGCACGACGCCTCCACGGCCGATTTCATGGAGCCCGGCTCGTCCAATTCGCATTGGACCACGGTGCCGCTGGATCCGTCGTCGCCCGAGGGCATGCTGGCCGCGTTCCAGCACGTGGTGGAAACCACGCGCGTGACGCCGGCCGTGGCCGAATCGCTCGGCCTCTATAACGAGAACGACCCGGACGCCGCGTGGTCGGTCGATGCCGATGGCATGGTCGAGATCTCGCGCTGGCGCCATGCGGTGATCAACTTCCCGCACCCGCTGCTGCGCCAGGGCTTGGTCATCCTCGACACGCCGGGCCTGAACGCGATCGGTACCGAGCCGGAACTGACGCTGCGGCTGATCCCCGATGCGCACGTGGTGGTCTTCGTGCTGGCCGCCGACGCCGGCGTGACCAAGAGCGACCTCGAACTGTGGCGCAGCCACGTGGGCGCCGGCCATCGCCGGGGCTGCCTGGCCGTGCTGAACAAGATCGACGGGCTGTGGGACCCGCTCAAGTCGTCGCCGGAGATTGCCTCGGAGATTTCGCGGCAGGTTCGCTCGACGGCCCAGATCCTCGGCATCGAGGAGCGCCGCGTCTACCCGGTGTCGGCGCAGAAGGGCCTGGTCGCCAAGGTCACCCATGACCAGCCGATGCTGGTACGCAGCAACCTGCCGCAGTTCGAGCACGTGCTGTCCGACCAGCTGATTCCGCAGCGGCGCGAGATCGTGTCCGATCAGGTCCAGCGCCTGGTGCAGGACATGTCGCGCGGCGCCCAGCAACTACTGCAAAGCCGCCGCCGGGACATCGTCGAGCAGTTGTTCGAGCTGCGCGGCCTGCGCGGCAAGAACCACGCGATGGTCAAGCACATGCTGCTGCGCGTGCAGGGCGAGAAAGAGGAATTCGAGCAGAGCATCTCGAAGTTCCAGGCGCTGCGCCTGGTCTTCGGCCGCCACAGCGCGGACATCATCAAGAGCCTGCAGTTGCGCGACGTGCGCCGCACCATGCGTGACGCCCGCGAGCAGATGAAGGAGCGATTCTTCTCGCGCGGCCTGCGCGAGGACATGGAGGCGCTGTTCGGCCAGTTGACCGGCCTGATCCACGATGCCGACCAGAAGATCGCCGGCCTGCATCAACTGGTGGACAGCATGTATCGCCGCTTCAACGCCGAGCACGGTTTCACGCTGCCGGCGCCGATGCAGTTCGTCACCTCGCGCTACGCGGTGGAGCTGCAGGAAACGCTGCAACTGGTGAACAACCATTTCGGCACGGTGAACATGCTGACCCGTTCGCGGCCGCAGTTGGTGCAGAACGCGTTCGCGACGATGGCGAGCCGGGTTCTGGAGAATTTCCGAGACCTGAACCGCGATATCGAGATCTGGCTGAAGTCCGTGATGACGCCGCTCGAGGCGCAGGTGCGCGAGCATCAGAAGCAACTGCGCCGCCGGGTGGATTCGATCGAACGCATCCACGAGGCCACCGACACGCTGGAAAGCCGCATCGCCGAACTCGAACAGGTGCTCAACGGCCTGGACGAGCGCAGCACCAAGATCGAGGGCTTTGCCAAGGTTCTCGTCGAACCGGCAGTCGAGCACGGCGCGCGCGCGGCCTGACCGGGCACCGCATCGCGGTATCATGTGGCGCCGCCTTAGAGCGGCGCTTTTCTTTTCCCCACCGCCCCGCAATGCCCCGCAAGTCAGCCGCCGCCCCCACCCTCCCAGCCAGCCCCGACATTGCCGTGCCCGACGACTTCGGCGCCCGCGTGGTGACGTGGCAGCGCACGCATGGCCGGCACGACCTGCCGTGGCAGAACACGCGCGACCCGTACCGGATCTGGCTGTCCGAGATCATGCTCCAGCAGACCCAGGTGGCGGCGGTGATCGAGTACTTCCAGCGCTTCGTGACCGCGCTGCCCACCGTGGCCGCGCTGGCCGCCGCGCCGGCCGACGCCGTCATGGCGCTCTGGGCTGGCCTGGGCTACTACTCGCGCGCGCGCAACCTGCACCGCTGCGCGAAGACGGTCATGGACGACCACGGCGGCGAGTTCCCGACCGATCCGGCCGTGCTGGTCACGCTGCCCGGCATCGGCCGCTCGACGGCGGCTGCCATCGCCGCGTTCAGCGCCGGCGTGCGCTCGCCCATCCTCGACGGCAACGTGAAGCGCGTGTTCGCGCGCGTGTTCGGCATCCACGGCTATCCGGGCGAGCGGGCCATCGAGATGCGGATGTGGGCGCTGGCCGAGCGCGCCTTGCCGCCCGCCGGCCCGCATCAGGCCGAAGACATGGTGGCCTACACGCAAGGGTTGATGGACCTGGGCGCGACGATCTGCTCGCGCGGCAAGCCGGCCTGTCTGGTCGATGCGGCGGCCTGCCCGCTGTCCGACGAATGTGTGGCGCGCCGCGAGAACCTGACCGGCACGCTGCCGACGCCCAAGCCGCGTGCCGCGATTCCCGAGCGCAGCACCGTCATGCTGATCATCCGCCACGGCCGCGACGTTCTCGTCAATCTACGACCCGACAGCGGTATCTGGGGCGGCCTGTGGAGCCTGCCCGAGATGCCCGTCGACACGGTGCCCTTCGATGCAGACGCAGCCGAGGACGCCGCGCGCGAGGTCGCCCGGCAATTCGGCGAGCCGACCTCTGCGACGCTGGCCGGGGAGCTGACGCACGTGTTCACGCACTTCCGCCTGTTGATCCGCGCGGTGCGGGTGGACCTGGGCGCGCTGGCGCTGCGCGGCGGCGCGGACGATGGCGTCAGCCGGCGCTGGCTGTCGCTCGACGATCTCGATGCGCTCGGCACGCCCGCACCGGTGCGGCGGCTGCTCGAAGATCAGGCGCGCGGCGGCTTGTTCTAGGGAAAATTCAGGAAACGGCGAGGGGCGTCAGACGATGTGATGCTGACGCATGTAGCGGTGGACGATCTCGATGCGCATGCCGGCATCGGGTAGCGCCATCAGCATTTGCTTGGCCTTGAGCGGCACGGGCAGCAATTCGCAGAGCCGGTTGGCGACCCAGCTCGGGTCGTCCCAGTGATATGGCTCGTTGAAGGGCAGGCGCGACTTGTCGGCCTGCTCGGCATGGATGGCGCTGACGATGCGCCGCAGCGCCGACAGGCATTCGCCGAGCAATTCGAGCTTGCAGTCGATCTCGTCGGGCGGCAGCAACTCCACCCGGGCCACGATCAGGCCGTCATCACGCGTGCTGTGGGAAAGGACCTGGAAGCGTTGCCGGCCGCGCGCCTCGATCAGCAGCACGCCCAGTTGCTCCATATTGCAGTCGACGATATCGGCCAGGCAGCCCACGTCTTCGGGCACGGTGGGCTGGTCCTGCTGCGCCACCTCGTTGCCACTCGCGATCAGGCAGACGCCGAACGGCGTGTGGTCGCGCATGCAGTTGCGCACCATGTCCACATAGCGCGCCTCGAATACGCGCAGCGGCAGGCGGCCATCGGGAAACAGTACCGTGTGGAGCGGAAACAGGGGCAGCGCGTCCAGATCAGGCGCGGGATGCGTCGAATGACCAGTGTCTGGTGGATGTGACGACATGCGATGCCGGTTCCGGTTCCACTACCAGGGAGGGACGTTGGCGCGTCAGCCTGCCGGGGCAAGCTCGCGGTGCCTGACCAGCACATTACCATGTGCCCGGAAGTAGTTGGCAAGTCTTTCCGCGATAAACACCGAGCGGTGCTGGCCGCCCGTGCAGCCGATCGCCACGGTCAGGTAGCTGCGGTTATCGGCAATGAAACTCGGTAGCCACTTCTCCACGTAGGCGCGGATGTCCTCGGCCATCGCCAGCACCATCGGCTGGCTTTGCAGGAAGTCGATCACCGGCACGTCGCGGCCCGTGAGGGGGCGCAGCGCGAGGTCGTAGTAGGGGTTGGGTAGCGAGCGCACGTCGAAGACCATGTCCGCGTCACTCGGCACGCCATGCTTGAAGCCGAACGATTCGAACAGCAGCGTGAGCTGCTGGCTGTCCTCGCCCCGGATCAACTCTTTGATCCAGCTGCGCAGCGTGTTGGTGCGGACGTTGCTGGTGTCGATACGGTGCGCCGATTCGGCCAGCGGGCTCAGCAGCTCGCGCTCCATCTCGATGGCTTCGATCAGCGAGGTATCGTGCGGTGCCGCATCGGCATTGGCGCTGCCCGGCAGGGCGGGTACCTCGGCCACGCGCCCGGACAACGGGTGGCGGCGGCGTGTTTCGGAGTAGCGCTGCACCAGCGCGTCGGTGTTGGCGGTCAGGAACAGCACCTGCACCTGATGGCCGGCGGCGGCCAGTTGGCGCACGGTGTCCGGCAGCCGCGCCAGCGACTCGCGGCTGCGAATGTCGGTGGCCACGCCCAGGTGGGTATAGCCCTGCTCGGCCAGGTAGCTGGTCAGCTCGGGCAGGAATTGTGCCGGGAGGTTGTCGACGCAGTAGTAGCCTGCATCTTCCAGGACATTGAGGGCGACAGACTTGCCGGAGCCGGAGATTCCGGTGATGAGGAGGATCCGCATAGCCCTGCAAGGATAGCACCGGGTGATGGCTGCGTCATGACACCCGGCGCACAAAAAGTGACGATCAGGCCGCCGGCTTGGACAGGCAATCGCTCATGAACTTCTTGTAGTCGTCGCCCTTCTTGCCCTTGCCCTGCTTGCTGCAGGCGGTCATCTTGTCCTGCTGGGTCTTGGGTTCGGCGGCGGCGGCGGGCTTGTTGGAGAGGCAGTCGCTCATGAACTTGTTGCGCTCGTCGCCCTTCTTGCCGGTGGCCTGGGCGTTGCAGGCCTTCATCTTGTCCTGTTGGGCGTTGGGCGCCTTGGCGCCAGAGGCGGCGGGGGCCGAGGCACTCTGGGCAAACGCGCCCGTGGCCAGCAGCGGGGTCACCAGCAAACACATCGCGATCAGCTTCTTCATGCTTCTCTCCTTGGCTGTGGAAACACTACGAATGGGTCCGATCCATTGGCTCGATGCCCATTACAGCACAAACGATGGAGAGCCGTGGCGCGTTGACGCGCCACCGCATCAGAGCAGGCGGCCCTGGCCGCGCGAGACCACGTCCGCCTGCATGGCGGCGCGCTGACGGTCCATGAAGTCGCGCAAGGTGTCGATGCCGCGCAGGCGCAGTATCGTATTGCGCACCGCAGCCTCGACCAGCACGGCCAGGTTGCGGCCGGCTGCCACCTGGATCTTCACCATGTGGATTGGCAGGCCCAGGACATCGAGGTATTGCGAGTCAAGCGGCAGGCGCTCGAACTCGCCGTCGTTGCGGCGCACGAGCTGCACCACGAGCTTGAGCTTCATCTTCCGGCGCACGGCCGTCTCGCCGAAGATCGTCTTGATGTCGAGCAGGCCCAGGCCGCGCACTTCCAGCAGGTTCTGCAGCAGCGGCGGGCAGCGGCCCTCGATGAAGTCGGGTCCGAGTCGCACGAAATCCACCGCATCGTCGGCCACGAGACCGTGGCCGCGCGAGATCAGTTCCAGGCCCAGTTCGCTCTTGCCCAGGCCGGACTCGCCCATGATCAGCACGCCCATGCCGAGGATGTCGAGGAACACGCCGTGCATCGTCACGCGCGGGGCGGAGATGCGCGACAGGTAGAGCCGCAGATGGTCGATCACAGCCGCCGACGACACCGGCGTGGTGAACAGCGGCGTGGACGAGCGCGTGCAGCGCAGCTCCAGGTCTGGCGGCGGCTCCATGCCATCCGCCACGACGAGGAACGGCGGCTCGAGCAGGATCAGCTCGCCCATCTGGCGCTTGCGCGGCTCGTCGTCGAGGCGCTGGTAGTAGAGGATTTCCGGCTTGCCGAGCACCTGGATCCGGTTCGGGTGGATCAGGTTCAAGTGGCCGACGAGGTCCGCCGCCGAGGTGGCTTCGCGGGCGAATTCCACGTCGAAGGCCCGGTCGGCCCCTTCCAGGCCAGCGACCCACGAGAGCTTGATGTCGGCTGCGTTGTCGTCGAAGATCGACTGCGAGGTGACGCCGGTGAGTTCCATGCGCGTATGACTTTCGGGGGCGGACAGGCCGTTTCAGGCGGCCGTTGGGGCGGGAGTCAGGGGTGCCACTGCGTCAGCAGATCATGCACCGCTTCCGACGTGGGCAGTGTGGCGAGGCCCTCGCGCATCTCGCGGTCCGAGAGCAGTTGGGCGATTTCCGACAGGATTTCCAGATGTTGTTGCGTGGCCTGTTCCGGCACGAGCAGGAAGATCAACAGCGACACCGGCTTGCCGTCCGGCGATTCGAACGGAATGGGCTCGGCCAGGCGCATGAAGCCGGCCAGCGGCTGCTTGAGACCCTTGATGCGGCCATGCGGAATGGCCACGCCGGCACCCAGACCCGTGGAACCCAGCGATTCGCGCGCGAACAGGTTATCGGTCACGGTAGCACGCGCCACGCCATGGTTGTTCTCGAACAGGAGCCCGGCTTGCTCGAACACCCGCTTCTTGCTGGTGACGGTGACGTCGAGATGGATGTTGCCGGGTGGCAGCAATTTGGCCAAACGATTCATGGGCGATGCGCGAGAAGTCAGGTTAGCGGGCCGGGGCGCGAAGGCCGTCCCGCCGGATTCGGGGCGAAACTTGGGTACCGAGATCTTGTCTGGGACGCCCGCATTGGAGCGTCCGGCCATTATAGAGCAGGGCTCCACCGCGATTTTGCGATGCAGCGCCGGGGTCGCGGCGGTGCCACGACGTGCCGGCCGGCTTGCCCACCCGGGGTGTCCCGGGGCCGTCCTGTCGTTATTTGTATGGCGGAGCATACACCGAGGCGGGCGGCTTGCGAACACTTGTTCCCATTTTGACCGCTCACGGGGGCCCCGGGTCGCCCTCCGGCGTGGCAATAAGGTAACGAAACATTCCAGGTGCCCGCACCGTCACCGCCATGGCGCGCGCCCATCAAAAAAGCCGCGCTGATTGCGCGGCTTGAGCTCTTCTTTTCAGTCCTCTGCAGGGTCGGCAACCGCTCTGTTTTCGGTTGCCTGCAGGTGTCTACTGCTGCGTCAGTTGCTGGGCGGCCATCTGGTACTTCACCGCCTCGCGATCGTGGCCCTGTACGCGGTCCTTGTAGCGGATGACCTGGCGGTCGAGCTTGTCGACCAGACAGTCGATCGCCGCATACAGATCTTCATGATGCGCTTCGACGAAGATGTCCTTCCCCTTCAGATGCAGATTGATTTCCGCGTACTGGCGCCGGTCCTTCTCCTTGTGATTGTCCACCGATAGCAGCACGCTCACGCCGATGACCTGATCGAAATGCCTGACAATTCGCTCCAGTTTCGTTTCCACATACTCACGCAGCGGGGGCGTGATGTCGAGGTGGTGTCCACTGATCTTGAAGTTCATAGCGCTTCTCCTTCTGAAAGAGCCGCACCAGGCAGGCGGTTGCGGCTCGGCTACAAAGTCTTGCGGAGATTGACTGCGGGGATCTTGAGCGCTTCGCGGTATTTCGCCACCGTGCGGCGTGCGACCACGAAGCCTTGCTCACCCAGCAGTTCGGCGATCCGGCTGTCGGAAAGAGGATTCCTGGGGTCTTCGGCTCCTATCAGTTGCTTGATCAGCGCGCGGATTGCCGTGGAGGAGGCCGCGCCGCCAGTCTCCGTAGAGACGTGGCTCCCAAAGAAGTACTTCAACTCGAAAGTACCCATGGGCGTGGCCATGTACTTATTCGTGGTGACCCGGGAAATGGTCGACTCATGTAAACCGAGTGTATCGGCTATTTCCCGCAAAACCAAGGGGCGCATCGCGATTTCGCCATGCGTGAAAAAGTTCTTTTGACGTTCCACAATTGCCTGCGAAACACGCAGGATCGTATCGAATCGTTGCTGGATGTTCTTGATAAGCCACCGCGCCTCCTGAAGCTTCTGCTGCAGGCCTGCCGTCCCCGTTTCGCCCTTCGCGCCGCGCAGGATCTGCGCATACATGTCGTTGATGCGCAGCCGTGGCATGACATCCGGATTGAGCGCCGCGATCCACCCGCTGCCGCTCTTGCGCACGAACACGTCGGGCACCACGAAGTCGGCCTCGGGACGGTTGAACGCGTGCCCCGGATACGGCGCCAGCGAGCGAATCAGTTCGTGTGCCGCCTTCAGTGCTATTTCGTCCACCTGGAGCGCTTTCTTTAGCCGCGTGTAGTCGCGCACGGCCAGCAGTTCCAGATGATGATTGACGATGGTCAGCGCCAGCTCACGATGGGAGTGCTTCAGGCGACGCAATTGCAGGCTGAGGCACTCCGCGGCATTGCGCGCGCCCACGCCGGGCGGGTCGAAGCTCTGCAGCAGGGTCAGGATCGCGTGGACTTCGTCGATCTCGAATTCGAGTTCCTCGGGCAGTTCGGTGCAGATTTCCTCGAGCGAGGCGCTCAGGTAGCCGTCATCGTCGAGCGATTCGATCAGGAAGATGGCCAGGCCCTTGTCGCGCACCGAGATCTTCAGCGGGGCCAACTGCCCCATCAGGTGCTCGCGCAGCGTGGGCTCGGCATCGCGCAACTGCATCGGCGACTTTTCGTCCTCGTCGCCCTGGGGGCGGCGGGCGAAGTCGTCGAGGCTCCAGTCGCTGCCGTAGTCCTCGCTGCCGTTGTCGTTGTAGTTGTCGTCCTCACCGCCGGACGCGCCATCGGTGCGCGCGTCGCCGTTGGGCTGTGGCTCGGAGGAGGCCGGCGCGGGGGCGCTCTGGAGGTTGACCGAGCCATCGGCGGCTACCCGCAGCGGGCTTTCGATCCAGTCGTTTTCGCGTTCGAGCAGGGGATTTTCGGTCAGCGCCTGTTCCACTTCCTGCTGGAGTTCAAGCGTCGAGAGCTGCAACAATCGAATCGACTGTTGCAGCTGCGGGGTCAATGCCAGATGTTGCGAGAGACGAAGCTGAAGCGACGGTTTCATGCGACCTATTCTATGCGCATCCTTCCGACTATGGAACGGAAATTGCTATCGCCTATCGCTCTGACTTCCTGATCGACCCCGGCTGTCGCCGTGGAGGCCGGGAGAAGCGCGGCCGCACGCGGCGGCCGATGGGTCACATGCGGAAATTTTCGCCCAGGTACACGCGTCGCACGGACTCGTTGGCGATGATTTCCTCAGGCTGGCCGGCGGCCAGCACCGTGCCTTCGCTGATGATGTAGGCGTGGTCGCAGATGCCGAGCGTCTCGCGCACGTTGTGGTCGGTGATCAGCACGCCGATGTTGCGCGCCTTCAGGAAGCTCACGATGCGCTGGATTTCGCCCACGGCGATGGGGTCCACGCCGGCGAACGGCTCGTCCAGCAGGATGAAGCGCGGCGCGGAGGCCAGCGCCCGGGCAATTTCCACGCGGCGGCGCTCGCCGCCGGAGAGCGACAGCGCCGGGTTGTTGCGCAGATGGGCGATCTGCAGGTCATCCAGCAGCGAATCCAGGCGGCGTTCGATCTCGGCCTTCGGCAGCGGCTTGCCCTTCTCCAATTGCAACTCGAGCACGGCGCGGATGTTTTCCTCGACGTTGAGCTTGCGGAAGACCGAGGCCTCCTGCGGCAGGTAGGACAGGCCCATGCGGGCGCGCTCGTGGATCGGCAGGCCGCTGATGTGCTGGTCGTCCAGCACGATGTCGCCCTCATCCAGTGCCACCAGGCCCACGATCATGTAGAACGACGTGGTCTTGCCGGCGCCGTTCGGACCGAGCAGGCCGACCACCTCGCCGCTCTTCACGTCCAGCGAGACGTCCTTGACCACGGTGCGCGAACCGTAGCGCTTCTTCAGGTGGCGCACGACCAGCGTGCTGCTGTCGGTACGGGCGGCCGACGGGGCTGCGGAGGCGTTCGGGGCGAGCGTGGCGGAGTCGTTCATCAGGTCAATGCATGCGTGACGCGGCGGGCGCGTCCGGGGTTCAGGGCTTGCCGGGCGCGGGCGCCGGCTTCAGTTCCAGCGGCGGTGGCGGCGCGGCGGCGCCGCTGGCCGGGTCCGCGCGCGGCGAGAGCACGGCGCGCACGCGGCCGGACGGGTTGCCGGTGGAGGTGTTGTTGTCGCCGCCGGCAGCCGTGTAGTACTCGTTGCGGCTGTCGTAGGTGATCACGGCGCCGCGGATCTCGTCGACGGTCTTCGCGCCGGCGATGCGCGCCGCGCGGGCATGACCGATCAGCTTCGACATTTCCTGCTTGCCGTCGTACTCGATGCGGTCGCCCCAGCCGTCGATGTATTCGTCCACGCCGTCGCGCTTCTGGCGGATATACGCCTGGCGGCCCGGATTGGCCGTGGCCACCGCGTACTGGTAGCCCTCGGGGTCGGTGCGGATCTGCGCGGCGTCCGACTTCAGCACCATCGTGCCCTTGGTCAGCACGACGTTGCCGGTCAGCGTATAGATCTGCTTCACGTCGTCATAGCTGGCGTTGTTGGCCTCCAGCACCAGCGGCTTGTCCTTGTCGGCACGCTCCGCCAGGGCCGGCTGGGCCAGGGTCGCGCCGAGCGCGGCGATTGCCACCGCCAGGGCGGGCACGATGCGGCGACAGGACAACGTCGTCAGGGATGGGGTCATGTTGGTCAGCTGAGAGAATGACGGGCGATCCGTTGCCGGCGCCTGGCGTGCTTGTTGTTGTGCTTACTGCGTGGTCCGGGCCTGCCCCGACGGCGGATTCATGACGATGGTGCCGCGTACGTTGCCGAGCAATTGTACTTCGCGCGTGACATTGTTGAAGACCAGTCCGTTGGCCGTCATCACCGACGGGCCGCGCGTGAGTTGTACCGCTTTATCGGTCTTGACGATGTCGTCATTGACCAGCAACTGGAAATATTGCGATGCAGCGGTCATGCGCGGGTCCTTCGACGGATCCACGCCGGGTTGCCGTACCAGGAAGGCATTGCCGTACAGGTCGATGACCGAGCCCTCCGAGTTCATCACGCCCCGGTCCGCGTTGACCGTGACCGGGGGGCGGTCCGGCTGGTAGGCGCGCATGGCCGGCGTGGTCACCTCGTAGGTCTGGTCGTCCTCGAAATGGATCATCTTCACGCCGGTGAAGCGCATCTTGGTGGCGCCGGTCGTGTCCAGTTCCGTGGCCGAGAAGCGGTCCATGTAGTAGTCCGCCTCATGGCGCTTGGCGCGGTTCTGGGCGGCCTCGTCCTCATGGGGCGAGTTGATCTGCACCAGCCAGAACGTGCTGCCGGCGACCATCGCCATTAGCAGCAGCGGCAGCAGCCGCATGACCAGACCGGAGATCCTGCCGAAGAAGTCGCGCATCGCCGGCCCCGCTCAGATGACCTTGGCGCGGGTCAGGTCATGGATGTGGAGCGCGCCCACGAGCTTGCCGTCGCCATCGACCACCAGCAGCTGGTTGATGCGGTTCGCTTCCATGATCTGCACCGCTTCCACGGCCAGCTGGTCCTGGTTCACCACGTGGGGGTTACGGTGCATGACCTCGCCGATGGGCACGGTGCGCCAGTCGCGCGGGGTTTCCAGCAGGCGGCGCAGGTCGCCGTCGGTGAACACGCCGATGGCGTGGCCGTCCGGGTCCACCACGGCCGTCATGGCCAGGCCCTTGCGGGTGATTTCCATCAGCGCCTGGGCCAGCGGGGTGTTTTCACGCACCTCGGGCACGCCGTTGCCGGTGCGCATGACGTCGCGCACGTGGGTCAGCAGCTTGCGGCCCAGCGCGCCGCCCGGGTGCGATCGGGCGAAGTCTTCCTCGCCAAAGCCGCGCGCGTCCAGCACGGCCACGGCCAAGGCGTCGCCCAGCGCCAGCGCCGCCGTGGTGCTGGCCGTCGGGGCCAGGTTCAGCGGGCAGGCCTCCTGGGCCACGGCGCCGTCCAGATGGGCATCGGACAGCTTGGCGAGGTTCGATTCCGGGTTCCCGGTGACCGAGATCAGCCCGGCGCCGATGCGCTTGACGATCGGGACGATCGACAGCAGCTCGGCCGTCTCGCCGGAATTGGAGAACGCAATCAGCACGTCGTCGCGGGTGATCATGCCCAGGTCGCCGTGGCTGGCCTCGGCCGGGTGCACGAAGAACGACGGCGTACCCGTGGAAGCCAGCGTGGCCGCCACTTTGCGGCCGATATGGCCGGACTTGCCGATGCCGGACACGACCACGCGTCCGGTGCAGCCCAGGATCATCTGGACCGCCTTGGTAAACGCGGGCGTCAGTCGGTCAGCCAGCGCGGAAACGGCGTCGGCTTCGATCTGGAGGGTGTGGCGAGCGAGCTTAAGTGCTCGTTCCGCATCGAAATTGGCTATCATGGCGACGAAGTATACCAACGAATGCGATGGCGACCGGCCCGGCTTTTCTGCCATGGGGTCCGGGCGACCGCCGCTTGCCGTGTTTCCCCGGCGAGGCACCGATGCCGGGACGGCGCGCGTGCCCGGCCGGCTCGTTCCAGGTCAAGCCCCAAGTCTTCCCCGAAGCCCGCCGAATGCATTCTCCGCTGGAACTGACCCTCGTGCTGCTGGCCGCCGCCGTTCTTGGCGTGGTGGCCTTCCGCATGCTGCAACTGCCACCCATGCTGGGCTACCTGGCGGTGGGCATCCTGATCGGTCCCCACGCGCTCGCGCTGGCCAACGATTCCGCCCAGACCAAGTACCTGGCCGAATTCGGCGTGGTCTTCCTGATGTTCTCGATCGGGCTCGAGTTCAACCTGGGCAAGCTCCGCTCGATGAAACGGCTCGTATTCGGGCTGGGCGGCTCCCAGGTGGTGCTGACGATGCTGCTCGTGGTAGCGGCCGGATGGGCGCTCTCGGCCTGGATCGGGCTGACCTGGCAGGCCTCGGTGGCGCTGGGCGGGGCGCTGGCCATGTCCTCGACGGCCATCGTCTCCAAGATGCTTTCCGAGCGCATGGAGCTGGAGGCGGAGCACGGCCGCAACATCATCAGCGTGCTGCTGTTCCAGGATCTGGCCGTGGTGCCGCTGCTGATCGTCATCCCGGCGCTCTCGCGCGACCCCGGCGAGCTGGCGGCGGCGCTGGGGGTGGCCACGGTCAAGATCGTGGTGGCCCTCGGCCTGATCTTCTTCCTTGGCCAGCGGGTGATGAGCCGCTGGTTCCACGTGGTGGCGGCGCGGCGCTCGCAGGAACTGTTCATGCTGAACCTGCTGCTGGTCACGCTCGGCATGGCCGCGCTGACCGAGCGGCTGGGTTTGTCGATGGCGCTCGGCGCGTTCATGGCCGGCATGCTGATCTCGGAAACGCCCTACCGGCATCAGGTGGAAGAGGACATCAAGCCGTTCCGCGACGTGCTGCTGGGGCTGTTCTTCGTCACCATCGGCATGCTGTTGAACATCAATGTGGTGATCGACCACATCTGGCTGGTGCTGGGCCTGCTGTTCGTGCCGATCCTGTTCAAGCTGGTGCTGATCACGGTGCTGGCGCGGCTGTTCGGCTCCCGGCAGGGCGTGGCCATCCGTACCGGGCTGGGGCTGGCGCAGGCGGGGGAGTTCGGCTTCGTGCTGCTGAACCAGATCGATGGTATCGGGCTGGTGGATCCGGTGCTGATCCAGGTCATCCTGGCCTCGATGCTGCTGTCGATGCTGGCGGCGCCGTTCCTGATCCAGTACAGCGACACCATCGTGCTGCGCTTTGCCGCCAACGAATGGCTGATGCAGTCGCTGAACATGACCCGCATCGCCGCCCAGAGCCTGCAGACCGAGAAGCACGCGATCATCTGCGGATTTGGCCGCAGCGGGCAGAACCTGGCGCATATGCTCGAGCGCGAGGGCATCAACTACGTGGCGCTCGACCTCGACCCGGACCGCGTGCGCGAGGCCGCCGGGGCCGGCGACACCGTGGTCTATGGCGATGCCGGCCGCCGCGAGGCGCTGATCGCCGCTGGTATCCACCGCGCCGCCGCGCTGATTGTGACCTATGCCAACACGCCGTCGGCGCTGCGGGTGCTGCACCACGTGCAGGAGCTGGCGCCGGCGCTGCCCGTGATCGTGCGGACCGTGGACGATTCCGAGCTGGACACGCTCCAGAAGGCCGGCGCCACCGAGGTGGTGCCCGAGATCATCGAGGGCAGCCTGATGCTGGCCTCGCACGCGCTGGTGCTGCTGGGTGTGCCGATGCGGCGCGTGGTGCGCGGCGTGCAGCAGGCCCGTGACGCGCGCTACAGCCTGCTGCGCGGCTACTTCCACGGTCGGGACGACGAAGAGGACATGATCGAGCGCGACACCGTGCGGCTCCATTCGGTCTCGCTCGGCGCTGAGCACACGGCCGTGGGCCGCCGGCTGGGCGCGCTGGGGCTGGAGCGGATCGGGGTGGAGGTGACGGCGGTGCGCCGGCGCGGCATCCGCGCCTTCGATCCGCAGCCGGAGACCGTGCTGGAACCGGGCGATATCGTGGTGCTGCGTGGCACGCCGGAGGCACTGGAGTCCGCCGAGGAACGGCTGCTGCGGGATTGAGCGCCTCTATATATAGAGAGCGGCTCAGGAATTGAGGGAGGAGCCTTCGCCGCCCCAGGACGGCGGCAGGCCGTCCAGCACCGCGTGGGCGTCAAGTGATCGGATCGGCACGTGGCTATCGGCTGGAATCCGCCCTTCGCCCTGCAGCATCAGGTAACGCAAGCAGCACACACGCAGGAATGACGCGAAATTGGCCGACAGCGACACTTCGCCGCGATGCTCGGCCAGTTCGTCATGGAGCCGGGTCAGCAACTGGTTGACCGTCATCGCGTCGCGCTGCGCCAGTTCCTCCAGCACTTCCCAGAACAGGTTTTCCAGGCGGATGCTCGTGGCCACGCCGTGCAGCCGCAGCGAGCGGGACTGGGTCTGGTAGGAATCGGGATTGGCCCGGACGAAGATCTCGCACATCGGCATGCCTCCTGCGACGGCGGCGCCGGGGGCTGGCGCCGCGTTCGGAAGGCTCTACTGTACGTCGACTGGATGACTACTGGGTGATCCGGGTCCCGAGCACGGTCAGGAACTGGGCCAGCCATGCCGGGTGGGCCGGCCACGCGGGCGCGGTGACGAGGTTGCCGTCGGTATGGGCCTGATCGACCGGAATATCGGCGTACTTGCCGCCCGCCAGCCGGACTTCCGGCGCACAGGCCGGGTAGGCGGAGCAGGTGCGGCCTTCGAGCACGCCGGCCGCGGCCAGCAACTGGGCGCCGTGGCAGACCGCCGCGATCGGCTTGTTCGCCGTGGCGAAGTGGCGCACGATCTCCAGCACGCGGTCGTTCAGGCGGAGGTATTCGGGGGCGCGGCCGCCCGGAATGACGATTGCGTCATACGCAGCCGGATCGACATCGGCAAACGTCGCGTTCAGCGTGAAATTGTGGCCGCGCTTCTCGGTGTAGGTCTGGTCGCCCTCGAAGTCGTGGATGGCCGTGGCGCAGTGGTCGCCGGCCTTCTTGTCCGGGCAGACGGCGTGGACCACGTGGCCCACCATCTGGAGTGCCTGGAAGGGCACCATCGTTTCGTAGTCTTCGGCGAAGTCGCCAACCAGCATCAGAATTTTCTTGGCCATTGCAGTCTCCTGTATGGTTACGGGTGTCCGGAGCCGGTCCAGGCCGGCCGGGCCATTGTGCGGCGGCCCTGCGCGGGGCGGGTGGTAGCCCGTTACCGCAGGCGGCACGCGATTTCCATTTCGACGCAAATCCCCATGGCAGATTCCCTCATCCAGTCCCCCGACCTCGGCGACGTCACCGGTTACCTGCGTGACCGCATCCGCACCGTGCCGGACTGGCCCCAGCCCGGCGTGATGTTCCGCGACATCACCCCGCTGCTGCAGAACCCCAAGACCCTGCGCGTGCTGATCGACGTATTCGTGCACCGCTACATGGACCAGGAGCTGGACCTCGTGGCCGGCATCGACGCGCGCGGCTTCATCCTCGGCTCGATCATCGCGTACGAGCTGAACCTCGGCTTCGTGCCGATCCGCAAGAAGGGCAAGCTGCCGTTCCAGACCGTGGCCGAGGAGTACGAGCTCGAGTACGGCAGCGCCACCGTGGAGATCCACGCCGATGCCTGCAAGCCCGGTGATCGCGTGCTGCTGGTCGACGACCTGATCGCCACCGGCGGCACCATGATGGCCGGCCGCAAGCTGCTGGAGCGTCTGGGTGCGACCGTGGTGGAGGGCGCGGCGATCGTCGACCTGCCTGAACTCGGCGGCTCGAAGCTGTTGCACAAGAGCGGCCTGCCGCTGTTCACGGTCTGCAATTTCGAGGGCCACTGAGCCCTGCGCCCGCGCCCGCCGTTGTTTTCCCCTCCATTGCCGGGTCCGGGGGCGCGGCGCATAATGCCCCCTTGACAACAACATGATGACCGGGCGGAGCCTCGATTGCTGACATCGGCACCGGTCACGAAGGAATAAGGACGCGCAATGGGCGTACTTCTCCATCTTCTATCTGGCGTGGCGCTCCTGGTCTGGGGCACCAACATCGTCAAGGTCGGCATCCTGCGCGTGTATGGCGCCAATCTGCGCCATGTGCTGTCAGTCAGCGTGTCGAACCGCTTCACGGCTTTCGCGGCCGGGCTCGGCGTGACCGGGCTTGTGCAGAGCAGCAACGCCACCGCCGTCATCGTCAGTTCGTTCGTGGGACAGGGCCTGATCGCCGTGGCGCCCGCGCTCGCCATCATGCTCGGCGCCAACGTCGGCACCGCGCTGATGGTGCAGGTCTTCTCGATGGACCTGTCGTGGCTCTCGCCGCTGCTGATCTTCGTCGGCGTGATTCTCCACCTGAGCTGGAAGGGCAGCCGCCCCGGGCACGTGGGCCGGGTGCTGATCGGGCTCGGGCTGATTACGCTCGCGCTGGAGCTGATCTCGATCGCCACGCGCCCCGTGGTGCAGGCGGCCGGCGTGAAGGTGCTGTTCAGCACGCTGACCGGCGATGCCGCGCTCGACATGCTGATTGGCGCGGTGCTGACCATCCTCTGCTATTCGAGCCTGGCCGTGGTGCTGTTCTGCGGCGCGCTGGCGTCGGCGGGCGTGGTGTCGATCCATGTGGCGCTGGCGCTGGTGCTCGGCGCCAACCTGGGGTCGGGGATCTCGGCGCTGCTGACCACCTCGGGCAACAACCAGCCGGGCAAGCGCGTGACGCTGGGCAACCTGCTGTCGCGGCTGCTCGGGTGCGTGATCGCGCTGCCGCTGCTGAACCAGGCCGAGGAACTGCTGGCGCTGGTCAGCACCGACCCGCAGCGGCTCATCGTCAATTTCCACCTGCTGTTCAACCTGGCGCTGGCCGCGCTGCTGCTGGGGGCCACGGCGCCCCTGGCGCGGATCTGCGAGGCCATCCTGCCCGGCCGCAACACCGGCGACAGCCAGGTCACGCCGCGCCACCTCGACCCCGCCGCGCTGCCCACGCCCACGCTGGCGCTGTCCAATGCCGCGCGCGAGGTGCTCCGCATCGGCGACCGCATCGAGCAGATGCTGGACAACATGCTGCGCGTGCTGCGCACCAACGACGCCAAGCTCGCCACGGCCACCTGCCGCATCGACAACGAGGTGGACGACCTCTACACGGCCATCAAGCTGTACCTGACCCAGATCAGTACCGAGGCGCTGGACGAGCACGACGGCCAGCGCTGGACGGAAATCATCTCGCTGACCATCAACCTCGAACATGCGGGCGACCTGATCGAACGGGTGATCCTGGACGCCAAGGACAAGAAGATCGCCCACAACCTGGCGTTCTCCGAGGCCGGCATGCAGGAGATCACCGAGATGCATGGCCGACTGGTGGCCAACCTGCGCCTGGGTTTGTCGGTGTTCCTGAACGGGGATATCCGCAGCGCCCAGCAGCTGATGGGCGAGAAGGCCAACTTCCGCGAACTGGAGCGGAAGTACGCGCGGACGCATTTGCAGCGCGTGGCGGTGCAGACGACGGAGAGCATCGAGACCAGCTCGCTCCACCTGGACGTCATCAGCGAAATGAAGCGACTCAACTCGCTGTTCTGCGCCACGGCCTACCCGGTGCTGGAGCAGGCCGGGCTGATGAACCGCAGCCGGATGAAGGAAGACCCGCCCGCCGGCGTGACCGGTGTGCCGGAAGCCCAGACGCGGTAGCGCGCCCGGGGTGCGGTCTTATCCCCGCTTGAGCAGCGGGGCGAGGTACTTGCCAGTGAAGCTGGCGCGGCTCTTGGCCACGGTCTCGGGCGTGCCCTTGGCGATCACCTGCCCGCCGCCGGCGCCGCCTTCGGGGCCCATGTCCAGCAGCCAGTCGGCGGTCTTGATGACATCCAGGTTGTGTTCGATGATCACCACCGTGTTGCCCTGGTCGCGCAGCTTGTGGATGACCTTGAGCAGCAGCTCGATGTCATGGAAGTGCAGGCCCGTGGTCGGCTCGTCGAGGATGTAGAGCGTGCGGCCGGTGTCGCGCTTGGACAGTTCGAGCGACAGCTTCACCCGCTGCGCCTCCCCGCCAGACAGCGTGGTGGCCGACTGGCCCAGCCGGATATAGCCCAGCCCCACATCCAGCAGTGTCTGCAGCTTGCGGCGCACCACCGGCACGGCGCTGAAGAACTCGTGGGCCTGCTCCACGGTCAGGTCCAGCACCTCGGAAATGCTCTTGCCCTTGTAGAGGACTTCCAGCGTCTCGCGGTTGTAGCGCTGGCCGTGGCAGACATCGCACGGCACGTAGACGTCGGGCAGGAAGTGCATCTCCACCTTGATCACGCCGTCGCCCTGGCAGGACTCGCAGCGGCCCCCCTTCACATTGAACGAGAACCGGCCCGGATCGTAGCCGCGCTCCTTGGCCGACGGCACGCCCGCGAACAGCTCGCGGATCGGCGTGAACAGGCCGGTGTAGGTGGCGGGGTTCGAGCGCGGCGTGCGACCGATCGGGCTCTGGTCGACGTTGATGACCTTGTCGAAGTGCTCCAGCCCTTCGATATGGTCGTGCGCGGCCGGCTCGGCCGTGCTGCCGTACAGGTGGCGCGCCACGGCGTGGTAGAGCGTGTCGTTGATCAGCGTGGACTTGCCCGAGCCGGACACCCCGGTGATGCAGGTCAGCAGCCCCACCGGAATCTCGGCGGTCACGTTGCGCAGGTTGTTGCCGGTGGCGTTGACGATGCGCAGCAGCCGCTCCTCGTCCGGATTGGCGCGCGTCTTGGGCACCTCGATGCGGCGCTTGCCGGACAGGTACTGGCCCGTCAGCGAGCCCGGCGCCTCCTCGATCTGCGGCGGCGTGCCCTCGGCCACGATCATCCCGCCATGTACCCCGGCACCGGGGCCGATGTCCACGACGTAGTCGCAGGCGCGGATCATGTCCTCGTCGTGCTCCACCACCAGCACCGAGTTGCCGATGTCGCGCAGATGCTTGAGCGTGCCGATCAGGCGGTCGTTGTCGCGTTGGTGCAGGCCGATGGATGGCTCATCGAGCACATACATCACGCCGGTCAGCCCGGAGCCGATCTGGGAGGCCAGCCGGATGCGCTGGGCCTCGCCGCCCGAGAGCGTGTCGGCGCTGCGCTCCAGCGACAGGTAGTCCAGCCCCACGTTGTTCAGGAAGTTCAGCCGCGCAGTGATTTCCTTGACGATCTTGTCGGCAATCTCGCGCTTGGCGCCGTGCAGGTTCAGGGTCAGGAACCACGTCAGCGCGTCGCGCAGCGGCCAGCCGTTGACCTCGTAGATGGCCCGCGCCTGGTCGTCCTCGCCCACCTTCACGTGGCGCGCCTCGGTGCGCAGCCGGGTGCCTTCGCAGGACGGGCAGGGCTGGTTGTTCTGGTACTTGGCGAGTTCCTCGCGCACGGCCGCCGAATCGGTCTCGCGGTAGCGGCGCTCCAGGTTCGGGATGATCCCCTCGAACACATGGGCGCGCACCGTGGTGCGGCCTTTCTCGTTGATATACGTGAACGGGATCTCTACCTCGCCCGAGCCGTGCAGCACCACCTGCTGGACGTTGGCGGGCAGGTCCTCGAACGCGGTATCGGTGTCGAAGTCGTAGAACGCCGCCAGGCTTTGCAGCATCTGGAAGTAGAACTGGTTGCGGCGGTCCCAGCCCTTGATGGCGCCCGAGGCCAGCGAGAGATTGGGGAAGGCCACCACGCGCTTCGGATCGAAGAAGGTGATCTGGCCCAGCCCGTCGCAGCTCTGGCAGGCGCCCATCGGGTTGTTGAACGAGAACAGCCGGGGCTCCAGTTCCTGAAGGGAATACGAGCAGATCGGGCAGGCGAAGCGCGAACTGAACACGTGCTCGTGCCCGGTATCCATCTCCAGCGCGATGGCACGGCCGTCGGCCAGCCGCAGCGCGGTTTCGAACGATTCGGCCAGGCGCTGCTTGAGGTCGGCGCGTACCTTCACGCGGTCCACCACCACCTCGATGCTGTGTTTCTCGGTCTTCTTGAGCTTGGGCAGCGAGTCGATGTCGTAGACCTTCGCCTCGGCCTCATGGGCCGTGCCGCCGCCCGAGCGCACGCGGAAACGCACGAAGCCCTGGGCCTGCATCGTATCGAACAAGTCCGAATGCTCGCCCTTGCGGTCCGCCACCACGGGCGCCAGGATCATCAGCTTGGTGTCCTCGGGCAGGGCCAGCGCGGCGTCCACCATCTGGGAGACGCTCTGCGCCTGGAGCGCGATGTGGTGGTCCGGGCAGTAGGGCGTGCCGGCGCGCGCGAACAGCAGGCGCAGGTAGTCGTGGATCTCGGTGACCGTGCCCACGGTGGAGCGCGGGTTGTGGCTGGTGGCTTTCTGCTCGATCGAGATGGCCGGGGAGAGGCCCTCGATGAGGTCGACATCGGGCTTCTCCATCAACTGCAGGAACTGGCGGGCGTAGGCGGACAGCGATTCGACGTAGCGGCGCTGGCCCTCGGCATAGAGCGTGTCGAACGCCAGCGACGACTTGCCGGACCCCGACAGCCCCGTGATCACGATGAGCTTGTTGCGCGGCAGGTCGAGGTTGATGTTCTTCAGGTTGTGGGTACGCGCCCCACGGATCTTGATTTCTTCCATATACCGATTAGTTGCCCAGCCAGGCCGCCGCTGCCGCCGGGGGCGGACAGGTCGGTCTCACGGAATGTTCAAAGTGCCTTGCACAACGCCTGAAGCGCCGCTCCGACCCAGGCGCCAGGCGGCGGTTCGGCCGCCGCGTGACCCGGAAAGCGCGGGGAAGCAAACCTGCTAATATACCGAACTTCGGTTTCCCGGGTTGCCCGTTGGCCATCCGGCATGCGGACGGGCGCCACATGGCCCACCATCCGGGTGCTTCGCATCGACCGAGTCAGATTTCCATTCACGAGCGCAATGCCGTCGATTCCTTCTTCTCCCCAGCCCGCCAATCTTGCCGACCCGGCCGCCCAGACGGCGCCCGCGCGCGACCGCATGACGAAAAGCGAGTTGCGTGCCAGTCTCTCGCTGGCGAGCATCTTCGCGCTGCGCATGCTGGGCCTGTTCCTTATCCTGCCGGTGTTCGCCGAGTACGCGCGCGGCCTGCCCGACGGACAGGACGCCCAGCGCATCGGCCTGGCCATGGGCATCTATGGCCTGATGCAGGCCTTCCTCCATATTCCGCTGGGCTGGCTGTCCGACCGCATCGGCCGCAAGCCGGTCATGGTGGCCGGGCTGCTGCTGTTCGTGGCCGGCGCGCTGGTCGCGGCGTTCTCGGACACCCTGGCTGGCATCACCATTGGCCGGGCGATGCAGGGCATGGGCGCCATCTCGGCGGCCATCACCGCCTGCATTGCCGACCTGACGCGCGAGCGCCATCGCACCAAGGCCATGGCGATGGTCGGCGGCAGCATCGGGCTGACCTTCGCGCTCTCGCTGGTGATTGCCTCGCCGCTGCTGAAGAGCATCGGCATGTCCGGCATCTTCGGGCTGATGGCGGTGCTGGGCGTGCTGGCCATCGGCGTGACGCTGTTCCTGGTGCCGGCCCCCCCGCCGCCGCATCCGGTGCGCATGCCGTTCCGGCAGGTGCTGCTGAATGCGGACCTGATCCGCATGAACGTGGGCGTGCTGGCGCTGCACGCCAGCCAGGTGGCGATGTTCATGGTCGTGCCGGCCATGCTGGCCGACGCCGGTATGCCGCTGGACCAGCATTGGAAGGTCTACCTGCCCGTGGTGCTGGTCTCCTTCGTGCTGATGCTGGGGCCGATGATGGCTGCCGAGCGCTATGGCCGGGTGCGCCCGGTGCTGCTGGCCTCGGTGGCGCTGATGACGGTGGTGCAGCTGTTGTTCGCGGCGGTGCAGGGCCTGTGGCCGATAGTGGGTGTACTGCTGCTGTTCTTTGTTGCATTCAACGTGCTGGAGGCCATGCAGCCGTCGCTGGTGTCGCGCTACGCGGCGGCCGGGCGGGGCGCGGCGCTGGGGGTTTACAACACCACCCAGGCGATGGGGCTGTTCCTGGGCGGTGTGGTGGGCGGCTGGCTGCTCAAGCACGAGGGGCGCAGCGCGGTATTCCTCGGTTGCGCGGCCGTGCTGGTGCTCTGGCTTATAATCGCGTGGAGCATGAAGGCGCCACCGGCCCGCGGGCAGGAGGGTGCGTCGGCAGTGGCGGGTTAGACACACTTGTTGTCATATCCGTAGCAGTCCGAAACGCTTTTTCGTCTTAACGGGGTTAGCATCTACACGCGCCCGACCGGATATCCGGGGGCGCGTGATGTCGTTTACCGTGTTGTCGTTTACGTCCTGTGACGGACGACCCACAAGCAAATCAGTCATGCCGTGCCGCCGCAGGGAAGCGGGGCGCGGTTCTTGGAGAACATTTACATGGCATCGGTCAACAAAGTCATTCTCGTCGGTAACCTGGGCGCCGACCCGGAAACCCGCTACATGCCCAGCGGCGACGCCGTGACGAACATTCGCCTGGCGACGACCGATCGCTACAAGGACAAGCAGTCCGGCGAGTTCAAGGAAGCCACCGAGTGGCACCGCATCGCGTTCTTCGGCAAGCTGGCGGAGATTGCCGGCCAGTACCTGAAGAAGGGCTCGTCGGTCTATATCGAAGGCCGCATCCGCACGCGCAAGTGGCAGGACCAGGCTGGCCAGGACAAGTACAGCACCGAAATCGTCGCGGACCAGATGCAGATGCTGGGCGGCCGCTCGGCGGGCGGCGGTGAGGAAGGCAGCTTCGGCGGCGGTGGCGGCGGCTACAGCCGCGAGGCCCAGGGCGGCGCCGGTGGTGCTGGCGCAGGCGGTGGTGGTGGCGGCTACGGCGGCGGCCGTGCCCAGGGCGGCGCCCAGGGTGGCGGCGCACAAGGCGGCGGTCAGCGCCGCCCGCAGCAAAGCCCGTCGAACGGCTTTGAAGATATGGATGACGATATTCCGTTCTGATCCTCTGTCAGCCGTTCTTGTGAAGAAAAACCCCGCAATGCGCGGGGTTTTTTTATCTGCGGCATCGGCGCCTGTGTCGGATGGCAGCGTGGCTGGTCAGGAACCGTCCGGTGAACTAGCGCGACTGGCGCCCGGATCGTCGTGCAGTCAGCCCGTCCAGCACCGTCGCCCACGCGAAGGGGCGCGGATCGGCCAGCATGCTCATGGCGCGCGCGTAGTCGAGCGTCAGGCCGGGCGTCCACGCCATGGTGGTAGCGCGCTTGCGCAGATGGGCGGCAACCCACAGTTCCGGCGTCAGAAGCAGCCGCAACAGCGGCCACCAGCCATCGAGGCGCGCCCAGACGCGCGCGGCGGCGCCCTCCAGCGCGGCGTCCAGCGCTTGCGCCACGGTACTTGAGCAGTTGCGGTGCGTCAGGTTGTAGGTGGTGTTCTGCCGATCGTCGTGCCAGAAGGTTCGCAGGCGTTCGGCATCGTAGTTGCGAATGCGCACCTGCACCGTGGACGGACACCACGCGCTTGATTCGGTGGGATAGTCCGGCTGGAACAATCCGGGCACGTCGTTCTCGCGCGTGGCGCGCAGCAGGCGAGCAAAATCGTCCGGAGAGCGGTCGATCTCGACGGCCGGATAGAGGCTGATATAGATCCCCTCCGGCGACTCCAGCGCGGCATGGCCCGTCGAAATGACGCCGTCGCGGTCCACGGCGGCGATGTAGCGGTCGATGATCGGCTGGCGCTGCGCCTCGGCCTTGGCGGTGCCCACCGGCGTCCACACATGAACGATCAACGCGCGCTCGTCTGCGGCAGGCGGGCCGCGCCATGTCGTCAGCCGCCGTCTGGCAGCCCCGTCCGACGTGAACGCCGGATCATCCCTCGAGCCAGGACCGGCGGGCAGACGCCGTACGCGCGACGCCAGCAGCAACATGTTCCAGCCGCCGAAGATCAACCCGAGCCCCACGCAGTACGGCACCGTGCCAACGTAGTGAGTCGGATAGGGTTGGATGAAGAAGATGGCAAACGCGATTTCGAGCAGGCCGCCGGCCATTGCCAGACGCCAGGTGCGAAAGCGCACGACATGCGCCGAAGCCACCTGCAGCAGGCCATCGGCAAGAAACAGCGTGCCAAAGATCAACGACAGGATCATGTGGCCATGGTGATGGCCGGCCAGCACGAGAATCGCCGCCACACTGAAGGCGACGCCCTTGACGTAGCGCAGCGTCCGCTGCCCGCCCATGCCGGTCGAGGCCACGGCCAGCGTGGCCAGTCCTTCGAGCAGCAGCAGCCAGGCGAAGGGCTCGATCGGAAAATCGAGTTTGCCGTCCAGCGCATCGACGAACAGCACGGTGCCCACCACCATGCTGACCGCCCCGGCCCAGGCCAGCCCCTTCCATCGGGTACGCAGGTAATCGACTCCCAGCAGCAGCATCAGCAGGCGGACCATCGGCAGCTCCGGCGCCGTGTCAAGAACGGCTCGGGTGGAGTCTATCGTGCAAAAGCGCGGTGGAAAAATCAAATTTCAAAAAATTTGAATAACTACGTGAGACTTCAGCGGATTTACGTCACTTATCGCCCCGTATAGTTCATCCCATCGCAACGCCACAACAAAACAACGGCGAACAGCGAAAAGCAATAAAACTGAATGAATCAACCTTTAGCTACCGGAGAAACCACCATGTCGAACGCCAACAACGCCAAGCTGCAAGTCCTGACCCCGCGCAACAGCCAGCTGATCATCATCGACCACCAGCCGCAGATGGCCTTCGGTGTGCAGTCGATGGACCGCCAGACCATGAAGAACAATGTGGTGGGCCTGGCCAAGG